>CAYHAJ010000195.1:0-8480 GCA_964354535.1 uncultured Pirellulales bacterium
GGGCCGGTAGCGGGACGCATCCCAGGAGACGAGGGCCCAGGAATCGCAGAAGCCGCCGCGGAGGATGAGCTGGTTGAACTCGTCGACGTCCGATCCGGGGAATAGGGGATACTTCAGCTTCGCGGGACCGTACAAGCTGGTAAAGGTCAGGCGGAGCGAGTGCTTCTGCATCCGCCACGGCCGGCGGCTGGAGCCACCGTGTACCTCGATCTTGCAGTCGTGTTGGAAGCCTTCCGTGTTGTCCGGTAGAAGGTACTCAAGGGAACACTGGCGTTCCCAGCGGCTCAGTGGATTGGTCCAGATGCCGGTGGTGCGGCTGATGAAGTCGTCAGGGAGCATCGAGATCGACACGGTCGGGATGTCGAGGAGTGCTTCGCGGACAGAATAACCGGGCAGCGTACTGTGGACGACGCGCGGGTCCATCGCATAATCGGCCGGGACGGTGCCACGAACCTCCGAATCGTAGCCCCAGTCGGTCGGCCAGCCGGGAGGACCCGGGGGTTGTCGAGCGACATCGTTGACGAAGACATACGTGTGTGTCGTCACGGCCCCGGGCATCCAGCCGGTCATGAAGGCGAGGGACCGCAGAACCGTTGTTGTCGTGATGGGAATCGCTGTGCCTGGATTATACAAGATGCCGCGCTGTTCCGTCGGCTCCGATCCGTCCAGCGTGTATCGAATCTGTGCGTCGGGCGTGCTGCAGGAGACCCTCACCTCGAACGGCTGATCGTAGAATCCCCGCTGGCGGCTGTGGGTCGTCGGCTCCACGAGGCCGGCGTACCCTGTGCCATTGGCCTGCCCCGGCGTCGGGGGTGCGAAATAACGCATCGTGCCCTGGAATAGCCCGTGGGAGACGTCCGCCCGCTGCGGCGCGTAGCGCGGGGCATACTCCTGCACGATGGCGCCGCTGGCGGACACCAGGGCCAGGTACTCCCCGTCTTTGTCGAGGGCGAAATTGGCGTGGAGATATCCCTTGCGGTCGATGTAAACGCCGGTGGGCGACACGTGCGCGGAAGCAAAGACGACCAGGTACTTGCTGGCCGCCAGCACCGTCCCCGCCGGGAAGGACCATTGGCGCAGGTTGTTCCGGTCGTCTGTCAGGCGCCATCCGTCCAGAGCGACGGCCGCCGGCCCGGGGTTGTACAACTCGATCCAGTCTGACGCATTACCGTCGCCGTCGAGCAGGCCACGCTGGTTGGAGGCAAGAAACTCGTTGATCGCAACGGCGGGGCCTTGCGCCAGGAGGACCGTCGTGAGCAGCAACGAGCCTGCGCCAACGCCCGCTATGAATCGAGAAAGTCCCATTACATAATTCATCGGCTCCATTCCCACCTTTCATGAGGTGCGCGTCAACTCCTCCAGACCTATCCCCACCGTTTGTAGTGACGCCGTGAGGCGTTATCTTCCATACCTTCTATGCTCTTACGAGCACACTACAAACCCCTGTGCGCTTGCGGAAACACACACCAAGCAGAATCGTCCTACCGGTGGCGAAGCTGGTACCACACGAGGCCGATCCATTCGTGGAGCGCGCTGCTGCTCTGCTCGAGATTGCCGATGGTAGGCACGATACTTCGCTGGCTCCAGCCAGTTGGGTCGTAAGAGAAATCGACCGGAATGGGCACGACCATATCGTGCGGGAAATGCCGGGCACAGACCCCAAGGGAGCGCCGCATGTGAACGGCGGACGTCACCAGGCCGATGCGCCGACCCTGTCCGGCCGGGAGCAAACGGGCGACGTTGGCGAGGTTCTCGAACGTGTTATGCGACTGTGTCTCCGTGAGGATCTTCTCCGCGGGGACGCCCAAGTGCAGGGCGATCGTCTTCATCGTCTCGGCCTCGCTCTGGGCCCCGGCCCGGGGAGGGCCGCCGCAAAACGCCAGCAGGCCCACGTTGTTCTGCCGGAAAACGCGGACGCCTTGGCAGAATCGGGGATAGCTGAACTCGTCAAGCTCGGCTTCACGCCGGAGTTGGCCCGCGGGGTGCATGCCACCCCCCAGAACTACGACAATATCGAGCTCGCCCAGGGCCTCCGGGGCGGGCTGCGGGTAGCGGGATTCCAGCGGGTAAGTGAGGCAGTTCGCCACGGGCTTGAGGCTCAGACCGGCCAACAGCACGATACCCAGGAGCAGCAGTAAGCGGCCGGCCGCGAAAAGGCGCTTCCTTCGGCCCGGCCGGGTCAGCGCCAGGCCCAGCACGAGCAGCACCAGGGCCCAGACCAGCGGTGTGGTGAACGATTTGACTACGATCATGGCTCGTACCCCTCGTGCCGGATGACCGGCCGATCATGGTTCCCAACGAACTTCTGAAAAAGGGATGTTTTCCAGCGAAGCGCGTGCGGCGATTGTGCGCCTCGGCAGGCGGAAAGTCGAGATAAAAAAGGGCCTGGGAGGCTATAGACAGATGTCCGGAGAATCGCTATAGTTTTGCGCAATTTGCATGAAAGTGCGGGACGACATCCGCGTCTATCTACATAAAGGGCCGTCTGCAAGACCGAGATCAGGCTCACCAGGGGAAGGGGAAACCTGATCTCCGTTTGTAGAAGCCCGGTTCCAGAAGGAGACTGCTATGGCCATCTTCGTAGCGATCGCACTGGCGGCGTTCATCATTGTGGCCGGGGCGTTTCTGTTCGGCCACGACCACGATGTGGGCGGGGGGATCGATCATGACTTCAGTCATGATTTCGGTCATGATGCCGGCCCGGACACTCATGGGATCGTCGGGATCTTCTCGACGAAGGTCATTTTCACCTTCATTATGGGATTTGGGGCGGCGGGCGCCATCGCCTCCTATTATGACACCGGATATCCCATCGCCTCCCTGATCGGCGTGGCGGTCGGCATCGTGCTGGCGACCATCATGTACGGCATCATCCTGCTGTTCACCGAGCAGCAATCCAACTCCATCATCGGGGCGGATTCCCTGCTCGGGTGCGCGGGCACCGTGACCGTGCCGATCGACAAGGATAGCATCGGGGAGATCGGCGTCAGCGTCGGCGGCGAATATCGGACCTACCCGGCCCGCTTGCAGGGTCCCAACCCCCTGCAGAAAGGCCATGCCGTACGCATCGTGAACGTGGGGGGACCGGTCCTCACCGTCGATGAGGACAAGGGCAAGTGATCGTGAACCGGTTGCGGTGATCGTTGGTAGTGTGCTCGTAAGAGCATATCTTCAGAAACGCCTTACGGCGTCACTACCCACGAAACGAGCTGCGCAACCTTGGGACGATAGACGCGAACCTACATAGGAGAGGCACACATGAACGCACTACCGCAGGTAGCCGCCATGAGCGGCCAAGCTCTGGTCGCGGGGATGATTCTGCTGATCGCAGTCGCCTTCGTGATCGTGGTCTGGGCCATGGCGAGCCGCTACAAGAAGATTCCACCCAACCAGGTGGGTATCTTCTACGGCCGTCGGTACAAGTACCTCGACGCCGACGGCAAGATGCAGCATCGCGGCTTCCGGGTTGTCGCCGGGGGCGGCGCGCTGCTGTGGCCGATCATCGAGCACTTCCAGCTAATGTCCACGGGGGTCTCGCAGGTCGAGATCGACGAGCATGACATCCCGAACAAGGACAACGTCAAGATCAGCGCCAGAGGCGTGGCAACGTACAAGATTGAGACGACGCAGGAATCGCTCCACAATGCCGCCGCCGCCTTCCTCGGCAAGACCGAGGACGAGTTGGCGCGGATCGTCCGGAACATCCTCCAGGGTCATTTGCGGTCGATCATCGGCAAGCTGAACATCAGTGAGATTCTGCGGGACCGGGACGCGTTCAACAAGAAGGTGGTCGAGGAATCCACGGAAGAGCTCCGGCGGCTCGGCATTCAGATCATCACGCTCGTCATCCAGGAGGTCACGGACGAGTTCCACTACATCGATGCGCTCGGCAAGCAGTCGGTCGCCGAGGCCATCCGGGATGCGAACATCAAGACCGCCCAGGCCGAGGCGGAGACCAAGAAAAAGGTCAGCGACGCGACGCGCGAGGCGGATATCCAGGTCGCCAGCAACGCGGTCCAAGTGGCCCAGGCCGAGCGGGACCGCGACGTGAAAAAGGCCCAGTTCAAGACCCTTGCCGATACGGAAAGGGCCAAAGCCGAGCAGGCGTTTGGAATTGCCCTGGCGGAGCAGGAAAAGACGCTCAAGGTCCGCCAGGCCGAGCGCGATGCCGCGGAGAAGGAAGCCCAGATCGAGGTCCAGTGCAAGGAAGCCGCCCGCAAAGAGCAGGAGCTCGATGCGACGGTCGTCAAGCTGGCCCAGGCCAACCGGACCAAGCAGGTGATCGACGCGGAGGCCGCCAAGCAGGTCGCGGTGACCAACGCCGAGGCGGCCAAGGAAGCCGCGATCCGCCGGGCCGAAGGCGAGCGACAGGCCCGGGTCTATGAAGGCGAGGGTGAGGCGTCGAAGACCAAGGCGGTGATGCTGGCCCAAGCGGAAGGCGAGGCGGCTAAGACGAAGCAGGCCCTGGTGGCCAAGGCGGAAGGCGACGCCGCCCAGAAGGGCTTGGTGCTCAAGGCGGAAGCCGAGGGCACGAAACTGCTGGCAGAGGCCCTGGCCAGGATGACGACCGATGCCCGCATGATCCTGATTCTCGATCGGCTGCCCGGCCTGATCGACCGTGGCGGCGATGCGATGAGCAAGGTCGCGACCTCCGTCTTCTCCAGCGTGGCGGCGCCGCTGGGCCAGATCGACGAAGTGAGAATCATCGACATGGGCGGCAACGGCCGGGGGCTGGACCAGTTCGGCTCGATCGTGCCCAACACGGTCTTCAAGTTCCTCTCGGCCCTGAAGGTCCAGGGCATCGACCTCAAGCCGCTCTTGGGCAAGTTGGGCATCAGCATCGAGGAGTTGGAGCAACTCCTGACCTCCAAATCGGCCGAAACAAAGCCGGTCGCGGCCAAGTCGGTGGAATTGAAGCCGCCCCGGCCGGTCGCGGAAGAGTCCGCCTCGCAGTTTGAGGGTCGGAAGGCGTGAGGTCTCGTTTTTGAGACACCTACTGAGCCTGAGATAAGCAATCTGAATTTCTGGGTGGCATCGTCAAGGGCGCAGCCCTTGGCGATGGCTGCTGTGTGGCGAGGCCGTCTCGGCCTTGCGTCTTCGTGGCGAGGGCATCTTGCCCTTGCAGTCCGGGTGCGACGGACGCGTTATGGCTTTACAAAGCGAGGCCAAGATGGCCTCGCGACGCAAGGGCGGGACGCCCTCGCCACGAAGAAGGTATCGGCAAGCTTCGCTTGACGATGCCGCCCGGTCAAGCCGAGAACGCGTAAACAGGAACGCTTTGAAAGGGCTGGGCCATGTCCGAGTCGGGAGGGAGCACGAACATGTACGAAGCGCTGCCGCACGCCCATCCGGAGGCGGTCGTAGTCTACTGCGGCGACCCGCGGCTCCAGACGGCGTTCGTCCCATTCATCGAGAACGAGCTGGGCTTGGCGAAGGGGCAGTACATCCCGGTCGTCGTTGGCGGTGGGGCGGGTGTGCTCGCGAATCCCGAGAGACTGCCGAAGGAATTCAAGTTCATGAAGGATCGGTTCGAGCTGATCCACCGGGCCTTCCCTTCCGTCACGCGGGCGGTGCTGATCAACCACGAGGACTGCATCTACTACCGGCTGCTTGCCGAGAAGATCCCGGGATTTCAAACGGACCCTGCGTCGAAGATTGAAGACCGCCCCGGCGAGGACATGAACCGGATCGCGGGAGTATTCGACCGTCTGCTCTCCCATCTGGGTATGAAAGCCGAGTTGTACTACGGCAGATTCGCCGACGCTGACCACACCGAAGTGGCATTCGATCGCGTACTTGTCTGAGACCGCGTTTGCAGTGACGCCGTAAGGCGTTTGTGTCGCGGCCATCTTGGCCGCGTCTTGCTCAGAATCCCCGGAATCACACCCAGCCAGCCTCAATCGCCAAAACTCTTGTTATCGCGGGATCTCAGAGCGTTAACAAACCGCTCGGTTTGGGAACACTGACCGCATCGGGTCTATCATAGCGATTTGCAGGGATTTGAAATTGACGCAGACAAGGCCCGTTGGTTATACTATAGGATGGCAATTCCGTAGTGAGTCAGTAGCCCATTTACCGGCGGCCAAGTCGGCGCCTTTGCTTGGAGTTGGGGGGATGGAGGACCAGAAATGGTGTCAGTCCAGTCTCCCCGAGCCCTGCGGACAATTCCTTTCCTGATGGCAGTCTGCCTTCTCGGCTTACCTGTCTATGCCAAATACAGCGGCGGGACGGGGGAGCCGAACGACCCGTACCAGATCGCCACAGCCGCCGATCTGATCGCCCTCGGCGAGACGCCCGACGACTACGACAAGCACTTCCTCCTGACCGCCGACATCGACCTGGACCCCAACCTCCCCGGCCGCAAGGTCTTCGACAAGGCCGTTATCGCGCCTGATGACAATCCCGAAATGTGGCTATTCCGAGGTATTCCCTTCACCGGCGTCTTTGACGGCAACGGACACGCGATCTCGCATCTGACTATTCTGGGGAAGGAGTACTTGGGACTGTTCGGCCGATTGGATCAAGGGGCCAAGATCATGGGGCTGGGGGTGGTGGATGTCAACGTGAGCGGTTCAGGCCGCTGCGTCGGGGCACTGGCGGGGTTCAATGTCGCGGGATCTGTGATCCAGTGTTACGGCATAGGTGCGGTCGGTAACATCTATGAGTACGGGTATGTCGGTGGGCTGGTCGGGGAGAATGAAGGGTTCATTACTCAGTCCTACAGCTCGGGCGAAGTCAAAGGCGCCTATGCTGGCGGTCTGGTGGGGCAGAATGACGGTACTGTGACCCATTGTTACAGTACCGATGCGGTCAGCGCCACCGCTTGGGCCGGCGGGCTGGTCGGGGATAACTACCTCGGTACCATTGCCCACTGTTACAGCGTCGGCACGATCAGTGGTCACTTAGGTGGGGGGTTGGTGGGGTCCAACGAGGGCGATGTAAGCGAGTGCCACAGCACCGGTGCGGTCAGTGGCGATGGCTGCTTGGGGGGGCTGGTGGGGCAGAACAATGGTGGTAGTGTGACTCAGTGCTACAGTACGGGGGGAGTCAGTGGGCAGGGGGATACAATTGGCGGGTTGGCAGGTCACAACGGCGGTGCCCTGGCACGCTGCTACAGCACCGGTTCGGTTCACGGCGACACGAATGTCGGCGGGCTGTCGGGGTCCAACGGTGGGACGATTGTGAACTGCTACTCCGTCGGGAGTGTGGCGGGAAAGAGAGCCGTCGGGGGCTTGGTTGGGAGCAACAGCAGGGGCGGCTTGGAGAGCCGTTACAGAGGTGAGATTCTATGCTGTCACGCCGCAGGCAGTATATCCGGGGACGAGGAAGTTGGCGGTCTCGTCGGATCGGATAACGTGGGCGGTCAGACCAATTTGTCTTTCTGGGACACAGAGACCTCAGGCCAGACCAAGAGTGCCGGGGGCACCGGCAAGACCACCGCCGAGATGCAAGACATGCAGACCTACTCGGATGCCGGCTGGGACTTCGCCGACGAAATGAATAATGGAACCCATGAGGTCTGGCAGATGCCGGAAGAAGGAGGCTATCCGGTTCTTGCGATACTCAGTGGATACAATCCGCCCACACTGCAAGGCCAAGGAACGGCTGAAGACCCATATCACATATCAAGTGCCCTGGAACTGGGAGCGATCATCCACTATAGTCTCTCTGCTCACTATCGCCTGACTGCCTCGATCGACCTTTCAGGCATCCACTGGGCCACGGCGCCCATTCCACGGTTTACAGGTTCGTTCGATGGCAATGGCCACGCCATCTCGCACCTGACGATCACAGGCCAAGGCCATGTGGGACTATTTGGCCAACTCGCATCTGCAGCGCAGGTCAAGGACCTGGGTGTCGTGGATGTCAACATAACCTGTTCAGGCGATGCCGGTGGCCTGGCGGTGTGGAACAACGGTTCTGTGACTCGTTGCCACAGCACCGGGATAGTCAGTGGCGGTGGTAATGTTGGCGGGCTGGTGGGAGACAACAGCGGCGGCGCGGTGACCCAGTGCTTCAGCAGTGGGACGGTTACTGGCATTGGGGAATGGGGGAGTGTCGGCGGGCTGGTGGGGTCCAACATCGAAGGCCACGTGAATGCCTGCTACAGCGATTGTGCAGTCAGCGGCAGCCACGACGCGGGCGGCTTGGTGGGAGACAACCAGTGGGGTCACGTGATCCAGAGCTACAGCGCCGGCGTCGTCACGGGTGGGTGGTCTGTCGGTGGACTGGTGGGAAACGGGGAGTGCATTGGGGGGGTCTGCTATACCCTCTATGCTGTTGTGACCCAGTGCTTTTGGGACACCCAGACCTCGCGGCAAGCCACCAGTGCCGGCGGCACAGGCAAGACGACGGCCGAGATGCAAACGGCCAAGACGTTCCTGGATGCTGGCTGGGACTTCGTGGGCGAGACGGCCAACGGGACGGAGGACATCTGGAAGATTGCCGAAGGGTTGGATTATCCCCGCCTGTGGTGGGAA
>CAYHAJ010000196.1:0-49309 GCA_964354535.1 uncultured Pirellulales bacterium
AGGGAACGTGCGCGCGGCGGCGGCCAACCCCGGGATGGAACCGCCCCAGCGAGCTTCGCCCCTGAACCGCCTCTTCTCTTCTCCGTCTTTCCGTCGCCCTCTTGCTCCTTTGGGCGAAGTACGGAAGAACCGGATGAGCCCTTTCTTCGTAGGCCTTCGTGGTGGCAGAAGCTGGATTCCCGCCTCCGCGGGAATGACAGAAAGAGGACCGGCGTGGATCGGCGTTCCTCCTTCGGCTCTGCTTAGAGCCTGCCCCGAGTTTGTCGAAGGGACGGCGTCTGCGGCGGCATTCCCTCTGCGGCCCCTGGCACTGCCAAGCCGCAACAACTCGTTTTTCTGGACACGCTTTCTGAGGGGCCATGCTGTAAGTCTCCAGACGGAAATGAGTTAGCGAAGCCACCGATTACGCCGATTTTCGAAGATTCAAGAGGGCGGAGGAAGGCCGAATGCTGCCAGTTGTCTCTTCCTCTTGCTTTCCGCCCTTTCTTCTCTCCGAAAATCTGTGCCAATCGGCGAAATCTGTGGCTAACTGGTTTTTGGGCCATAAGTCGTGAGGATAAAGAGAATTATGTCTCGCGCGGAGACGCAGAGCCAGCCCTGAGCGTAGCCGAACGCGGACGCAGGAATGAACTACCTCGCAGCAAGCTGCGAGGTATCGAAACAATCGGCTTACCGCTTCCACGCGGCAAGCCGCGGGGAATGAACCCGAATGATTCAAAATCGGCCCCAGCTTCGGGTTCTCTGCGCCTCCGCGTCTCTGCGCGAGTTGATCCTGCGTTTGACCAGGATTTTTATTGACAAACAACCATATAATTTGTATAATATTAACCCAACAGAATCGAGGATCATAAATTGGAGACCGTGAGAAAGGGACGACGGATGACGGAAGACAGTAGCCGGTAGTCGGTAGTCAGTAGTCGGTTGAAAGAGGAGTCTCAAGTTTGAAGTGGCACGTATCAAACGGTAGCGGTTGCGACGCTTGTTTCGTGGGACGTGGGGCGTGGGGCTGCTGTCAAAACAAAGCCAATTTCGGCGGGTGTCCGGAAATGGACGCGGACCCTCTGGGCCGGAAGGGAGCCATTGTGCAAAACAAACCCAATTCCCGTCACTATGCCGATCGGGAGATCGGCGTTCCCAGGAGGCCGGCGCGCAAAACAAACCCAATTTCGGGGAGTTGGCGGGTCGGCCCCAGGGGGCCAGTCGTACAAACAAAGCCAATTCCTCGATTGCGGATTGCGGATTGGAGACGGATCGGCGGCGCGACGCCTGCCCTTCGGCCAGCCCCGGGTTCCGATCATGCAAAACAAAGCCAATCCCCGCGGGGCCGGGCGGAACGGGGCCTGGGGGACGTGGGGCGAATTGTGCAAAACAAACCCAATTTTGCGAGCGGCTACACAGAAGGTAACCGCCGCAAAAGAAATGAGTTATGGGGGAAATCACGGGTTCGGCGTCGGCGAGAAACAAAGCCAATTTCCATCCTTGTGCCGATCCGGAGATCGGCGTTCCCAGGGAGGAGGCCAATCCTGCCAAACAAAGCCAATTGGCCCCAGGTGTCCGTAAATGGGCGCGGAGCGGCAAGCCCCGCTGCGACAGAATGTGCAAAACAAAGCCAATTAGGCAGGAAGCCGGAAGGAGTCGGGCGGGGACGCCCAACCTACAAAGAGTTGCGGGCGGGGCCGGGCGGCGAGTATACTTCGCGGCGATACCGCAGTTCACAGTTGTCAGATCGCAGTTCACAGCCAACTGACAGCCGGGAACTGTCAACCGGGGACTTCGGTAGTCGAGGGCCAAGATATGTCGCGATCCAATCGTCTTCACTTCGCAATCGTTATCGTCCTGTTGGCGCTGGGGTCGGCAAAGGCCCAGGAGCCGCCAGGGGTGGTCATCAACTATATCCCCTCCGACACGAAGATCTATGTCGGGTCGCCGGGGATCGCCGTGCTGCCCAACGGCCATTATCTCGCCAAGCACGATGAGTTCGGGCCCAAGTCCACCGAGAACACGATCGCTGTCAGTCCCGTCTTTCGGTCGGTGGACCGCGGGCTGTCGTGGGAGCGGGTCGCGACCGTCAAGGGCATGTATTGGGCCAGTATCTTCGTCCATCAGGGCGACGCGTACCTGATCGGGACCAGTAAGCAGCATGGGTATGTCGTGATCAGCCGGTCCCGGGATGAGGGCATCACCTGGACCGAGCCCAAGGACAAGAGCTCGGGGCTGCTCATCGATGACGGCGAGTATCACTGTGCGCCGGTGCCGATCGTGGTGCACCGGGGTCGGATCTGGCGGGCGATGGAAGACGCTATGGGGCCGGGCGGCTGGGGCAGCCATTTCCGGGCGTTCATGATGTCGGCTCCCATGGATAGCGACTTGCTCAAGGCGGACAGTTGGGTGTCGAGCAACCATCTCGGGCGGGACCCGCGGTGGCTGGGCGGCGAGTTCCGAGGGTGGCTGGAGGGCAATGCGGTCGTCACGCCCGAGGGAAAGGTCGTCGATATGCTGCGCGTGGACTATCGGGCGGGAAGTGAAAAGGCCGCCATCATCGAGATCAGCGCGGATGGGGCCAAGGCCACGTTCGATCCCGCCACCGGATTCGTCGACTTCCCCGGCGGGGCCAAAAAATTCACGATCCGCTTTGACCCTGCGACCAAGATGTACTGGACGCTGTCCAATCCCGTCCTGCCGAAGCACAAAGACCCGGACCCGGGGCGCGTCCGCAACGCGGTTGCCCTGATGCGGTCCGCCGATCTGCGGAATTGGGAGATGCGGTGCATCGTCCTGTACCATCCGGATGTGAGTAAGCACGGTTGCCAGTATCTGGACTGGCTGTTCGAGGGGGACGACATGATTGTTGCTTCCCGGACTGCTTGGGGCGAAGGCACTGCCGCGGCTCCCCGCCAGCATGACGCCAATTACCTGACGTTCCATCGGATCAAGGATTTTCGAAATCTGACAAGGAGAGATTCTGTCCGCGGGACTCGGCCGGGCGAAGACGTCTGGACACCCCCGGCACCACAGGGAGACCGCATCGCGCCGGTCCAGCGATGATACGATGGGAGATTGCTTCGTCGCTGCACTCCTCGCAATGACATGAGTAAGCACAGCAGGATCAAACAGGGTTAGGAGAATGACATGGCAACAGGAATGAAGGCACGGATCATCGGTGTGGCTCTTGCCGTGGCGCTTGCCCTTTCGGCGAGCTCGGTCGCGGCAGAAGGTAAGACCGCCCAACTGACGATCAAGGCCGATCAGGGCAAGGACGTCATCAACCGGAACATCTACGGCCACTTCTCGGAACACCTGGGCACCTGCATCTATGGGGGGTACTGGGTCGGGCCGGACAGTCCCATCCCGAACACGCGGGGGATTCGCAACGATGTGGTCCAGGCCCTGCAGGAGATCAAGATCCCGGTGCTCAGGTGGCCGGGCGGGTGCTTCGCCGACGAGTACCACTGGAAGGACGGCATCGGCCCGCGCGAGAACCGCCCCACCATGGTCAACACTCACTGGGGCGGCGTGACCGAGAACAACCACTTTGGCACGCACGAGTTTCTCGACCTGTGCGAGCAGTTGGGCTGCGAGCCGTACATCTGCGGCAATCTCGGCAGCGGCACGGTCGAGGAGATGGCCGACTGGGTCGAGTACATCACCTTCGACGGCAAGAGCCCCATGACGGACCTGCGGCGCAAGAACGGCCGCGAGCAGCCGTGGAAGCTGAAGTACTTCGGCGTCGGCAACGAGAACTGGGGCTGCGGCGGCAGCATGCGGCCGGAATACTACGCCGACCAGTACCGGCGCTACCAGACCTACGTGAAGAACTTCAGCGGCAACCAGATCTATAAGATCGCCTGCGGGCCGAGCGGCGCCAACTACGAATGGACCGAGGTGCTGATGCGGGACCTCACAAGCCGACGGCCGATGATGAATGGTATAGCCCCGCACTACTACTGCGGCACCGGCAGCAAGAGCCGCTCCGCCACGAAATTCACGGAGATCGACTGGTTCTCGAATCTGCGGGGGGCACTGCGGATCGAGGAGCTTCTCAACGGGCATGAGAAGATCATGGACAAGTACGACCCGCAGAAGCGCGTCGCGATCGTCTTCGACGAGTGGGGCGCTTGGCACGACACCGAGCCGGGAACGAATCCGAGATTCCTCTATCAGCAGAACTCGCTCCGGGACGCCATGGTGGCGGGCCTGACGCTCAACATCTTCAACAATCACGCGGATCGCGTGAAGATGGCCAACATCGCCCAGACGATCAACGTCCTGCAGGCGATGATCCTGACCGACGGCGCCAAGATGCTGCTTACGCCGACCTATTATGTCTACTATCTCTACAAAGTACACCACGACGCGACACTCCTGCCCACCGAACTGGCCGGCCCGGAGTATGCGTTCGCAGGCGAGAAGCTCCCCGCGCTGAACGTCTCGGCCTCGCGGGACAGCGCCGGCAAGGTCCACGTGTCACTGATCAACATCGATCCACATAATGCGGTCGAAGTCAATGCCCAATTGCAGGACGCCAAAGCCAAGCGCATCAGCGGACAGATCCTCACGGCCGGGGAGATCACCGCGCACAACACCTTTGAAAAGCCGGAGAACGTCGAGCCCGCCGCCTTCACTGGCGCCAAAGTGACGGAAGGCGGCTTCCGGGCGACGGTTCCCGCCAAGTCGATCCTGGTTCTGGAGATCGAAGGGTAAGTCGTGCGTGTTCGTCGTATGCCCGCAAGGGCATAGTGGCCCGCACATCCTGCCCGTGCAAGAACGGGGCTACGATGGCCCTGTGACTGGGCTTGCGAACGCGAGAGAATACGTTGGGGGACTCCCAGCATGGACAAGATGCCCATGCCACGAAAACGATGGCGAGCGGCAGAACACGCCATTCGTGTTCTGCCGCCCATCTGTGTCATCTGCCTGCCTCCACCGAGGAGGCAGACTCATTCGTAACCTTACAGTGCCTTGGGCAGGAAGCCGAGGCGGATATTATCGATGAAGATAAGATCGATATCCGGGCCGGTCTGAGTCGAGACCTTGCCATCGCCCACGCCAATCGTCAGCTTCTTGACAGTCTTGACATCCACGCCGGCGGCGGTGACATCCGCCAGCGAGATATCCCAGGAACGCCAGGAGCTGGATTGCACAGCATACGACGGGAGAGTGAAGGTCGCCTCCTTGCCGGCGGCATCCGTCACCTTCGCGTACAGGGGCTTTTCCACATTGGCATGGTACTTGTCATCCTGCTGATCGGCATCACGGTAGTATCCATGGAACATGATCGAGAGCATATCGGTTCCGCCCACCGTCCAATCCTGCGGTGCGGCGAAGGTGCGGATGGCCTCCGTCGTGTACGGCTCGAACTGATTCTGAACTTCCAGACGCAGGGCCTTGTAGCCCTCGTACACCGTGCCGGTGTCAAGGAAGGTGTAGTCCAGGCCCGCATCGGTCAGATTGTCAACCCAGGCGGTCGCGATTTGGGCGTTGTCGGCGTAGGACTCAAAGTCGTCGATGACCAGGCTCGGGTCCCGGAGGAAGTCGGAGACGGCGGACACGTCGTCCCAGGTGCACTTGAAGCCGGCCGGCTCCCCATCCCCTTGTTCATTCTGGGCGAAGATGCCGCAGAGCCCTTCCTTGTAGACCTTCTCCTGCTTCTTCTCATCTTCCCACGGATCCTTGGCGTCGGTGTCGACCATCGTGGGGGTCTGAACCACCAGCGGACCGCCCTTGAACTCATAGAGGCGTCCCGTCACATACACCGGGCCCTCTCCGACCACCTCCAACTCCGCGTAGTAGCTGCGGGCGTTCAGTGCACTGGGGACGGCAACTTCGATGTTCTTGTCCATCACATTCTGATTCATTTTGACCTTCTCAAGGTCGAGCTTGAGATTCGCGGGTCCGTTGCTGTAGTCGATGTGCAGGATGTAGCCATCCGCTACGAAACCGGGGGCCACGCCGGTCATCTTGCCGTCCGGGTCGATGAAGTAACTGCCGCGGGCCATCAAGCCGTAGTAGTTGTAACGGGTGTCGGCGGCCAGGTTCAACATGGCGCCCACGCGGACATCCTTGAACTTCTCCGTGCTGCCGAAGCCTGCGGCAAAGGCCGACCCACCCTTGGCCACCGCGGTGGTCTCCGTGAACGTGAGGTAGTAGTTCCCCGCCTCTCCGGGCGTGACGGTCTGTTTGAAGGTGCCCGTCACCTGGGGAAACGATACGAACGTCCACTTCAGGTTGAGCTTGCCGCCGTCGAAGGAATCCGACCAGTTGGCGGACGCCACCCCCACCAAGACGATTGCGATCATTGATGCCCAGATTGCTCTCTTCAGAATACTCATGTGTTCTCCTCGCTCAATTGTGGTGTATGGAAAAGACTGCGCAGAGACCCCCTTGTGCCCCCGGCGGTTTGTGAATCGATGCCACTGCATGGTCCGTCCTCCAGCCGTCGACCACAGGCTAACAACCTTATTCTATCGAGACCTGCTCGCCAAATCAAGAGATGTCGGGATTTTTCCGGCCGCGGAGCAGGACCCAGCCGTAAAGCGATGTCCCTCCAAGAGTTAGGGAGACAGGCAAGGTTCCTCGCCCCCTTGCTCCACGACACGGCGGCACCTATAATGACCACCGTGTTTCGTGCAATCGTTCGAGCCATGCTGAAAGGAAGACCAGGTCCCATGGGAGCCACTATTCGAAGTTCCGAGTCAGTTGGGTATTGGATCGTATCGATTCTGAGCGTTCTCTGTCTGGGCCTGCCCCCCTGCCTTGGTGCGGCAGGCAATCCTCCCCTGGCGGAGAATGTCACCATCTCGGTATCGCTCAGTCCCGCCGATGGGACACTGCTCGTCGTGGACAAGAGAACCAAGCAGCGCTGGCAACAGAAGGCGGTGACGCCAGGTAAAATCACGGATGTCGCCGCCCAGGGACGCGGACTCACAGCGACCTGGCAGGATACCCGCACAGGCTTGAGCGTACCGGTGAGACTGGAGGTGGACGCGAGCAAGCCGGAGTTCACCGTTGCCCTCGCGGGCCAGGGACAGATGAAGCAATCCCTGCGCTACCTCCATCCCTTCGTCACGGAGGCGGGCACCTATTTGGTGGTTCCCATGAACGAGGGGATTTCGTATCCCGTCGAAGATGCCACGGTCGAGACTCGCAAGCTTATCGCCTATGGCGGTCACGGCATCTGCATGCCTTTTTGGGGTGCTATGGATGGGCAGCGCGGGTACATGGTAATTATCGAGACGCCGGATGATGCCTCTATTCAGATTGCGCGTGCCGATGGCAAGCTGTATATCGCGCCCGAATGGGACCCGCAGATGGGCAAGTTTGGATACGCCCGGAAATTGCGGTACGTCTTCTTCGACAAAGGCGGCCACGTAGCGATGTGCAAGCGCTACCGGGCCCATGCGAAAGAGGCCGGCCTGCTCAAGACGCTCGCAGAGAAGCGCCGCGAGAACCCAAACGTGGACCTGCTGATCGGGGCGGTCAACGTGTGGTATTGGGAGAAAGACGCTCTCGCCATGCTCCAGGCGATGCAGTCCCAGGGCATCGACCGGATTCTCTGGAGCAATCGCCAGAACCCTGACGTGATCCAGGCAATGAACCAGATGCGCGGCGTCCTGACCAGCCGCTACGACATCTACCAGGACCTGATGGACCCCAACGTCGTCAAGACGCAGCTTCGCGGTGTGCATTCCGATTGGACCCAGAGCGCCTGGCCGCACGACATCATGCTCGATGAGAAAGGCGATTGGCGCAAGGGCTGGCAGGTCCGCGGCAAGGATGGGCAAATGTATCCCTGCGCGGTCCTGTGCGACAAACAGGCATTGAAGTACGCGGCCGAGCGTGTGCCCGCCGACCAGGCGACGCACCCCTACCGCTGCCGCTTCATCGACACGACGACCGCCTCGCCCTGGCGCGAGTGCTACGATCCCGACCACCTGATGACCCGCGGCGACAGCCGGCACTGGAAGATGGAACTGCTGCGCTACATGTCGCGGGACATGCACTTGGTGACCGGCAGCGAAACGGGCCACGATGCCGCGGTGCCCTTCGTGCATTACTTCGAAGGGATGCTCAGCCTCGGGCCCTACCGCGTGCCCGACGCCGGCCGGCAGATGCAGAGGATCTGGGATGAGGTCCCCGAGCGGGTCGCCAAATACCAGCTCGGCCATCAGTACCGCCTGCCGCTGTGGGAACTGGTCTACCACGACTGCGTCGTCGCCCAGTGGTATTGGGGCGACTACAACAACAAGCTGCCGGCCCTGTGGACCAAGCGCGACCTGTTCAACACCCTCTATGGCACGCCGCCTATGTTCATGTTCACAAGGGATTTCTGGGAGAAGAGCAAGGATCGCTTCGCTCAGAGCTACAAGAACACCTGCACGGTAGCCCGGGCCGTGGGTTACTCCGAGATGACGGACCATCGCTTCCTGACGGCGGATCGCAGGGTCCAACAAACACAGTTCGCCAACGGTGTAGTCGTCACGGTCAACTTTGGCGACAAGCCCTTCCGCCTTCCCGATGGCGGTGCGGTAGCCCCGATGAGCCATCACGTCGCGGGAATGTAGGACCGAAGTCCACGGACAAACAAGTCTGTCCGTGCCACCCAGAGTCTGAGTCTGGCCCCTCGGCCCGGTGGCGGACCTACGCTCGCGTAGGCATGGCCCCGTCCATGAGAGAGCCTGTCCACACGCGTGGACATGGCCCTTAGTGCCCGCGACTTACCAGGGTTCCACACGGAGCCGCTGCCGGTCCCATCCGAGGCTTTCGGCCACGGATGCCGCGAATGGCGGCACGGAGGTGTTCCGCCCGCCGAAGACGATGTTCGTGCGTTCCGCCGCGAGGGCCACGGCCTGCGACGCGTCCAGGTAGCGAAGGACATTCAGGAAGATGGGCCCGTCACGGTGCGTCGTCGGCAGATCAACCAGATGAAGACGCTCAATCCGGAGATCAAACAGCGCCGCATACAGGGCCACACCGGCCATAGTGCCGCGTGCCAGCACTGCAGGCGTCATACCCTTGATTTCGTCGATTTGCCCCAGCGCCTGGATCGTCCGACGGACGTCCCATACCCGCATGCCATCAAGCGTCTGTCCGAGCAACATGAAGCGCCGTCGGATCTGGGTTTGCTTCTTCTCGTCGCCAGTCCAGGCGGCCGCCCCCAGCCCGCGCGGGCAGAGGTAGGCGAACAGGCCACGCTCTGCCTTGAGCATCTTTTGCAGTTCCTCGAAACCAGCCGGATCGGCACCGGGCAGACTATAGGCACCCAGCCGATCCGCGAACTTGACTCTCATTCCCGACAGCCACTGCGTCCAAGCGGAGTCATCCAGCACCATCAGGGTGACGCGCATGGGGTCCACCAGATCAGCGGGAGACACAAGAAAGAGCCTCAGCCGCACGTGGGGCTGGCTGTAGTAATCGTAGGCCGTCAGGCGGATGCCGTCCGTTTCGGCCGTGAAGACCTGGTCCACATCGAGTGGTCCGGCCTCGCGTTCGGTCGGCCAACCGCGGAACACCTTCTCGCGCAGGTCTTCCATCCATCCGTCCCGCAGGGCTGTCCATTCCTCTTTCGACTGCGGCACGCCGCACTGCGAGGCGGCGGGGACGAATGTCTCGTGGATCTTCGTATTGATTTGGTCTTCCGGAAGCTTCGCAAAGACCCGCAGTTGCTGTGGCTGCAAAAGCGGGACCGCCGGAACGTCAATCTGTTGGTTCTCGTCCTTGAGGAAACGGTCGAACCACGTGAACGCGTGTACGCGCAGTTCCTGCGTGTCTTTGTGCGGCCCCTCGGTGATGTGCACACCCAGATTCTTCTCGGCCCCATACAGGCGATAGATGCGCCGGGCCTTTTCATGGACCCGCATGACCCCCTCCAGCGGGAAGATCGTGTCCTTGTCGCTGTTGGAGAGCAGCAGCGGCCTCGGCGCCACCAGCGCCGCTACCAGCGGGTAGTCCCAGCGGTACGTATTGACGATGAACATGCAGTCGCAATGCCCCTCGACGCAGCCGTCGACGACGTGGTTCTGCAAGTCGGTAATGCCCGCCACGGGGACGGCCGCCTTGATCCGCTCGTCGATGGCGGCGATCCACCAACTGTACGCTCCGCCGCCGGAGCGGCCGGTCACGCCCATGCGGCTGGCATCGACCTCCTTGCGGGTTTCAAGGTAATCGAGCGCACGCACGCAGTTCCACGCCTCGACACCCGCCGGCGTGTAGCCCCGGCAGAGCCACCACCACATGTTATAGCGGTAGGTCCCGTGGTGAATACCCTCGATCTCACCCAGTTGAAGCGTGTCGATGGTCAGGCAGACGTACCCGTGCCGAGCAAACCACTCACCATGATGCTGGTAGGAGACCTTGCTGCCATAGCTGATGCCATCCTTCTTGACGTTGCCGTGACCGCAGACGTAAAGGACCGCCGGCGCGGGCTTGGTGAGCCCCTTGGGGATGTACAAATTCGCGGTCACGTACAATCCGGGCACGGACTGGTAGTGCAGTTTCTCCACGGTGAACTGCTCGTGATCGACCGTGCCGGTCGTGGTGGCGTGGAGCGGCGTCTTCGCCGGCAATGGGTCGAGCCCGAGCATCTCGAGCAACTGCTGGTGGTAGACCGGCCGCCTGGCCTTCCAGTCATCAACCGTCTTGATGTCGCTCAGACACTGGTCCTGGAGTTTCTTCGTCTCGCTCTGGAAGTACTCCACCAGCATACGATCGACCGGGCTTGCCTGACTCACCTGTCTGCCACACGCTACAGAGCCGGCGAGGACCACCCCGACGAGCACAGGGACGCAAATTCGGTAGGTAATCTTCATGATGCAAACTCCCATCTCAACTGAATCTGAGGATCAACAGATACAAGACACGAAAGGCGGTCACGAGCACGACCACGAGACCCACGCCGCCCAGGATGTTCAGGACCAGAGTATTGCGCTTCTCGCGCATGATGTCCCTTCGATTCGCCAGCCAGAGAATGGCGGCGGCCATCAGCGGATTGCCCAGGACCGTCAGCGCCTGGCCGAAGATGATCGCGTCCACCTTCTTGATGCCCGCGTGGAGCACCGCCATGGCGACACTCATGCCGACCAGCAGCACGACGACGGTGAATCGGCGCGGCCAGGGATCGCTCAGGCGGGCGGGCTTGCCGAAGCCGTCCGCCAGCACCGTGCCTCCGATCATCGCATTGATGACGAAGGGGTTCATCGCCACCGCGAGCAGCCCCACGGAAAAGAGCACGCCCGCCACGGGACCAAGCAGCGGCCGCAATTGCGTCGCGAGGACGCTGATATCGTTGGCCTGCTGACCCCGCAGCAGGGTGGCACTGGTGATCATAATCATCGCGCTGACGCCGGTCAGAACCGCGACGCCCGTGATGGAGTCGCCGATACTGCGGTCGTAGTCGCGAATCGTCCAGCCCTTCTCGCGGACGAGATTGCCCTGGAACAAGGCGGCCGCCACGGAGAAGGTTGTCCCGAGCAATCCGGCGACGAGAACCATAGGGTCCGAAACGCCGGTCTCGGTGCGCACCGGCAGGCTGAGCGGCAGCCCCTCGGGCAGACCCGGGATCAGTCCGGCCAGAATAGCGCCCAAGCCAGGGCGGATAATGAGCAAGTTAACGAGGAAACTGGTGAGAATGACGCCCACCATGATCTTCATGATCCGCTCGAGACCCTTGTAGATCTGGCGCAGCGCGAAGATGGAAGCGATGACGAGCGAGTTGAAGGCCAACAGGACACCCGTGTCGATCAGGCTCTTCGTCCGCGCGGTCATCTGGGCCGCCTCGCCGAACAGCCGCTTGACGCCGAGCGAGTCGAACGCCGCCGCGACCGCAAGATTGTTCGAGAACTGAAACGAGGCACAGATCAGGCACAGGTTGATGCTGATGATGACCGCCGCGAGCCGGCCGAGATGAGCGGCGATCAGGGTGCAGGGCGTCGCCCCGCCCATGACGCCGATCCGGGCCGCCGTCGTCATGAAGACGCCCATCAGGACCCCCGTCACCACGAGCAGCCAGAGCAGCTCGTAGCCGTACTTCGCGCCGACATTGGAGGTGACCAACAGGCTGCCCGGCCCAAAGACCACACAGGCCGTGATCAGGGCCGGCCCGAGCGAGCGCCACCAGGGAACCCGTGCCACCGCCATCGTATCGAGTTGCGCCATGCCGCTCCCTTCTTCGTAGGTCGTGCGTCCCGCGCGACGTCCTTAGGCGAGCGCGGACGCTCGCCCTACGAGAACCACTTCGTGTTACACTTGCTCGGGAACCACAAACGGCTCGCGGTAGGCGCCGCGCGCGAGCTTGTTGGCCTCGTCGGCGAAGTCGCCGGTGAATCTCTCCGTCTGCGGATCCATGGTCAGCCAGGGGCCGAGCGTGCGCGGCGTCTGCTTGACGTCCACGCCGTTGACAAGCAGGTGCTCCTGGAATCTCTCGCAGGACTCCATGAGGTCCGGATTACCCTTGAAGCTCGCCACGATCTGGTCACGCGACACTTCCTTGCCCAGGCGCTGGGAGATGTTGCCCATGTGGCACAGGGCCGCGGACAGGTACCCTTCGAGGATATCCGCGTTGAGATCGCTGACCTTGCGGCTGCGAACCGCCTGGATGAAGTTCTCGTGATGACCCGCTCCTTCGGTCAAACGGAACTGCTTGATCCGTTTGCCGCTCCAATCGTAGGCCCAGCCGCCCGCGAAGTAGCCGTTCTCGCAATCGACGACGATACCGTAGCGGACGCCGCGATAGTGATCCATCGTCGAATCGCCCTTCGCGCGCGGCAGGTTGCGCATCTCGAAGAGAATCGGCACCGGCTGATAGTCAAGGAACACGATCTGGGTGTTTGGCGTCTGGCCGTCATCGACGTAGCCGAAGCGCCCACCCAGGCTGACGACCCGCGGCGCTAATCCTTTCTGGCCGGTGATCCAGCGGCAAATATCGATATAGTGGATACCATTGTTTCCGAAATCGCCGTCGCCGGTGGGCCAGACCCAGTGCCAATCGTAGTGCAGATTCTTCCGCATCAGCGGCGTCAGCGGCGCGGGACCGCACCAGAGGTTATAGTCGACCGACTCGGGTACGGGCTGGGGCCCATCGACCTTGCCGACACTGTCCCGGCGGCCAATGACAAAGCCGCGCACCAACCGGACTTTGCCGAGATTGCCCTGGTTAATGTAGTCGATCGCTTCGCGGAGTCCCACGTCCGAGCGACGCTGGGTCCCGGCTTGCACGATGCGGTTGTACTTGCGGGCCGCCTCGACCATCCGGCGGCCCTCCCAGATGTTGTGGCAGACGGGCTTCTCCACGTAGACGTCCTTGCCCGCCTGGCAGGCCCAGACCGTGACCAAGGCATGCCAATGGTTCGGGGTCGCCGTGGTCACGACATCGATGTTCTTGTCGTCGAGCAGCTTGCGGCAGTCCACGTAGGTGTCCACCTTCTCGCTGCGGTCGGTGAATTTCTTCTGCTCCCGTTGGAGAAAGTTCTTATCCGCATCGCAGATGGCAACGACCCGCACACCGGGAATCCTGCGGAACCAGTTGATGTGGTTGGCCCCCTGCCCGCCAATGCCTATGACGGCCAACCGGATGTCGTTGTTGGCCCCCCGGACGCGCGAGTGCGGGACAGCCAGCGAAAGCCCCGTGGCCCCTGAGGCCTTCATGAAGTCTCTACGATTCATGCGTGTACCTCCCTAAGCGTTCATAGACAACGGCGGCCATCGTAACCGCCCCGGCTTGACCTGTCAAAGCGCAATGGCAAGGCACTCGCCCCGCCGATTTGGCACTAACCCCGGCGGGAGAGCCCCCGAATCCTGGTCTGCCCACCAACACGTTGGGGCTGCGAGCAGTGGGGATCTCGAACGCGCGGAGTCGCATTCAGGAACCCTTCTCGCAGCCCCTGGAAGACCCAGCCAAGTGGGTCGGTGGCCGGGGCCGCCTGTCCCTGTGGCAGCCCCAGAAACGACGCCGCTCAAAGCGGTTTGCACGTACGTGTGGCCGGGAACGCCGCCAGCGGTTTCTCGCCCGGGTCGGGCAGGCGATCGTTATCCTTGTCCTGGGTGGGCCCATAGATCGAGTTGGTGCCGACGAATCCCAGTTTATCCGGGGCCGTCATCGTCAGGGTGCCCTCCAGGACCCCGATACATACGATGTTGGGCTTGGGCTTGGCGTCGTCCCTCATGTAGGCGACCCCCTTCATTTGCCAGGTGTCGGTCCCGGTCCTGACGTAGGAGCCGAACAACGGCGTCATGTCCTTCGCGGTGGGCATTTGGCCCCCTTGGGTGGGGTCCTTGGTCAAATCCATCTGCCATAGAGATCCTCGGCCCGTCAGGGGGTCCTCCGCACCGATCACCCAGGGATTCCCCCCGGACACGTTGTACCAGGTTCCCGCCAGGGAATAGACCTGGTACGGCACTGGTGGCCAGTCCGCCGCGGCCATGATGCTCCAGCCGGTGGTCACCGCCAGGGCCACGATGCCGAGAGCGGCTGCGACAATGATCTTTCGGTTTCTGTTCATGGTGCTACCTCCTTTTCAAGAATGGTTCATTCGATCCGGCGGGATCACCCCGCCGGAGACTGCATCTCTTCTGGCGCGCACCGCCCGCGCGGTGAGGGCGGTACGCCCTTGTTTCAGGCTTTCCCGCGAAGGGAAGGAGCGAGGGCCGGAGGTCCTCGCCATGACATCATCTGTTCGTCGGTCTTACGGCTGGGTCGCCGAGACGTCCGGGATGCAGAAGAACCGCACCTCGCTCAGACCGGTCTGCGGGGTGACGCCCCAGGTCCTGGTGATCGTCAGCTTGACGATTCTGGCCGAGACCCCGCCAAAGCTGACGGTGGTGTTCGCCGTGCAGCCGGGTTTGCCCGGCGCCCGGGCGAATTCCGGCACGTTGGCCAAGGGCGTCCACATGGTGCCATCGACGGAATACTCGATTACGACGGTCTTGGCCCCAAAGCCCATGAAGGGCTCAAGTACCTGGTTGGAGTTCCACACCCGCATCTCATGCAGCTTGTAGACCTTGTCGAACTCATACTGAATCCAGTTCGGCTGTATCCCCGCGCTCTGCCACATGGCTTTCACATCCGTCGAATGCCCGCCGCTGGCGTCGAGTCCTGACCCGTCCACCGTCTTCTCCGGCCCGCTGGCGGCCTGCGCACTGGAAGCCTTGGCGGTCACGCTGCGCAGGGGATAAATGAAGGCTTGGGTCGTGAAGTCCAGAACAGCCCCCTTGTAGATCGTGGGAGCCGCACCGGCGTTGACGAGATCGACGCGCCACCAGTAGGTCCGGCTGTAGTCCAGGAGCCCCTCCGGATCGTACGTGGTCGCCGTTTGACCTTTACTGATCAGCACGCCCTTGGGGTGGGCCCGCGTAGCGCTGTCGACGTCGGCCAACGAGGTTCCGAAGTAGACATCATAGCTCTGGGCAAAGGGGGCGGCGATCCAGCTCAGGATCACGTCGCGTGGGACATCCGTCGCGTGCGCCGGGGGATCAACCTTGGAGCCTGACCCCGTGACCGCTTTCATCAGGACCACGAGATCCTGCGTATCGACGACACCGTCACCCCAGGGGAACGGGCCGATGTCGCACAGAGGATCGGCCTGGCCCCAGCGACCCTGCAGCACCAGGACGTCCTTGTCGTCGATCTTGCCGTCGCCGTTGAAATCCAGGACGGGAGTAATCGATACCTCATAAAGGTCATCCTTGCCGTAGCCGCCGCCACGGTCAGAGGCGAAATACAGCGTCCGGCCATCGGCGGACAGGGCTGCATTCCATTCGCTGGCGGACGTGTTGATGGAGGTGCCGAGCCTGACCGCCTGACCCCAGGGGGCGCTGCGGCTCTTGCGTGTCGTCATCCAGAGGTCCCACACGAAGGGAACGTCGTTGCCGCGGCAGGACTCGAAGAACATCGCCAGACCATCTGCCGACAGGCAGGGCCCGGATTCCAGTCCTGAACTACTGACGGCCGGGCCGCAATTGACCGCTGGGCCCCACGGTTCCTGTACGGTCGAGCGGCTGCATATCAGCAAGTCGGTATATCCCAGGCCGCCAGCGCGTTTGGCCGCGAAGACCAAATCCAGACCATCGCGCGAGACCGTCGCGCTGAGTTCGCCCCCGGTGCTGTTGGGCGGGGTGCCCGCGCTCACGGCCGCACCCCAGGAGGCGCTGGGGCTGATGCGCATGCTCATCCAGATGTTCGTGTCCATGGGATTGGTGCTGCCTTCAGGAAGGCGAGCCCCGATCTGGTTGTTGTAAGCCCAATGCTCGCTGAAGTACAACGTCAGGCCATCGCCGGAGATACACGGGTAGGCGTCATAGTACACGCTGTTGATGGGTGCGCCGATGTTAACCGGAGGACCCCACGCGGCGTCCACGCTGGATCTCGTGCAGGACCAGATGTCGTAATCGCCCAAGCCCCCCGGACGCCCGGAAGAGAAATACAGGGTCAGACCATCCGCCGAGAGGTTCGGGCAACAGTCGGCCGCAGGACCGTTGACGACCGGACCCAGGTTCTTCACCGGACCGAAGACGTAATTCCCTCGGGCGCTCCCACTCGCAGCCAGAATCGTAACTCCCGTCATCAGAAGCACTTGCAGATTGAGTCGACAATTCATCCTCATGATGATTCCTCCCTATGTAGTCACCAGGACTCTCTGCGGGCCGCCGCCACGGGCGAGCCCTGTTTCCATGAAAGAATCCGCACGGGACGAACGGCCCTTGCGCGCCAGGGCAGTCCCCGACAGAAAAAATCTGCGCAGGTTGTGGACCGGCCGGATTCACAGTAAGATGATGCAGTTACACAGAATTGAGACACCGTGCCGGCTGGAGTGGGAGTCTATGGAATTCTGTGACCAGGCAGATACGGGAGGAACGGCCGAGACGTTTCTGACGACGCATTGGTCGTTGGTCGAAGGCGTCCAGAAGCGGCAAGATCCTGATCGCGCCTTGATCGGCCTGCTCTTGGAGCGATATTGGAAGCCCGTCTACTGCTTTATCCGTCGCCAGGGCCACGCCCATCAGGAAGCCGAGGATCTAACCCAGGGTTTCTTCCACGAGGTCGTACTCAATCGCCAACTCATCCAGCGGGCCGACCCAGCGAAAGGCCGGTTTCGTACCTTCCTGCTGCACGCTCTGAAGCAGTACCTGGTCGATGACCGGCTCCGGCAGTCCGCCCGGAGGAATATCCCCAAGGATAGACTGGTGCCGCTGGATATTCCCGATCCACCGGCCCTGCCAGAAACCATCTCTGATTTGACACCCGAGGACTGCTTCGTTTACGCCTGGAAATCTGCGATGCTCGATCGTGTTCTGGCAGAGGTGCAGGCCGAGTGTACGAGCGATGGTCTTGAGGCCCATTGGCGCGTGTTCCATGACCGGGTCCTGCGGCCCATCCTGGAGGAGAGTGAGCCGCCACCCATGGCGGAGGTCTGCCACCAGCATGGTATCGCGTCGGAGGCGACGGCCTCCAACATGCTTGTCACGGTCAAACGCCGCTTCCAGAGTACCCTCATTGCACGGTCCTCTCGGAGGCGGACGCGGACGACGAATTGCAGGATATGCTCCGCACGTGGGGGATCGGCGCGCAAGAGGCACCGTAGTTGTGCGGATATAGATAGGGTGAGCGTCCGCGCTCGCCTATTCGTCGCGCGTGTCGCAGATGTTGACCGGAGTCGCACGGCATGTCGGACCAGGCTTGGACATTCGGCGTCAAACCGAAGCAGCTTGACCGCCTGCTCTCGCTGGGGCTGGAGCCCCCGGATGCCGGGACGGGACGCGTGGAGCCGCTGCTGCCCTCGGATAGTCTGATTGAGCGTCCCGGGGGCCGAGTCGGCCGCTACCGGCTGCTGCGCGTCCTGGGCGAAGGCGGCATGGGGATCGTCTATCTGGCCGAGCAGCAGGAGCCCGTCAAGCGCGAAGTGGCCCTCAAGATCCTCCGTCCCGGCATGGACTCCCAGCGGGTGCTGGCGCGCTTCGCGGCGGAGCAACAGGCCCTGGCTCTGATGGAGCATCCGTACATTGCCCGCGTGTACGATGCCGGTCTGGCCCCCAGCGGACGACCGTATTTCGTGATGGAGCACATCGACGGCGTTCCGATCACAACCCACTGTGACAAGCACAGGTTGACGATTGAGGAAAGGCTGCACCTGTTCCTGCACGTTTGCGAGGCCGTGCAGCACGCGCACCAGAAAGGAATCGTCCACCGGGACCTCAAGCCCTCCAATATCCTCGTCGCCCGTCAGGACGAAAAGGCCATTCCGAAAGTCATTGACTTTGGCGTCGCCCGGGCGATCGATGAGCCGTTGACCGGGCGCACTCTATTCACAGAGCAGGGCCAACTGATCGGCACACCGTAGTACATGAGTCCGGAACAGGCGCACGCCGGTAATCAGGATATCGACACCCGAACCGACGTCTATTCCCTCGGTGTCATCGTATACGAACTGTTGGCCGGCCTGTTGCCGTTCGAGCCCCAGTCGTTCCGCGACGGAGGAATCGAGCACCTTCGCAGGATTCTCTGCGAGGAGGAGCCGAAGACTCCCAGTACACGCCTGAGCAAGACTTCCGCGGAGGAATCCTCCGCCTCGGCCCAATGTCGTCAGACAGATTCGCGGACTCTGCAGCGCAGGTTACGGGGCGACCTCGATTGGATCACGCTCAAAGCGATGGAGAAGAACCGCACGCGGCGTTACGCCACCGTGGACACGATGGCCATGGATGTTCGCAACTACCTGACTCATCAGCCGGTCAGTGCGGCCCCGCCGGGGACTCTCTATCGCGCCAGGAAGTTCGCCATGCGACATGGCCAAGCCTTAGGCGCGCTATCCGTGGTGGCCCTGCTGCTGATCGCCAGCTTGGCGACGGCGATTATGTATGTCCGCGCGCGCGCTGGAGCAGGAGCACCTGCTGGCCCAAGTGAAGGTGCTCACGGTCGGGGGGAAGTACAGGGAGGCTTTGGCAGGCATCGAACCGCTCTTGAGCAGCCCGCACGTGGGTCGCGAGGCCCGATTACTCCGGGCGAAGTTGATCCTGGGTGGTCAAGGCCCCGCGGCGGCTGTTCCGGAGCTTCAGGGACTTCTCGACGCTTCCGATGAAGTGGCCGGCCAGGCCCACTTGCTCCTGGCGAATATCTCTCGGGAGAGCGACCCGTGCACACCCGCCGAAGGGGACGCCTATTACCAACTTTGGAAGCACCACTTCGAACGAGCCGAGCGGCTCATTGCGGGAACGCCCGGGTACTACTTCCTTCTCGCGCAGGCCACTCATGATGTCCAGAAGTCGCTTTCATTGCTGGCCGAGGCCCTGAAGCTCGACCAGGGGCACTACGAGGCGTTGCGCGAGCGGGCGCACCTCTTTCAGGCGCAGGGCGACTACGAGCAGGTGACCCAAGAGGCCCGCGCCATGATCGTCAGCCAACAGGAGAACCCGCAAGGGTATCTCCTCCGCGCCCATGCCCTGCGCGAGATGGGGAGGTTCGACGAGGCTCTGCAGGACTACCAGGATGCCCTGCGGCTGGATCCCAACGATCCGGAGATCTACGATGGCCGGCGCGAGACGTACACGCGCCTGGGCCGATACGAATGGGCCCTGCGCGATGCTCAGAAATGCGCCGAACTGCGGCCCAATGACCCCTTCTACTTCTACAAGCCTTTCTTGGCGCACACCGTCCTGGGGCAGTACGATCAGGCCGCCGCGCACTATGCTCGTTTCCTCGCCGGCCCTCTGGGATCGACCGACTACAATCCCGACGCCATCCCGATCAACATCGGTCTGTATTTCGCCTTCTTCTCCATGAAGTCGGTCTTCGAATCTCGCACGGCCGGACAACCATGGCACGGCCCCGAAGAGCCCCCTCCCACGGGTCTGCACGCCTTAATGCGCGACATGGAGGCCCTGTACAACCAGTGGACCCGCAGGGGCAAGTGCATCGCCCCGGTGGGATACTACTGCTCCTGGGACCCGAACGCCCAGAAGCTTGCCTACTGCCAAGGTCTGAGCCAGGGCAGTCTCCTGACAGTGCTGGACTTGACCACCGGACGCATCCAGGCACTGGTCTCGCCAGCGGAAGAACCCGCCTGGTCCCCGGACGGCCGATACATGGCTTTCATCAAGGATCGGTGGCTTCTGCCGCCAGATCATCTCCAACACCTCCATATGCGGTCCTGGTCGACAGCGATGAAGCAGCAGATGGCCACGCACGCGCGGGAAGTATGGGTCATGGATATGACCAGTCCTGACCGTCCGATGCGTCGCATCGCCGCCGGCCAGCATCCGCACTGGGGCAAGCGATCGCACCGCCTGTACTACTATAGCACTGCCGACAACGCCCTCCACTCGATCCCGATGGAGAAGGACAGCTCGGCAACACGGGTCCTGACGGATTGCGCCGGCCCGTGTCCGACGATCTCCCCGGATGAGCAATATGTTGCCGATAGTGCCGGTCGCGAGTTGCGGATCGTCAAGCTGGCCACCAGGGAGGTCGTGGAGACCTGGACCCTGCCCCCGCCAGTGATCCCGCCTAATCTGTGGGCCGAGTGGTCGCCGGATGGCAACGAACTGAGTCTCGGCGCTTTCAATAGCGAAGCGGGTTTGTGGATCTATGACCGCAGGACGCGGACGGCGTCGAAGATCCTTGATGGGGGAGCGACCGTAGCGTCCTGGTCCCCGGATGGACGACATCTCGCCGTCTCTTTAACGTCCGTCTGGGTGGAAATCTGGCTCATCGATCTGAAACCGGGCCGTCCTACGGTCGAGTCCTTCGAGGCCCTTCAGACCACTGAGGACCACTGCCGTCAGATGGTCGAGAGATGCAACCGCTGGATCAAAACCAATCCGACTCATATCCTTGCCTACGACTCGCGCGCCTACTGCGCTCTCTGGATGCGCCATGAGAAGGCCGCGACGTACCTCCAGGAATTCGAGCGCGTCCTGACCGCCTACGATGCGCGGGGGTGTGCAGACCGTGCCCAGCACGTCTTGAGATGTCCGCCCGAGGAGCGCGACCGGCTCCTGCCCCTGGCCCTGCTCTTCGCCCGCAAGGCCGTCACCAAGGAGCCCAACTTTGCGAGACTCCTCGGCCAAGCCCTCTATCGGGCCGGGGGGCGGGAAGAAGCGAGTCGGATGCTCGAGCCGTACCGGATCACCAGTGGGCCGGGCTCTGCCCGCTATGACCCGACCACGGATAGCTACATAATCACAGGCATCGGCGCGGATATCTGGCAGTTGGCTGACGACTTTCATTTCGCCCACAAGATCTTGCACGGCGACGGCTCGATTACCGCCCGGATCGACCATCTCGCTGGCACAGACCCCTGGGCCAAGGCCGGCGTGATGATCCGTGGCTCGCTCGCTGCCGATTCCGCGCATGCCCTATGCTACCTGAGCCGGCGCAACGGCAAAGTCTTTCAGAGCCGAAAAGAGGCAGGCCAGCTTTCGGGGAGCTCCAAGACCGCCGGCTTCAGAGTTCCGTACTGGGTCAGGCTCGTTCGGGAAGGCAACCAGATCTCAGCCTACCACTCCGCTGATGGCCGGTCTTGGACGCTCCAAGCGCCCAGCGCCGGGACCGCCAATCCCCAGATCATGGCCTTGACCCGGGACGTATGCATCGGCTTGGCCGTCACGTCGCACGACCCGGCGCACACTGCCGAGGCCCGGATCTCCCACGTCACGACTATGGGCGATGTCACCCCCGCCGGCCCCTTTGCCGAATCTCAGGACATCACCTTGCTGCAACCGGGTATCTCTGACGACACAGGCCGCAGATAGGGCGGATGCCAAGGACGTCCCTCCCATCATCATTTGTGCGGCACGGCGTTGGGACTGGGCACGGGGGAGTGAGGAAGCCCGCGCAGTGGACCTCGTGCCCCAGGGGGACCGCCCCAGCCGCCCGGACCCGGTGCGGGACCGCGGCCCAGGCCGGGACCAGACTCCTGCGGAATGTGCCGGATGGAGACCGGCAGGTCCAGGAAGAGTCGCTCCCAGAGCCCCATTTGATCCTTGGTCAGTACGCCCGCCATCTCCTGGCTCAAGAGCCGCAACTCCTCTCGAATCGCCTTCTGGCCCTCGTCCTGGATTTTGATCAACCTGGCCATGTGCGTTTCGAGAATCGGCTGAATCTGTTTCTCCTGCTCCCCTGTCAGACGCAGCGGACCACTCAGCCGACCCAGCATGTGTGTGATCATCGGCACCGGAGGAGGCGGGCTCTTGCGTCCGACAGGGCCGACGATCAGGAGTGCGATCGCCGCACCGCAGAGCATGCCCGCCAGCAGAATGACCATCCCGAAAAAAGCCATTCGCCAGTGATGCAGCCGACGGAGCAACACGGTCGGGCTCTCGCTGTTTTCGTTTGGATTCACTGCACTGCCCATGAGATTGCCTCAACGATTTCGTTCAGCGGCCCGACAGATCGGGTGTAGAGGATAAATGCGGTCGTCGCGGCCGGAACAGCAACTGCCGAGGCCGCCGCCGCCAACCACATCCAGAGCCGTTCCGCCGCCGTCACGGGCTGCGCCTCGCCTGCCGCCAGGATGTGCAGAACCCTCTGGGTCACATCCACGCGCGGCGTCCGCTCCGCCTGGGCCCGCGCCGCCAAACGCTCGATCTTCTCTTCCCAGTTCATAGGACCAACTCCGTCCCACTTTGCTCGATCAACTTTCGCAGCCGGTTGCGGGCCCGCAGTGTCTGCACCTTGACCAATGTCTTCGTCCATCCGGTCCGACGGGCTGTCTCCACCACGTCGCACTGCTCCAAGTACCGCAGGGTCAGCACCAGCCGGTCGCGAGGCGCCAACTGCTCCAGGAGCTGATGCAGCAACTGGCCGGCATGGTCCGACTCCAGAGTCTGCGTCGCGAGGCCTGCGCCGACCGCTTCGTCCCATTCCTGAAGGTCGAAAGCCTCCGTTCCTTTTCGGCGGGCCTTCTCCTTCCAATAGCGATAGCCGACGCGGGTGGCAATGCGTGCCAGCCAGTGGGCAAGCGGCGCCTTTCCGTTGTAGCCGCTCAGGCTCAGGTACGCTTCCACAAACACATCCTGGACCAGCTCTTCATGAACCCGCCGGTCCCGACTGAAGCGCCAGAGCATCCGCGCCACACGATCCTGGTGACGCTCGATGAGCCGGCGATACGCCTCGGAATCGCCCCGGCGCGTCAGTTTCACATCGTCCCAATCGGCGGTGGCGGAATCCGTAATCGTGCCCGGGGGCAACGCAGGCAGGGACTCTGCCACGGCGTGCACCAACGCCGCGATCGCGGCCTCCATCAAAGTGGCCCACTCCGGTACGAGACATTCCACGCCACGCATAGCTCAGACAACTAACAAAACCCACGATTTCCGGCAAGCCAATTCCCCACCGGGGATGCAACAGCGGGCCTCGCCTGAGGCATCATCCCCAGGCGAGGCCGCGTTCCACAAATCGGGTGATCGGTTACTGATGGCGGACCTGCCCGCCCATCCTGCCCTGGAAGGCATTGAGTTCGTTCTGGGTCAGCACGCCATCGTTATTGGTGTCGGCATCTTTGAACATCTGGTCCACTGTCGTGGATCTGCCGGACGCCGGTGCCATGGGTCCGCCATGTGGCACGATCCCACCCGGGCCGGCCGGGCCGACAGGATTCGGACCTTCCGGGTTGTGCCGGAGTGTCGCCATCTTTTCGGGGATCCTGTCAAGCTCCTTGCGCTGCTCCTCCGTCAGCACCACCTTGGCCGCCGCCAGGGTCTTAGCGTGCAGAGCCGCTTGGTTGCCGATGGCGGTGCCCAGGGTCGTCGCCGCCGTCCGGATCTGTGCTTCGGTCGCGCCGCCAGTCACGGCTTGACGCAGGGCAATGCGGGCTTGGGTAACCGCTTGCTCCAGCGAATCGGCATCGGCTCGTGCCTGATCGTAGATGCCACGAATCTGCTTGATTTGTGCTTCCGTCAGGTTCAGCGACCACGCGGCGGGACCCAGCACACTGCTGTGAGCCGGCCCGAACGGGTTACCGAACACGCAGCCCCCCGGTCCCATCGGCCCGCCGGCATGGGGAATCATGCCCATTCCCATGCCCGGCTGATTCGGAGCTCCCGCTCGGTGCGCGGGACCCGGACCCCAGCCCTGTCCCCGTCCCGGGCCCTGGCCCAGGACCATGCCTCCCAGAAGAACTACGACCACACCTGCTACCATCAGTACTTTCGATCTCGTTTTCATAATCCGCTCCTTTCAATTCACGTTTCTCCATTTTCCATGATGCACTACATCAGGGCCCTTCTGACGGGATAGTGAAAGGAGCACGGGCAAAGGTTACACCCCCCCACGAAAAAGCTATTGGGAGTATGCGGGTGCGGCATGCCGCGTTCCGTCCGCGTCGATCGGGTGGGCGCGGATGGGTGGCAGCGGCAAGGCCAAAGGCTTTGCCGATGGCGAATGGACAAGCCCTCGGCAAGCGCCGGCTGCTTGCCATTGCCACTCCATGCAGGTCAAACCCTGGCGAGAGAGGTGCCGGGTGGCGCGCGCCTATTTCTTCTTCTTGGCCTTGTCGTTCGCCTTGGTGTTTGTCCGGGGCGGTTGCAGCGGGAAGACGTCGGATTCGGTCCGGCCGTTCACCAGAATGTCCTGCATGCGCGCGACAATCTCCGGATGCTGGTCGGCGACATCTTTCTTCTCGCCGAGGTCCGTTTTGAGGTTGAAGAGCTGGATCTTCTGGTTGGGCTTGAGGCGCACGGCCTTCCAGTCGCCCATGCGGACCCCCTGCTGGCCATTCAATTCCCAATACAGGTGGTCGTGTTTCTTCTGGCCGGGCCGGCCCAGCAGCGTTGGCAGCAGGGAAATGCCGTCGATGCCTTTCGGCGGCTGCTCGCCCAGAAGCTCGGCGCACGTCGGGAGGAAATCCCAGAACGCCCCGAGGTGATCGTTCTCGCTGCCGGCCTTGATTTTGCCGGGCCACCGGGCGATGAACGGCACGCGTACGCCCCCCTCCCACACGGACCCTTTCAGGCCCTTCAGCGGTCCCGAGCCCTCGAAGAAGTCCTCCTCGGAACCGCCCGCGTTCGTCGGGCCGTTGTCGCTGGCGAAGAAGACGAGCGTGTTCTCTTCCAGGCCAAGCTCTTTGAGCAGGGCCATGATGCGTCCGACCGACCTGTCCATCCGCGTGACCATGCCCGCGTAACAGGCTCGGGGATGCGCGTGCGGCACATACCCGCGCTTGCCGTCATAGGGCGGATCGGGCCACAGGTCCTTGTACTCGGCCAGCGAATCCTCCGGCACCTGCAGGGCGACATGGGGAATCGTGAATGGCACGTACAGGAAGAACGGCCGATCCTTGTTCGTGCGGAGGAACTTCAACGCCTCTTCGGCAATCCGATCGTGCGAGTACACCTTCTCCGCGCCGTCCTTGTTCTCCGCGATCCAGAAGACCTGCCCATCCCGCCAGAGATGGTTCGGATAGTACGTGTGGGCCTGCCGTTGGCAGATGTAGCCGAAGAAATGGTCGAAGCCCTGCTTCTGCGGGTCGCCCGTGGTGCCCACGCGACCCAGTCCCCATTTGCCGAACGCGCCGGTGACGTACCCAGCCTTCTGGAACAAATGCCCCACCGTGAACGTCCCTTCGGTCAGCGGCCATTGTCCCCCGATGGTCGAGCCCAGCACCCAGCCTTCGTCGCCGCCGATCTGCTTGTTGTTCCGTACCTGAGCGTGACCCGTGTGATACCCGGTCATCAGGGTGCACCGCGACGGCGCGCAGACCGGGTTGCCCGAGTAGCACTGCGTGAACCGCATGCCCTCGGCCGCCAGTTGATCGATGTGGGGCGTTCGGATCTTCTTTTGCCCGTAGCAGCCCACATCCGCATACCCGAGATCGTCAGCCAGAATGAACACTACATTGGGGCGGCGCTTCGAGGCCCGCGCGGCCCGCGCCCCGGGCACACCCAGAACCGAAGACCCGACCAGAGAGGCTGCGATCCAACCGGTCGTCCGCAAGAATTCGCGTCGTTTCATGGAAGATTCTCCCTATCGTGTGATTTCGTATTTGCTGGACTCAGGGCCGACGGGCCGTCGTCCCCCGGGGTGCTCACCGGGCGCGCCGGCGGAGCCGAGAGCAGCCCCAGCTCCGCCGTCCGCCGGAGCAACTCGATGATGTTCGCGGCGCCCAGCTTCTGCATCAGATGGCCGCGGTGGGCCTCGATGGTGCGCGGCGAGCGGTGCAGGGCGTCGGCAATCTCGCGGTTGTTCTTGCCGTCGAGCAACAGGAACAGGATTCTCCTCTCCGTCGGCGTCAAAGACTGCTCCAGCAGTGCGGCAGGCCGGCCGTGACGCTCGATCAATCGCTCCACGGTCTGTAGAAAGGCATCCCGGTCGAGTGGTTTTTCGACGAAATCCGTCGCCCCGGCTTTCAGGGCCCGGACCGCCAAGGGCACATCGGCATAGCCGGTGACGATGAGCACCGGAATCCAAGGCAGCCGTTCCTTGACCTCCCGCAGGAGGGTGAGGCCATCCTTGCCCGGCATCTTCACATCCGTGATCAACAGATCGCACCGCTGGGCCGCCAGGTGCTGGAGACAATCCTCCGTGCCGTGAAAACAACGTACCTGCGCGCCGGCTCGTTCGAGGGTCTTGTGTACGGCATGGCATACTCTCGGCTCGTCATCCACGAAAACCACGTGCGCGGCTTCTATCCCTTTCACGGCATCCCTCCCTTTTCAGTCGCGGATCTCGTTTCCATCGGCCGCAGCGGTAGCGAGACGAAGAAGGTGGTTCCTTTCCCCCATTGGCTGTCCACGCGTAGATGACCACCCGCCTGGGAGACCATCCGTTCCACCACACACAGGCCGAGACCTGTTCCCTGACCCACGGGCTTAGTGGTGAAGAAAGGCTCGAAGATGTGGCCCAAGACTTCCGGGGAGATGCCGCCGCAGTCATCCACGAATTGGAGCTCCAGGCAGGCGTCCCCCAGGGACCCGGAAATGCGGAACCGATGGTCGCGTAGCCCCTCGGACGCATGGATCGCGTTCTGCGTCAAGGCAAAAAAGATCTGCTCGACATCCCTGGCGCAGGCCTGGATGGGCGGCAGTCCCTCCAACTGGTGTGCCTCCAGGGCGACCCGCGCGTGGCGTGCGCTCTCCTCCAGAAGGCGCAGGACCTTGCCGGCCACGGCGGCGAGCGAAACCTCGCCGATCACGGCGTCCGACGCCCGGCGGGCGAAGTCCCGAAATCGCTGGACAATCGCAGTGACGTGGTCGATCTCGGCCAGCCCATCCTGCAGGTCGTCCAGAACGGTGGCCGGAGGGGGCGCGTCTTCGAGCGTCTTGAGGGCGTTCTGGAGGGACAGGCGCAGAACCGTCAGCGGTTGCGTCATTTCGTGCGACAACATGGCACTGAGCGTACCCAGAGAGGCGAGGTGCTCAGCGCGGATCATCTTCTCGTGATACGCCTCCAAATCCTGCTGGGCGGTTTTGAGCTCATGAATGTCCCGGGCCACGACCATGGCCGCCGACACCGTACCGACGCTGTCTTTCAGCGGCTCGATCGTGGTGTTGTACCAGCGAGACTCCCCGCCGACATAGGAAGACACGATGGTATTGACGGCGGTCGCCGTGTCGATAACCTTGCGGATCGTGCCCACCTGCCGATCAGCGATATCCTGGGGAAACAGCTCCCACATGGTCTTGCCGATGAAATCGGCCGGCTGACCGCCCAGGCGTCGTCCGGCCGTCGTATTCATGAACCGAAAGACGCCCGCAGCGTCCACGATAGCAATGGTCTCGCCCGCCGTCTCCACCACGGTCCGGTACCGGAGCTCACTCTCTCTGAGTTTCAACTCCAACGACTTGCGTTCCGCAATGTCGACATTGACTTCGGCGGCCAGCCATTCGCCGTTGTCCGCCTGGAACGGGATCGTCGTCACCTGAATCGGCCGATTTTGCTCCTTGGGCAGGGTGCTGTCATAGATAACGATCTGCCGGGTCTGCATCGCCTTGGGAATTCCGCATTCGGGACAGGGGCGGTCCACGCCGTGAAAATACTCATAGCACTTCTTTCCCTGGTACGCCCCATAGACAGTCTGCCAGGCAGGGTCCACATACCGCACGTTGAAGTCCCGGTCGGTGATGTTCAGCCCGGTTTTCGCCGCACCGAGAATGAACTCAATGCGTCGCTGGAGTGCTCTGATTTCCTCCTCCGCCCGCTTGCGCTCGGTGATGTCTTTGCCAAAAATGGCGATCTGGCACACGTTTCCATGCTGGTCAAAGACGGGGTATGCACTCGTATCAAACCACCTGCCCGCGCGTTCATCCTCGAACCGGACCGGCTGCTTCGTCTGAAGCACTGCGCTGATTCTCCTCGTGCGGTACTCGACGGCGGCGGCGGAAAAGAGGTGCTCCCCCACATCGGCGATTTTCGTGCCGATCAAGTCGCCCCGGCTCTTGCCGAAGCGTCGGGCCGCCGTCTCATTCAGTGCCAGCACGGTCCCTTGCGGGTCCAGCAGGAAGACGGATTCGGTCACGGCATCGAACAGGGAGCGCAACCTCTCCTCACGCTCACGCACGGCCTGCTCTGCCTTTTGCTGACGGGTAATGTCTCGGATGATGCCCTGCGTACCCACAATCCGGCCGTTGACGACCATGGGACTGATACTGATCTCCACATAATGTGGGTCCCCCTGCTTGTCGCGCAGTACCACCTGATCGGTCATTCTCTGGCCCTGCAGGGTACTGGGTCGGGCCGCCTCCAACCGGTCAGACTCCTCTTTCGTCATCCACCGGCTATAGTGCGTGCCGATGATCTCCTGCGGATCGAATCCCATGATCCTCTTGACCGCAAGATTGATGGACAACAGATTCCCCTCGCGGTCGGCCGTGTAGATGATATCGTTCATGTTGTCGAGGAGGTCCGGGCAGCACTGCCCGGCGGCCATGCGCACTTGTTCGCTCAGCCGCTCGTTCGCGAGTTCCAATTCCGCCACGCGCCGGCGCAGTTGGTCCACGCTGTCCATAGCGGGACGCTGATCGTCGCACAGATGGCCCATTTTTCTCCCTACCCCGTATCCACCGGACGCACCGGGCAATTCTCGTCGTCAGGCCGTCCGGCATCGAACCAGACGCACGGCATCCCCCGTGCTCCTCTCACGGAGTGACAACATGCTAACACCTTACGACAGGGGGAGCAAGAGAAACCCGGGGGCAGTGGAACCGACGGGCGCAGAAGACCGGCCGGGCGGTCATCCGCCGGTCAGCATGTCTTCCAAATGCCGGTCGGACGTGTCGGACGCCAGCGGCACTTGGGACATGGGCAGCCGCAGGAAGACCGTGAACGTCGTGCCTTTGTCCAGTTCGCTTTCGACCTCGATCCGGCCGCCATTAGCGGTCACGATCTTGCTGACGATGGCCAGGCCCAGCCCGGTGCCTTTGATTTCCTTTCCCGGCCGCTGGACGCGGAAGAACTGGCTGAAAAGCTTCGGCAGGTCCTCCCTGGGAATGCCGTAGCCGGTGTCGCTGACCTGGAGGACGAGTTGGTCATCGCGGCGGTGCACGGAGAGCAGGACCCGCCCTCCGGCCGGCGTGAACTTGATCGCGTTGCTCAGCAGGTTCGTCAGGACCTGCACGATCCGGTCGCCGTCACAGATCACCGCCGGCAGGTTCGTCTGGAGGTCCAGCGCCAAATCCACCTGGCTCTTGGCCGCCTGCGGCTGCATGGTCGCGTAGGCCTCCTCCACGACGGCGGCGATGGGATGCGTCTGCAGGTTGAATTTCATCTTCCCGGCGTTGAGCTTCTGGAAATCGAGAACGTCGTCGATCAGCCGGCCCAAACGGTCGATGTTCCGCTTGGCGATCTCCAGGAAATGCTTCTGATCCTGGTTGAGCTTGCCGGCGATCTCGTCCAGGACGATGATCACCGCCTCCTTCATGGAGGTCATGGGCGTGCGCAGCTCATGCGAGACGGTGGAGATGAATTGCGATTTCATCTCCATCGTTTCCTTCAACTCCTCTTCCGCCCGCTTGCGGTCGGTCACGTCGTTCAGAGCGACCAGGACGTGTTTGGCGCCGTCGACGTTGACCGGCTCGACGCTGACGGATAGCCAAGGCTGCACCGGGTCCCCCTCCGCGTTCAGCCTCGGTCGGACCTCGACGCCCCGGATGGGCGCGCCCGAAGCGAGAGCCGCTTGGATCGTCCACCACAGCCGGCAATCGTCACACCCACGCTCCGTCAGGTGGCCGTCGGCGGCGCCGCTCGTTGCGTCCGCTGGCGCACGCCGGCAATCCAAGGCTTGGCAGGGGCCGTGGTCGATCATGGCAGGATACTCGTTGCCAGACATCTGGCGGACCATATCGTTGGCGCGTACCACCCGCATCTGCTGGTTCACCAACAACATGCCCAGGGGGGCAGCATCGAAGATGGCTTCCAAATTTCTCTGTTTGCGGTCGAGGATCTCGTGAATCCGTCGGCCTTCGGTGACGTCGGTGAGCGAGGCCATCAGGCAGATCGGCTGACCCTGTTTGTCCTTGACGAGGCTGGCCGATACCTGCACCACAAACGCGGAACCGTTTTTTCTCCGCGCGGCCAACTCGCCGGACCAAACGCCGGCCGTCAGGGTGGTCTCGTAGGCCCCCCGGCCTTCCTGCGCGGAGCACAAGAAGAAGTGGAAGGGCTTGTTCAAGACTTCGCCTTCATCCTCGTAGCCCCACATCCTCAAGCAGGACGCGTTGGCGAACGTGAGCAAGCCTCCCAGATCGACGAAGACGATGCCGCTGGTGGCACTGTTGACCGCCCGGTCCGTCACCAGCAGGGCTTCCTCCGCGCGCTTGCGTTCCGTGATGTCCTGCACGACGCCGATCGTGCCGGTCGTCTTCCCGTCGGAATCGTGCGCGACACTGAGGGAGATGTCCACGTCGATGATCTTCCCGTCCCCGCGGATCATCTTCGTTTCGAGGTGGTGTCCCATGCCCCTGCGCCGGATGTTCAACGCCTGAATCCTCTGCCATTCGGCCATGGGGTAGAATTCCTGAATGGGCCGGCCGCGGAGTTGGCCCCCGGTCCTGCCGAGCAGGGGCTCCGTAAACTGGTTCCACGAGACGAGCCTCCGTTGCTCATCGACCATCATGATGGCGACCGCCGAGTTCTCAAAGATCGTGCGGTAGCGCAGCTCGGCCGCCTGCAACTGGCGTTCCGCCTTCTTCCGTTCCAGGGCATAGCGGATGGCGCGCATCAGCAGACTCGCGTCCACCTGGCCCTTGATCAAATAATCCTGTGCGCCGATCTGCACCGCCTGCGTCCCCACGTTCGCGTCGTCCAGCCCGCTGAGCACGATGATCGGCGTTGGGGGCGTCTGGGTCTGCACGCGGACGACGGAGTCCATGCCCTGGCTATCCGGCAGTCCCAGATCGAGAAGGATCACGTCAAACGTACGTTCCTGCAGCAACTCCAGCGCCCGGGCGAGACAATCCGCCTTTTGCACCTCGGACACGCCGAGCGTGGATTGGGCCAGCAACCGCTCCAGCAGCTTGCGGTCGACCAGGTCGTCCTCGACGATCAAGATCCGCAGGGGTTGGGTAGTTTCCATGGATTACCGATTCTTCACGGCCGCGTGGATCTTATCCAGGAGCTGCGCGAAGTCGAAAGGCTTGGTCACATAATCCGAAATCCCCCGCGCGGAGGCCGCTGCGATGTCCTGCGGCTCGCACCGGGCGGTGACCATGATCACGGGGATGTGCTGAAGAGCCGGATCGGCACGGAGACGCTCGAGCATCTCGGGGCCGTTCATGCCCGGCATGTTCGTGTCGAGCAGAATCAAATCCGGCTTCTCCGCCGCCGCCCGTTCCAGCCCTTCCTGCCCATTTGCGGCTGTCACGACACTGCAATTAGCGAATTTCAGCCGGTACTCGACCGTGCTGACCAGGTCCGGCTCGTCGTCCACGACCAGGATCTTCACCTGAAACGCCTTCTTCTTGGGCTTGAATAATCCTAACATGTTGGCTTTCTCCTTCGCGATCCCCGCCTGTTCGATGTCCTGCATCTTCTGCTCTGCGCCGGTGCCCTCAGGGACCGCCCGACTTGGGCCGGTCCTCCGCCACGTACAGGGCGAGAACGAGACTGCACTCCACCTGCCCCGTCCCTCCGTCCGGGAAGTCGCACTGGCAGGAGTCAATCCACACCCTCGGCCGGCTGTCCTGGAGCCGTTGCAGGAACGCCCAGACCTGGTCCGGCGACCCCGACACCACCAGGCTGGGGTGGAACACGTCCATCGCCAGGGGCGCGTTGGGCTCCTCCGTCCGCGTCGCCTTTTCCGGACCGGCGAAATCGGCCGCGACCACCGTGCCGCCGGTCTCCTCCACCAGGGGCAGCAGACTCCGAACGAAGGCCTTCGCCTCCTGGGCTGTGAAGATACCCTCTTCGAGCTCGGCCAGTTCCTGTTGCAGGCTCCGCCATTGATCGACCTTGGCGTCCAGGGTCACCTGAATCCTGTCCTTTTCCTCGGCGACGGTACCCACTACGGATTCCAGTTTCTGCATGGCCTGCAGGTAACCGACATGCGGCGCCAGGAGCCAGTGGTACAGGGAAATCACGCCGACGATAACCAAGGTGGCAGACGAGGCGTGTCGCATCGCTTGGGGATGCGTGCGAATACGATCGGTCATCACGAGGACGGCCCTCCCTTCACCTTCAGGAGGCAGTCGATTCGGTATTCGAGGCGGCCGCCGTCCGGCTGTCTCTGCAGGGTCGCCAGCGAGACGGAGGTGAACGGCGGTTGGCGTTCGAGATTCCGCACGAACACGTCGGCCGCGGGACAAGAAGCGGTGAAACCTTTCACGCACAAGCTTCTGCCGTCGCCGCACTGGAATTGCGTGACGGATACCTCTGCCGGTGCGGCCTGCCGGACCGCCTGGAGGATGCCCGCCCAGTCGGCGCGGTGTCTGCCCTTCATGGCCTTGCGCAGCGGGTCCACTCGTTGCCGCATCCCCGAAATTTCTTGATCCAGATACTTCCCCTTGGCGAACAGGGCCGGTGCGGCGTAGAGTTCCCCGGACAGTCGGGACTGCTCGATTCTGTGGTCCACGGCGTCCGTAGTCCGCGCCAGAAGTTGCGCGGCGGCAAAGACACCCAGAAAGATCAGGACGCAGACATTCGCCGTCAGCAGCAGATGGCGGGACAGCAACCGCGCTTCCGTTACCGCTCGCGGCAGCAGGTTGATCTTCAGATCGTCGTGCTCCGCACCCAGCAGTGCCAGGGCGGCCCCTTCGGCCACGCTCGACGTCCCCGGCGCCGAGGGATCATCTTTCGCAGGCCCGCCAGCAGCCACCACCGTCAACGATCGGGTCCCTACTTCGACGGCGAGCAGGGGCGCGATCTCGTCCGCCCGGTGCCTACCGTCATCAAGGACCACCTGGATCCGTCCGTCGCGGCCCGGTCGCGTGACTTGCGTCTCGCCGTAGCGTACCACGGCCTTCAGCTCCTCGGCCAACCACGCGCAGAGCGGCCGGGGCGTATCCGTGTCGGCAGGCAGAGCGCGGGTCCGGACAAAGTCCAGCGTGCCCTGGCGCCACAGACCAATCGTCAGCGTGCGAGCCCCGAGCAAGGCGATCAGGACATGGCCCTGGTGCCGCGCTTCTTTCTCACGTTCCAGGAACGCACGGGCGTACGCCAACAGGGCCGGCTCGACGCTGTCGACCACGATCCCCGCCGCCGCGCATGCCTTCACCATCTCCTGAACCCGGTCCCCATCCGCGGCGGCCGTCAGCAGACGCTTCTGCACGCCCGCGCCAACGCCACAGAAATCAGAGACGATGGTCTTCCCCGACAGCGCTACGTACTGCTGCAGCTCATTCCTGACAAAGGCGCCGATGTTCGCCGGCACGTGTGCGGGCAGGTCGAGCAGCCGTACCACGAGGGGATCCGATGACACGGCCACCGCGACTCTGGTTCCACAGAGGCGCGCCCGCCTCCCAAGCTGCGCCAGCAGTCTCGACAATACCTTGCCGGGGGACTGTCCCGGCTCCGTGGCGGACCAATCCTCTCTTGCCGTCGCCAGCGTTCGGAAACCCTGCGGGCCCTTTTCCACCAGGGCAACCCCGAGGTGGCTCTCACCCAGATCGACCCCCAGAGCTGTCTTCGTACGCCTGTTCATGGGTTGATCCGCAGTTCCTTCCATTGCCAAGTGCCGCCCCGCTCTCCGGATTCCTTTATCACCTCGGCTTCCATCCTGGCCACGAAGCCGCGCGCCGTCACCGCGGTGGACGTTACGGTCGAGCCCGCGACAACGACGGTGTAGGATCCGGCCTCGAAGGACTTGTCCCGAAACCCGTCGGTCCAGCTCGGGTCCTGCCTCAGTCGCGCCAGCGCATCGTTCAGTCCCGCTTCGGCAAGGGCCAAGGCCTCGGCCCCCCCGGTATAGTTCTGCACAAGCTGAATCTCCTCCGTGTTGATCTGCAGATGGCCCATGACCACCGCCGCCAGAAGAGCGACGAGGACCACGACCACCAGGAGGACCGAACCGGCCTCGCGTCGAGGATGGATGATTGCCAATGGATGCTCCAAAATCATGGCTCCACCTCGACCCGGAGACAACAAGCGCCTACGACTGATTTGCCTCGCGTCAGAGAGCCCGCCCTCTTGAGCCCGGCCTCCCAAGTCACCAGTCGAACACCGTCCGGCGTTGACAGGGGTCTGCCGAAATCCGTATCGTTGTAGCAGGCGAAGCGCAGGTACTCCACCGGTCCGGCCAGCTCGCACAGGTTGCCCACGGGTCCGAACCCGATGTATTGGCGCGACCCCAGAGCGCACCGGTACAAGACGCCGTCCGGGGCTTCAAATTCGAGGTACCCGCTGTCCGCACTGCTCGCGCTAACGGCCACGATCCTGCGGGCCTGGGCCAGATGACGGCACAGATGCTCGTTCAAGACCCGCGCGTTCTGGACCATCTCCAGACTGGCCCAGCGTGTCTCGGCGCTGCGGCGAATCCCGGCAAACAGCGGCATGAGTGCCGCGAACACCGTCGTCATGATGGCGGTCGCCACGGTCAGTTCCACGAGAGTGGTTCCCCGCGAAGCAGCAGCTTGGTCACGTACACATCCCATTCTCAGCGCATTTCCCGATAATATTCGTAGGTATCTTCGGCTCGAATGAGGGGCTTCATTACGGGTCTCGCCCACCGACACGGCCGTCCAGCCGCCGCGCGTCAACACCCCGGCGATGACGCCTGGGACCAGGAACCAGACGCCTTTATCGGCCGTTCCTGCAATCCCGGTCGTGCGCGGCTGCCCCCAGAAGGGCGATGTCCCATAACTGCGCCGGCTACGGTTTCGCCAGACAAGTAGACAGGCGGACCTCCACCTCCCCTGTGGAGAGGACGTCGTCACCATTCTGGTCCAGGCCCACCGACACCGTCACCGTTCGCAGACGGGGGTGTTCATCGTCCGCCACCGTAAGAAGATAGCCTTCGCGAATGGCCCGGGAGTCCACACGATAGCACGCATCATAGTGGCGGAGGCACCGGGCGCGGATCCATTCCAGCTCTCGCTGGGCCAGCATCAGGCTCCAGCTTTTCCGCTCGATCGCGCGATCTTGTGCCTGCGCCAGGGTCAGGGCCCTGAGCAAGGGAACGATGGAGAGCACCAGCAGGGCCGAAGCCACAATCACTTCCGTGAGGGTCACACCGGCGCGATGGGTCCTGGGGAATTGCGGATTGGCATCGAGCGTCTTCTGCAATCCACGATCGCAGGACCCCGGAAGGGTCACTCGTTGTCGGTGCATCGATGCCATTCGACGGCTCCCGTTGCCGGTGCTATCTCGATCCGATACGCTTTGCCTTCGGTTTGGATACGCAGGCGCGCGTCGCTGCCATTCTGCAGGTTACCGAGTGGGCCGAATTCGAAGCGCCGGCCCCCGCCACACTGAATGCCCGCCGGAAGGGTACACGTTGTCGCGGCGGTGTGATCGCCTCGATTGATGATTTGGTAGTCGCAGCCGTGCTCGGTGCCCTGGATCACCAGGGCAAAACCGCGCGGATTACGGGCAGCGTGCGTAATGGCCAGCGCCCGCGTGTGGCGCAGGTCCGTGACCAGCCGCCGCACCGCGGCATCAACGCGCGCGCCCCACACCGGGCGTAAATCAAGCCTGGGTACGGCGACGCACGTGAGGATCGAAATCATCAACGCGACCGTGACCACTTCGACCAGCGTGTACCCGTGGGATGGATGATTGATGGTCGATGACGGATGATTGCGACGGAATGATCGCACCTCAATCATCGATAATCCTCTATCAACAATCCACTCAATGGGTGTGACTCGCGACACGGTGTGTCGCGAGACTGTACTGGTATTTCGTTCCGAACGGGCACTGCGGCGGGCCGTCAGGGAAGGCATTCGGGTCGGCCGTGACCACAGGGAGCCGCTCGGGCCATTTGCTCTTGGTGGCCCAGTACAGCTCAATCTGGGAGTTGATCAGGTCGACGTTCGTCTCGCAGGCGCTGATTTTGGCATTGGTCGCGCCGCTGATCATGCGCGGCACGGCAATAGCGGCCAAGGCTCCCAGGATCATCACCACAACCAGAAGCTCCACCAGCGTAAAGGCTTTCTTGCTATGCATCCCATTCTCCTTCTGCATACTCACAACGATGGCACGGCCCCGGGAGATTATCGGCAGAAACCCACGCCGACTAAACCCGGTGTGAAGGGTCTGAAGGGAGTGAAGGTCTGAAAGGGGAATCCCTTCTCACCCTTCCCACGTTCTCACCCTTCGCACTTCTCTATCGGAGGTGTGCCATGTAATCGAACATGGGCAGGTACACGCCCATCAGGATCAGACCGATAATCAGTCCCAGGAGAACGGTCAGAGCAGGCTCCAGTTTCACCAGAAGAGACGCCATGACCCGATCCGCGTCTTTGTCCAGAAGATCGGCGGCCTTCGCGAGCATCGGCGGGAGAATGCCGGCCCCCTCGCCGGAAGCCACGAGCTGAACCACCAGCGGGGGGAAGAGGCGATGCGCGCGGAGCGATTCGGCGATGGGCCGGCCCGCGCGAACGGCCTGTTGCAGGTCCGCCGCAATCCGGGACATCTCCTCGCTGTGAGCCACCCGCCCCGCCGTCGCCAGAGCTTCGATCATAGGAACGCCCACGGAGATCAGCATCCCGAACGTTCGGACGAATTGTGAAACAAGAACCAACCGGTTCAACGGACCCAGCAGAGGCATACGAATCCTGAGCCGGTCCCACTGGAGGCGTACGCACGGATGCGCCAAGACACGGCGTCCGCCCCAGACCAGGCCCACCAGCACCGGCGGCAGCGTCCACCACCAGGACCGCACCATCAGGCTCAGCGCGACCAGCACTCTCGTGGGACCCGGCAGTTGGACGTGCATCTTTCGGTACAATTGCGAGAACACCGGCACCACGAAAATGAGCAGAGAGGTCACCACCACGGTGCACACCAGGCCGACCACCAGGGGATAGACAAAGGCGGCCCGGGTCTTCTGCTGAAGCTCCAGTCGTTTCTCTAAGTACCTCGCACTGGCCTCGAGGGATTGCGACAGTCGGCCCGACGATTCTCCCGCGTCGATCATGCCCAGGAAAAAGTCGGAAAAGATTTTCCGGTACGGCTCGAAGGCAGCCCTCAGGCTCAAGCCCGCCTCTACCCGCCGGCGAATATCGGCCAGGACGGTCCGAAAGGCACGGTTGTCGGTCTGCTGTTCCAGCGTTTCCAGGCAACTCGCAATCGGCAGACCCGCCGCGTACATGCCGCCGAAGCGGTAGGCAAACGAGGCCACGTCGCGCTGACGGATCCGGCCGCCCAGCCGCCGCGGGGCCCGCTGGCGCCGCGCGTGGACCAGCACGTACCCCAGCTTCATCAACTCCCGTCGCAGCGCGTCTGCACTGTCGACATCGGTATAGAGGCTGCTGAACTCGTTGCCGGCGTCATCCCGAGCGGTGTACTGGTACGCGGTCATGATTCGCTCTTGAGGTCCACCACACGCATCAACTCATCGAGAGTCGTCACGCCCCGCCGCACTTCCTCCAGCGCATTCGTGTAAAGCGTGCGCATACCCTCTTGGATGGCCTGCTCCTTCACCTGCAGGTCACGGGCTCCGTCCACAATCATGTGCCGGATCTTCGGTGACACGGGCAGGATCTCGTATACGGCCTTGCGCCCTTGATAGCCGCTCTGGCTGCAATAGGAGCACCCACGGCCGCACATGAATTGCGGATTGCGGATTGCGGATTGCGGATTAGTGTCGCCCGTCTTCTTCAATCCGCAATCCGAAATCCGAAATCCGAAATCAATCAGGCTCTTGTCTGGCTCATACGTCTCCTTGCACCGGGGGCACACCGTGCGCACGAGCCGCTGAGCCACTGCCCCCAGCAAGGCCGAAGCCACGAGAAACGGCGGAATTCCGAGATTGATGAGCCGCGAGATCGCCCCCGCCGCATCGTTCGTGTGCAACGTGCTCAAGACCAAATGTCCTGTCAGGGCGGCACTGACGGCGATCTCCGCCGTCTCGAGATCGCGGATTTCCCCGATAAGAATCACGTCGGGGTCTTGCCGCAAGATGCTCCGCAGGGACGAGGCGAACGTCACGCCGGCGGCCGGTTTGACCTGCACCTGCGTGATGCCCGGCAGACGGTACTCGACCGGGTCCTCGACCGTCACGATGTTCTTCTGGGGCGTGTTGACGAGCTGGAGCACGGAATAGAGGGTCGTCGTCTTGCCGCTGCCCGTCGGACCGGTCAGCAGCAGCATCCCGTACGGATTCGCGGCCAACTCCCGGAACGTGCGATTGTCCTCGCGCGACGTCACGATCTCGTCGAGCGACCAGCGCATGGCGTTCTGGTCGAGAATGCGCAGGACAATCTTCTCGCCCCCGACCGCCGGCAGCGACGAAACGCGCAAATCATAATCGCGGTTCTCATGGCGTAGCGAAATGTGGCCGTCCTGGGGAAGGCGTTTCTCGGAGATGTCCATCTGGGCCAGAATCTTGATGTGCGAAACGACTTCGGGTTGCGCCATGATCGGGACATCGACCGCCTGGCGGAGCAGCCCGTCCACCCGGTACCGCACCCGCAATTCCGAAACTTGCGGCTCCAAGTGAACATCGCTGGCGCGGGCCTCGATGGCCCCGCGGAGGATGGACGCCACCAGCTTGGTGATCGGATCGTCGCTCGCCTCTTTCAATTGCAGGCCCGAGTCTGGCAGCCCCCCAGATCCCGCGGCGCCGCCTCCTTCCCTCTGACCCTTCAGCCGCATGGAGGCGATCGCCTGCTTGGTCACATTCGCCACGTCGAAGTGGTAGTGGATCGCCTGCTGGACCGCCTGGGGCGTGGCCGCCACAGGCACCACCCGGTAGCCGGTCTTGAGCTCCACCTCATCGCGGGCCCGCAAGTCCAGCGGCGCACTCATGGCCACGAACAATTGGCCGGCCTCGCGCCGCCACGGGATCAGGCCGTGGCGGTTCGCCAAGTCCTGAGAGATCAGGTGGGCCACCAGCGGATCGATCATCTCGGGCGACAGATTGACGAAGTCGAAGTCGTTGACGACGGCGACCGCTCTGGCGAGTGGCTCCTCAGCCACGAGTTTCTCCTGCTGAAGCAGGCGCAGCACGCTCTCGCCGGTTTGCTCGTGCCGGGCCAGCAGAGGCTGGACACTCTCCGGCGAAAGCACCTTCTCATCCAGGAGAAACGCGATTATCGGATCCGACACATTCACCACAGTACTCCGCAAATGCCGTGCAGTGCCGGACTTATCGGCCAATCGCAGGCCGCACGTTAGCAGAACCCCGCATCCCCGTGGCACCACCATGAAGTGTCGGTGCACAGACGCCCGGGTTCATCCTGCGAAAGTGGTTGAACGCCCTGGAAAAGCGGCACGGGCGAGTTCTCGGACGTCGGTGCCGGGTCTCAAAACGCGCCGACATCCGGCCCCATCGGCGGCCAAGGCAATGCGACCTTTCTGGGTGGTCTCATGGTCGTCCGTCCCCCCAAAGAATCCTTCGCCTGGACTTGGCCGTATCAGCCCCGGTCACAGTCCCAAATGCTCGCGCGCGAACGTGAGACTGTCCTCGACCATCTGCTGCTCGCACCGGACCCGCTGCTCCAACGGCAGGGAGTCAATCTTCGGCAACGGCTCGCGTGAAGCTTTGGCTTTGACCGTGCGTAGCGTCCGCACCAGATCCGTGGCCGGCGCGCCGGGCATCGTGGCCCAGTACTTCGGCGTCAGGAGCGGCACCTTCAACGGATCGCGTGCGATGACTTCCAGGCTGAAACGCGACTCCGGCCGGGCCTCCCGCAGCACGCGCACCTGCGCCGGCACATCGAAGAAGCCCTGGCCCAACGCCGTCTCGCCAAACAGGAAGCCCTCATCGTACTCCTGCACCGCGTGGTCCCTCAGGTGCGCGCTGTAGGCAAAGGGCGCATACGCCCGCACCACGTCCATCGGATCCTCGCACAGGGCGAAGCTATTGCCCGTGTCCACGCACATGCCGATCCATTCGCTGCTCAGTCGCTTAAGCAGGTCCAACCGTTCCTCCACGCGATGACACTTGTGATTCTCGACCGCCAAGCGCATCCGATGCCGCGCCATGATCGGCTCTACCCCCCGCAGCCTCTCGGATGCCCGTTGCGAAGACCGGGCGAACTCCTCGGCCGAATTGAACTGCTCGTAGCGCCGCCCAGGTATGGCCACGGTCCGGACCACGGTCGCCCCGATCGCCTTGGCCGTGAGGACCTCCTTCTCGAATCGCTCGGGGTCGAATCGATTATCCGCAAGACTGACGCTGGCCTCAATGAACATCTCGTGCGCCTCCGCCCACCGGCGCAGACCCGCGCAGTACGCTTCCTCCCGCACACCCAGCGGCGTCTGCATCCCCCCGGCGCCAAGTTGGTAGCACCGTTCGAGAAAGAGCGCCGGGTCCGACAGGTCGCCCTTCTGACCCTTGGCCGCCTGGGCCCTGTCGTGGACACGCCAGGAATCGCTGGCGAGGCCCATCTTCGATCGCCGTGCGGGCCGGTCGTTCCCGGTGGCAAAGTCGTCCAGCACGGCAACGCCGGAGCCGGCCGCCAGGGCCGCGAGAAACTGTCGGCGGCCGAGACCCGCCGGGGCAGCATCTCTTGTCAACATAGGGTTCACTCCTCACATGAGCACGCGGTTGCCTGTATGAGGCGCTCTTCGTAGGGCGAGCGTCCCGCTCGCCTAAAATGTGTCGTGCGGGACGCACGACCTACGAAGAAACGCCCAAGGCCCGCAACTGGGCGTCCCAGGGCTGGCGATACGGGCGGACCAGCATTTCGTTGGCCTGCGGATCGCCCACGATCTGCTCTTTCGCGGCATCCCAGGTGATCTTGCGCCCCGTCCGCAGGGAGATATTGGCCAGGTGACACGTCGTCGCCACCTGGTGGGCGCTTTCGATATCGGCGATGGGCTGCTTGCGCGAGCGAATGCACTCCAGGAAGTCGCGCGCGTGGGCGACGTAGTCCTTCGCGCCGTCGCCGCTGGTGTCTCTCATCCTTTCGGTCCAGTACTGGTCTTCAGGCTCGGGGATATGCTGCGGCCCCCCTACCGGGTGTCCACCGAGCATATTCGCCATCGTGTTGACGGGATTGACCTTGCGGTCTGGGATGACTTGGTAGCCGCCCCGACCAACCGACATCATGCCGCGCGTGCCATAGAAGACGACGCCACCCATTCCGAGGCCCTCGCGTCCCGCCGTCGCCTCGCGATACACGCAAATACCCGTGAAGCCCGGGTAATCGATCAGCACGTCCTGGCTGTCCGGCGTTTCCATATTGTCTTTCAGGAAAGTTCGCCCCCCGGTGCTGTAGACGGACTTGCACGCATTGGCACCGGTGAACCACTGGACGATGTCGAGCGAGTGTTGACCCAGATTGGTCATCTGCCCGCCGGCGTAATCCCAGATCCAGCGGAAATGATAAATGCCGCGATTGGGATTCCACGCCCGCTGAGGGGCCGGTCCCAGCCACAGGTCCCAATCCAGTTCCTTGGGCGGCTCCTGATCCGGCGGATTGCCGAAGCCGGGCATAAGATTGCGGCAGAAGCTGTCCTGCACGGCCACGATCTGGCCGAGGTTGCCATCCTGGATAAACTTGCGGGCCCGCTGGAAGTTCGGCCCGGAGCGATTCTGCACGCCGACCTGGACAACCCGCTTGTAGCGTTTCATGACATCGATCATCCACCGCCCTTCCCGCACGAAGAGCGTCAGAGGCTTCTCCACGTACACATCTTTGCCCGCCGCACAGGCCATCATCGTGATCAGGGCATGCCAGTGGTCCGAGGTGGAGACGACGACCGCGTCGATATCCTTGCTGTCCAGCAGTCTGCGGAAATCCCGGCACTTGAGAACCTTGCCGCCGCAGATCTGGGCCCCCACCTCCACCCGCGGATCAAAGACATCACAGATGCCGACCATGGAGACATCCGGCTGCACCGCGAAGTTGCGCGTATGGATGCGGCCCATCAGCCCAATGCCGATCATCCCGATACCGATCCGATCGTTGGCGCCGGAGACTCTCGCCCACGACGCGGCGGTCAGCGCCGTCGCCGCCCCGGCCTTCATAAACGTCCGGCGGTTGAGGTTCCCCTTGTCCTGCTCTCGCGGTGTCTCTTTCATCGGCTGGTCTCCTTCTCATACAGATACTCACGCGCGAATCGGCGGGCGGCACGATCGAGAAGCTCCGCGCCGTGCGCGATGGCATAGTCTAATTCCATTCCACCCTCCATGCAAGCGAACGCCGCCTCAATTCCGGCCTGGCGAAATCTGTCCGGCTCCAAGCGAACTTGCCCGGCACAGACGGCGACTCTCGCCCCAGCGGCGCGGGCGACCCGCGTCACGCCGGACACCACCTTGCCGCGTAGAGATTGCTCGTCGAAACTGCCTTCGCCCGTGACGACCCAGTCGGCGCCGGCAACGGCCTCCGCCAGGCGCGTCTGCGCCATGATGGCGTCGATTCCAGGCACCAGCCGGGCATTCATGAAGGCGACCGCCCCGGCGGCCAAACCACCGGCCGCCCCGGCTCCGGGCAGACAGGCGATGTCGCGGCCGAGCTGCTCCTTGACCACCCGTGCCAGATGGGCCAGATTGGCATCAAGCTGCTCCACCATTTCGGGCGTGGCGCCTTTTTGCGGCCCGTACACCCGGGCGGCGCCATGCTCGCCACACAAGGGATTGTCCACGTCGCACAGCACTTCGACTGTCACGTCGGTAGTGACGCCGGGAGGCGTTTCCGTAGCATGGGCGTCCTGCCCGTGGCCGTCCGAAACATTCATGGGCGGGACGCCCATGCCACTCACGGGCAAGATGCCCGTGCTACTAAACGCCCTTACGGGCACACTACGAACGGGCGAAACAATCTGCGCCATCCGCGTGAGCTGTCCACCGCCGAAGCCGATCTCCTCCCCCTCCTTTGTGAGAAACCTCCAGCCCAGAGCCATGGCCGCACCCACACCGCCATCGACCGTGGCGCTGCCTCCAATCGCCAGTAGGATGCGATTTGCGCCATGGTCGATAGCCGCCTTGATAAGTTGCCCTGTACCATACGTCGTTGTCTTCAGCGGATTTCGCTGCTGCGGTTTCAGCAGCGGCAAACCGCTGGCCGTGGCCATCTCCACCATCCCTGTACTACTCTCGGGCATCCAGACAAAGCCTGCCTCGACTTCCATCTCCGGCAGCGGGCCCATCACCGTCTTGGCGATCCACTGCCCGCCGGCGGCAGCCATCAGGACCGAAGCGGTCCCTTCGCCTCCGTCGGCCATGGGCTTGGTCACGACCTCCACCCCCGGCACGGCCGAACGAAGGGTCCGGGCCACGATGTCACAGGCCTGCACCGCCGTCAGCGATCCTTTGAACGAATCCAGCGCCACGACAATCTTCACGAGCGTTCACTCCTCTTTCCCGTGGCACGGGCATCTTGCCCGTGGTCCTGAATCCATGGGCGAGACGCCCATGCTACGTCGCGATATACGGAATCGTCTGCGGTCCTTCCGGGAGGATGCAGATCGAGGCATCCCGACCGTATACCCGCAGCAAAACCTCAACTGTCTGTGCGATGTCCCGACACGGCTTGAGCAACGATCTTGCGATCTGTTCATCCGTCAAGTTGTGACTGAACAAGTACACGCTAGCCTTCTCGCAAACTTGAGCGTGAATCTGGGCTTGCCAGGCATCCTGGCAGCACCCGTCGGCCGAGCGCACGGTCTCCAGGAGCGTCTGCGGATTGGAGGCCTCGAAGAGCAGCCGCTTGTATTGGCCATGCTCGGGGATTCCGTCCCAGCAATCCGCCGCCACGATGATCGCCCCGCCCTGCTTCACGATCCGTGCCGCGGCGCTCATGCCTTTCACCGCTTGATAGAGATTCAAGTCGAGCGGAAAGCCGGCGTTGCTGCTGATCACGATATCGTACGCGGCCTCCACCGGCGCCAGGGCGTAGTCCCTCACGAAGTTGCAGCCGCGTTCGTGCGCCTGATCCAGATCGCCCGCGAAAACTCCGGTGATCTGCTTGTCCCGGTTGAGAGTCACGTTCAGCAGGAAAGCCGGCCCCGCCAGGAGAGCAGCCTCCCGAATCCCCTCCCAGATCGGGTTGCCATGTGTGACCGCCCACGTCGCCTTCAGGTGATCCATGTTCGGGGCACAGTGGTTTCTCAAAATCGTCTCTGCGCCCGCCAGCCCCGGCATACAGGCCTTGCCGCCGCCGGAGAATCCTGCGAAGAAGTGCGACTCGATGAAACCCGTGAGAATCCGCACGTCGCAGCCCAGGTATTCCTTGTGAATCCAGACTTCGTTGCCGTCACTGGTCGCACCCACGCGGGCGTGCGTTTGCGAATCGCGAGCATCGTTCTGCACGATTCGGAATCCGTCCATGACCTGCTCGCCCAACATCGCCCGCAACTCCTCCGGCGTGTTGGCCCGGTGGGTCCCCGTGGCGAGCAATACGACGATACTGTCGGGGGGCACGTGATTCAACTCCTCCAGGAGAACCGGCAGGATGGTGCGATACGGCGTCGGGCGGGTGACATCGTTGCAGACAATCCCCACCCGATTCCCGCGCTGCACCAATTCCCGGAGCGGCCGCGCCCCGATGGGATGCCGCAGGGCCTCGCGCACGGCGCCCGCCTGATCGGCCAGAGCCGGAACGTGTCTGGGGGCAACAACATCCACGTGGAGTCTATCCGGCAGTCTCACGTCCAAGCCGGTCTTACCGTAGGCGAGCTTTATGTTCACGAACCGAAACCTCGTGCTTCCGTGATTGCGAGCCGTAGGGTGCGTACCCTACCCCTGCATCAATCCATCTCGAATCCACCATCCACGTTCAGCGTCTGGCCGGTGATGTAGTCCGCGTCGGATGAGCACAGGAAGGCCACCGTCCCGGCGACATCTTCGGGGCTGCCCGCCCGCAGGAGCGGGACCTTCTCGACAAACGCCTTCAGAGCGTCGCCCGGCTGAGCCCCCATGAGCCGACTGCGATCCCGGTCGATCTGGTCCCACATGGGCGTCGGGATCACGCCGGGACAGACAGCATTAACGTTGATGTTGTACGAGCTGAAGGCCAGCGCCGCCGATTGTGTCACGCTAATGATGGCTGCCTTGCTCGCGGCGTAAGCCATCTGGACGCTGCGGCCCCGCCGGCCGGAGATCGAGGAGAAATTGACGATCTTGCCGTAGCTGCGGTCCGCCCGGCCCTGCGCCACAATGTCGGGCGGGATCTGACGGATCATCTGCCGGCCGACCGCCTGCATGAAAAAGACCGTTCCTTTGAGATTGGTGTCGATGACGCGGTCCCAGTCCTCTTCCGTCATCTCCAGGAAAGCCTGTGTTCGTGCGACACCCGCCGCGTTGACAAGGACATCGATGCGGCGGTACACGCCCACGGCGTACTCCACGAGGCGCTCAACCTTGGACCGGCACGCGACATCCATCGAATGTGCCGATGCCGGGCGGCCAAGGTCCTGAATCTCCCGGGCGGTTGCCACGGCCGTTTCCATGTTGATATCTACCGCAATGACACCCGCTCCCTCGCGTGCCAGACGCAGCGCAACCGCCTTGCCGATCCCCTGACCCGCACCCGTGACTATCGCCACCTTGCCTGAGAGTCGCTGCTCCATATCACCTCATCAAGGGCCAAACACATCCGCCGCTACGTCGCCCAGAAAGCCTTGAATCCGATTCTCGTACTCGCGATAGAATTCGGGCGGCAGGCTGTAGAATTTGTCCCGATGGACGAACTGGCCGCTCTCATCGCGCCGGCCGACGGAGGCGAAGTTGTAGTGGTGAAAAACACGGTGGCGAGGCGACGGGGCCGGGTCTCCGCTCTCTTCGTACTCCCGGAGGCACCGCACCGCGAAGTCCGAGCCGGCTGCCGCCTCGCGCCGGGCGTAGGCCCGCGTGTCGTCCCACCAGAACTGGAAGCGCTCCGGGCTAACCTCGTAGAGAACTTCGCCGAAAATCACCTGCAGGGAGGGCGAGATCTTGAAATGGTTCCGGCCGCCCGTGGCCCGACCGATCGTCTGTCGGGCGGCCGAGCTCAGGTCGTCGCCGGAGTGGAAGTCCAGCATGATCCGGTGTTCCAGGGCGATCTCCTGAAGCCCCTGGATGCGCCGTTCGAATCCGGCCAAACCGTCCGGACCCGTGCAATCCTGCCCTTTGACGATTCCAAAATTCGGTGCCACATGCGTCAGGGGCACCCCACGCCGGCTCAATTCTTCAATCAGGAATGACAACTCGTCCTGCGTGGTCAAACAGGCCGACGCCTCCATCTGAGGCGGACACTCATCAATGCTCAACTCCAGATCGAAGGCAGTGTCGCCCTTGAGACTCCTGATGTGTGAGGAAAGTTCTATCACAATATCGAGAGCCGCCCCATACTTATTGGCGGGCGCGTTCGTCGAGGCGTAGTCCACGATGTCCGACACATCGAGCGTAAAGAACGTATAATCGCGGGCGGCGTCGATGATATGCTTGGCTCGCTCCAGACCGCCCGGGCCACGCCGGACCGTGATGTGGTCCGCGTCCGCCCCGTACATGGGCTGGGTATCGCTCTTCAGGGCAGCAATCACGCCGGCAACCCAGAGGCCCTCGAACGTGCTGCCCGTATGTCCCTCCGCCAGCGAGCCGAAGCCGTACAGGTAATTCGTCCGCGCCGGCCGCCCCGCCAGCACGTCGTCGAGTACATTCAGCTCGCGCACCGAGTTCTGAATCGCATTGGCGGCAAAACCGTACTCCGCCATCGCCCGCCAAATGCCCGGCCAGACCGAGGTGGACATCCGCGTGCCGACCCCCAAGCGCGGCGTAGCTCCCAAAGATCGTGGCCCTTTGTCCGGACGAATCTGCCGGAGATAGGCACGAATCGCAGCGGCATTGGCGGCATAACTAATCAGATGCATCTCGCTGTCCAGGGGCATCACGTGCAGGGGATTGGCGAGAGTGGCGTCGGCCGTTCCAACCTCGAGGAAGACGTGCTGGCCGTCCGAGAGACGGGCCAGAGCGCAAACATTGGCACCGCGCCGAGCCCATGACCCGCGGTAGACGGTGCAATGGCGATGATTGGGCGGAAGCCCCCTCTCCGCCACCGCTTGGCAGATCGTGTGCCAGTACTGCTCTTCCACGGAGCCGAGAATCCGTCGTGCCTGATTGGCGTCCCAGGTGGTGGTATCCAGGACGGCGGGATTCACCGCCGGATCGATTTCGAGTTGGCCGAATCTCATGCGGTGATATTACTCCCCCGAATCCCGGCCGTCAACGCAACGAAGCATTGCGTCGCCGGAGAAGATGGCTTATAAGTCGATTGTGTGACGAGCGCGGTTGCCCAGCGGACAACGCTTGGTCGGCCGGCCAGAAGACGACAGACGCGCCGAGAGGATCGAAGCTTATGGGGTCCGAAGGATTGCCGGGACAACCGCAGTACGGGCTGGAGGGGACGCCGGGCGCCGAGGGCCGCGTCTGGGAACCCGCGCCCGTCTCGACCGGCACGGACGTGCAGGCGCCGCCCACGACACTTCTGGGCACGCTGAGCCGCCTGGGGCCGGGTATGATCATCGCCGGCTCGATCGTCGGCTCGGGCGAGCTGATCCTCACGACCAAGGTCGGGGCCGAGGCGGGCTTCTGGCTGCTGTGGCTGATCATCATCGGTTGCATCATCAAGGTCTCGACCCAGATCGAGTTCGCCCGGCACACGATCACCTGGGGCGACACGCCGCTCAAGGCCCTCAACGCCGTGCCCGGCCCGCGTCTGCGGGTCAACTGGCTCCTGTGGTATTGGACCTTCATGACGGTCCTCGTTGTCTTCCAGCAAGGCGGCATCCTCGGCGGCGTCGGCCAGACGCTCGCCATCAGCTACCCGCTGACCTCCGCGGGCGCGGAGTACAACCAACTGCAGGACAGTCTCGTCAAGATCCAGATCGACCTCAAAGTGCTCCAGAGCAATGAGCCCAACGATCCCAGTATCGCGAGCTTGGAGCAGAACATCGATCGCCTCGCCGCGCAAATCGCCCAACGGCGGGAGCCCGCCGACCCCTACCTGTGGGCTCTGATTCTGGCCGCGGTGACCTCCCTCCTGTTGTACGTCGGTCGATACGGACTAATTCAAGTGGTTGCGACAGCCCTCGTGGCTACCTTTACTCTGGTGACCATCCTGACGGTGGTCGTCCTGCAGATGAAGGCGGAATGGGCCATTCGCGGCTCAGAGATCGCGCAGGGATTGAGCTTTCATCTGCCGCCAACGGACTCGGTCTCCGGCACGCACGCGATGCGCACCGCCTTCGGGGCCTTCGGCATCATCGGGATCGGGGCCGCCGAGTTGATCATGTACCCCTACTGGTGCCTGGAGAAGGGTTATGCAAGATACACTGGGCCGCGGGACGGCAGCGCCGGCTGGATCGACCGTGCCCGCGGCTGGATACGTGTCTTGCAGATTGACGCCTGGATGTCCATGGTGGTCTATACGTTTGCGACCTTGGCCTTTTACCTGTTGGGGGCCGCCGTACTGGGACGCATCGGCCTCAATCCGGAGGGACGGGACATGGTGCGTACCCTGTCGGCCATGTATATCCCTGTGTTCGGGCCGCTGGGCAACGTGATCTTCCTCACCGGAGCCTTCGCGGTGCTGTACTCGACGCTCTTCGTCGCGGCCGCCGGCAATGCCCGCATGGTTGCGGATGCGTCGGGTCTGTATGGCCTGACGGACGGCTCCGAAGCGGGTCGAGTCAAATGGACGCGCAGGATCAGCACGGTCTGGCCTTTCATGGCGCTGCTGCTGTATGTGTTCGTGCGAGCGCCTTCCGCCATGATCGTCACGTGCGGGATCGCCCAATCCATCATGCTTCCCCTTTTGGGAGCGGCGGCCCTGTATTTCCGCTACCGGCGCAGCGATCCGAATTTGCGCCCGG
>CAYHAJ010000197.1:0-1683 GCA_964354535.1 uncultured Pirellulales bacterium
GTACGGCGTGATGCTCTACCAGGAGGACGTCATGCGGATTGCGGTCGAGATCGCCGGCTACACCGTCGCGGAGGCGGACCGGTTCCGATCCGAGGTCTCGAAGAAGGTCTCCGCGGCCCGTGTGCAGGCCCAGTACGTGGACTTCGTTCATCGCCGGGCCGAGCAGGCGGGGATCGAGCGCAGGACCGCCGAGGCGATCTGGGACGAGGTCCTGCGCTTCGCCGCCTATTCCTACTGCAAGGCCCATGCAACCGTGTACGCCAACATCGCCTGGGAAACCGCCTGGCTCAAAGCCCACTACCCGGCCGAGTTCTACTGCTCGCTGTTCAATAATCACCAGGGCATGTACCCGCTGCGGGTGTACGTCTGGGACGCGAAGCGGCATGGCGTGGCGGTCCTGCCACCCCATGTCAATCACAGCGAGATCGAATGGAGTCTCCAGAACGGCAGGATTCGGGCGGGCTTGAACATTATCAAAGGACTGTGCAGCCATACCGCGCGGATGATCATCGAGCAGAGACAAAAGGCCAAGTTTCGCGACCTGGATGATTTGCGGAGGCGGGTGAAGTTCCGCAAGCCCGAATTGCAGAACCTGATCCACGTGGGCGCCTGCGACGGCCTGGGATCCACGCGACCGGCCATGCTGAGCCGACTGCGTTTTGCCCCGGCGGCACAAGACCAACTGATGTTGTTCGATCCTTGGGCGACACCGCTGAATTCTTCGTGGCGAGGGCGTCCCGCCCTTGCGTCGCGAGGCCGTCCCGGCCTTGCCTCACGTGTCGAGCCGGACGCGCAGCGGCCCTTCGGTCCGGAGCCGCCCTCGAATCGCGGGCAGGATGCCCGCGACACACAAGGGCAAGATGCCCTCGCCACGGAAGAGCAAGGGCGGGACGCCCGCGCCATGGTAGGGGCGAATAATTATTCGCCCCTACTGCCCGACTACGACCGGATCGCGAAGCTGGAGGCGGAGCTTGAGGTTACGGGGATTCCGTTCTGTATGCATCCGGCGGTACTACTCCCGAAACGCTACGTGTCGGCTAACCGGCTGCATGGATTTCTCGATAAGAGGGTCACCGTAGCCGGATTCGTCGCGACCGCCCGGCGGGCCAGGACGAGTGATAATCGCGTCATGGGGTTCGTGACGGTGGAAGACGCCACAGGATTGATCGAGGCGAGCTTCTTCCCCGATAAGCTCGCCCTCTACAAGACGATCTGCTCTTCCGGCGGCCCGGTCTGGATCAGTGGCCGGGTCGTCGAGCACTTGTCTTCCCTGTCGCTGGACTGCACCGCCTGCGGCCGGATCGACCAACACGTCTGATTCCCCGGCTTGAACAGGCTCGTCACCAAATGGCGAATGATTGTTACGCCGGAGTCACGACTACAACCCACAGGTTCCCAAGAAAGGGCCGGCGACTCCGTTGCCCACCGGCCCTTGTTTGGTTGTCGTAGGGGCGAATGATTATTCGCCCGTGCCGGTCTTGGATGCTACGGCTTCGCCGGCGGGTTGGCTTTCTCGTAGTAGGTCATGAAGACCTTCAAGTCCTCGATGTCCACCTTGCCGTCGCCCCAGGCATACGGCCCGATGTCGTAGAGCGCCTGACTCGTACCCCAATTCTGGATCATCATCACCAGATCCGTGAGGTCCACCTTCTTGTCGCCGCTGAAGTCCACGATGGGGAGGAT
>CAYHAJ010000198.1:0-59593 GCA_964354535.1 uncultured Pirellulales bacterium
TTTTTAGTAGACAAATGGCCTAACCATCGGTAGGGTAAGGACTTGCAACGCTTCCAACCCTCAGACAGAAAGGCCATTTCTATGACAGACTGTACCACCGAACCGCTGCTGTTTGCAAGCCTGAAACGCCAGAACATCCAAGCCGACTTCCGCGGCGGTCGGCTGACCTCCGATGGGGGAGCCTTGCTGCTGCGGGAGGCGGATCGCTCTTTGGGTCTGATCGACGCGATCAATGCCTGTATCGTCGATCCCCGCAATCCGTTCTTTATCGCGCATTCGCAAAGGACGCTGCTGGCCCAGCGGATCTTCGGGATCGCGTTGGGCTATGAAGATCTCAACGACCACCAGAGTCTGCGGGAAGACCCCTTGTTTCAGGTGCTGTCCGAACGGGGCGTTCGTGCCGACCTGCCGCTGGCGTCGCCGCCGACCTTGTGCCGCCTGGAGAACCGCGTGAATCGCCAGGCCCTGGCCCAGATCGCGGAGGTCTTTGTCGAGACCTTCATCCGTTCCCAGACCACCCCGCCGGAAGAATTGATCCTGGACTTTGACCCCACCAACGATCCCGTGCATGGGAACCAGGAGATGCGGTTCTTTCACGGGTACTATGACCAGTACTGCTTCTTGCCCTTGTACGTCTTCTGCGGCCGCCAGTTGCTGGTGGCGTATCTGCGGCCCGCCAATATCGATGGGGCCCAGCACAGCCGGGCGATCTTGAAACTGCTGGTGCAACGGTTCCGGCAACAGTGGCCGAACGTGCGGATCATCTTTCGCGGCGACAGTGGTTTTTGTCGCTGGAAACTGATGCGTTGGTGTGACCGCCATGACGTAGGTTATATCATCGGCCTGGCCCGCAATGCGGTGCTGAAGCGCTTGGCCCGTCCCTGGACGGAGGCCTCCGCCGCCCAGTTTGCTCAGACGAAGGAGAAGCAGCGGCTCTTTGGGGAGTTGGTCTATGGGGCCGAGACCTGGGACCGTGAGCGCCGGGTGATCGTCAAAGCCGAATACCTGGACGAGGGACCCAATACCCGCTTTCTCGTGACCAATCTGGCCGGCGCGCCGCAACCGCGGTACGACGAGGTCTATTGCCAGCGTGGGGACGCCGAGAACCGGATCAAAGAGCAGCAGTTAGGCTTGTTTGCCGACCGGACCAGTTGCCATGATTTCGTGGCGAACCAATTTCGGGTACTGCTCTCGGCGGCCGCCTACCTCCTGGTGGATCATTTGCGTCAGCAAGCTCTGGCCGACACGGAGTTGGCCTCCGCCCAAGTGGACACGATCCGCCTGAAGCTGCTCAAGATCGGGGCCCGGGTGGTCTGTTCCGTGCGGCGGGTGGTGATCCATCTGGCGGAGAGCTATCCGCGGAAGGACCTGTTTGTCCACATCCTGGGCCGTTTGCGTGCTTTGCCGGGGCGTTGCCCGGCGCCCGGCTGACGCGGGGAAAATCCTGGTGCCGGGTCGGGGGTAAGGGGGTGGTGTGCGCCGAGGGCGGCCGGGAAATCATATTTGGTCACATCCTGTCGTGAATTCGGCCGTCCGCAGGGTTTACCGACCCCGATGAAATATGCGGGTCTAACATTATGATGGTCCACAGGAAGGCTGCTGTTTCTTGTCATTCCCGCGCACGCGGGAATCCATTTGCGCCGCGGCTTTCCTGGACCCCCGCCTGCGCGGGGGTGACAAAGCTCCCAGGGTGCGTGCCACACCCCGTCATGTGCCCGTCACTGCGTGCGGAAAGCCGTCAAGCTGACCGGGCCGAGCAGGCCGGATTCCAGCAACGGCGTGTCCTTCCAGGGCATCGTGTAGGTGAGCGACTTGGTGATATTCGTTCGACAGAAGTCCCGGCCTTCCGTCTCGGCGTCACCGACCAGGCGATTCGACCACGTGTTGGCGACCTCGACGATAAGCTCATTCGGGCCGACTTTGGCCGCATCTGTGATGTCCACTGTGAACGGCGGCTTCCAGACCGTGCCGAGAGTGCGGCCGTTGAGGCACACCTCGGCCACGAAACGGACCCGGCCCAGATCGAGGACCAGCCTTTCCCCCGCGTTCAGTTGTTCCGGGATCACATCGAGCGTCTTATGGTAGGCGGCGACGCCCGAGAAGTACTTCACGCCTTCGTCGCTGTCCTGCGTCCACGAGATCAGTTGTGGAAACGTTCTCGAGGCGGGAGCGCCCCAGCCGGGAGGGAAGCGCACTTGCCAGGGACCGTCGACCGCCCAGGACTGGTCGCGTGTAGGACCCCCGCGTGGCGAGGCCATCTTGGCCTTGTCTTCCGAGGGCGGGACGCCCTCGACAGTTGGTACAAGGGCGGGACGGGTTCCCAAACGCGATTCTTCGCGTTTGGGGTCCCGATGCCCTCGCCACGGCGGCTGGGCTACCTGCTGGAAGACGACAAACACGCTGCCGAAGGGCGAAAGCCGCAAAGGTATTCGGGTGATGCCGTCCCTGCGTTCGTAGGACGGACAAGCCGTGACTTCACCGGTATCAGGCAGCCATAATTGGGGGACTTTGTCGGATACACGGAACGAACAGGTGACGTCCTGCCATTGCTCGCGCTTGTTGATGACGAAGTAGATGTCAGCCTCGGCGGTCCGGCGGTGAATGTAGTCGAGGTCACATTCCTTATCGCCACTCGCGAAGCCAAAGTCAGGACCTACACCGCGGGCCCGCAGGAGATCGCGCAGGCTGGTGCCCCAGACGATCTTTCCCTTGCCGTAGGGATTCTCCTTGCGCGTCGTGCCGTCACACGGACCCCAGAGTCGCGCCGCAGCGGTGCGGACTTCGGCGTCACGTTGGGAATACTCCCCCAGCCCGCCGGATCGAATCGGCTTGGGTCCGACTACCGTCGCGCCGGCCTGTACCAGTTGCCCAATCTTTTCGAGGACCGGCAAATCCATGTCCTGGCGCTCCGGGAGAACGAGCAACTCATAGCCCAGTCCATCCGGCAGAACCACCCTGCCGGCCTTGACCGACATCCGCGTGAGGAGGACCTCGGCGTTCGTGACATCGTAGTCGTAGCCGTAGCCTAACGAGGGGTCGATGTGCTTGACCGGCACGAAGTTGAAGCCCTGGTCGCCGTAATAGTAGCAGACGTCGGCGACGAACAGGCCCTGCTGCAGCAGGTATGAGCAGCGCGACAGGTAGTCGAGCCACGGCTTGGCCTTGGGCCACCAGGCGGTGTTCACGCCCGCGTGCGTGCCCGCGTGATAGACCCAGCCGGGCCGGTCGGTCGCGGAGGGATTGTGGGCGGCGGTGTGCAGCGTGAAATGATTCGTCCCGTCACAGAGCGCACGGTCGGCCAGCGGCTTGAGCTCGAAGGGACCATCCTGCCAGTGCCGCCAGCTTGTGAAGGACTCCATGTCTACGATGCCCTTGCCGTAGATGTGTGAGGCACAGGCCGTCTCCTTGACGACCCAGACATCGTGGTCCTTCCAGAACTCGCCGCGCGGAATGTCGATCGCGCCCTGGGCCTTTAACGCATCGACGGGTACCTGGTGCAAAGGCGGTCCCGGCCCGCCCGCTTCCGCGCAGAGCAAAAGACCATGCTTGTTGGAGAGTTCGGTCGCGGTCCGGTAGAAGGCGTCGACGAGCAGACCGCCCAGCGTCTTGCGGTAGTCATATATGAATCGCTCGGCGACGGTCTTGTCTTTCAGCGTAGCGCCGGCCAGCACAGGCAGATACTTCGTCATGTCGTAGCCGCGACGCTTCTGGAACTCGGCGAGAAAGCCGGGCGTCCACGTCGAGCCGCTCAGCTCGTAGCTGCACACGTACATCTGCTTGAGAGCCGTGCCCTTGAAGTCCCCGATCTCCTGGTGCAGCTTCTCCAGGAGGTACTCGAAATGGTAGCGGGTCGCCTCGGAGTTGAAATGGTCGATGGCCAGGCCGCCCGAGTTGGGGCTCGGCAGCACCAGGGCCAATCCCGTGTTCGCGCAGACGAAGCGTATGATCTTCCACGCGCCGGGCGGCACATCCCAGTCGAGCTGCCCGTTCGGGTCGATGTGCTCCGCCAGGTTGACAATCGCATCGACGTCTTGGATCACAGGTTGCCCATCAGCCCCCTTTGCACTGGGGACCGCCAGGACCGCTACATCCTCGGCGAAAGCCGGCCGGCCCTCGGCATCTCGCGGCGTCTTCTTGGGCAGCGTGGGGTTCGGCAGCGGGCCGGAGAAATGCCGTGGGCCCGTCACAGCCGTCTCGCCGTGGTACAGTCCCATACTCGCATATTCCGGCGGAATCCAGGGGCCACCGCAGTTCCAACTGCTGGAGGTGACCAAGCCCACGTCCAGTCCCAGCCGGGTCGCCTCGCGCACGGTGTGTCCGATGGCCTTGAGCGATTCCGGTCCCATGAACGCCGGTCCCGCGGGCACGATCTTCTGCGGGTCCTGCGCCCCCACGTCGAAGATGTACACTCCGCCAATCCCCTTGGCCTTGAGTTCCTCCAGCTCGCGGGTGAGCTGCGCCTTGTCCGTCAGCCCATTGATCCAGGCCCAATACACCGCCGGCCGAGCCGACAAGGGCGGATCGCGAAAACCTTCCGGCAAGTCCGTTTTCACAGCCTCCGCGCCGAGACACAGATGGCACGTCCCCAAGATCATGAGCACAGCGAGCAACAGATTGCGTAAAGCCATAGGATCACCCCTGATTGAAACCCGAACAAGTATAGCATGGGACAAAGACCTTGGCCACGCTGTGCACCGAAACACCCCGTTCGGAGTTCCGCGTTTACGCGGGTCTGAATAGTCCGGCGTTCCCCGTCTTCACGGTCTTGAGCCGCTGCGCGGTCTTACCCGCCTGAAGGCGGAACTCCGAACGGCCCCCCGATCCACGCACGTCCTCCTACTCTACGTGCTACCATAGAGAACCGTGGCGTGGCGTTCCGCGAAGATTTGCATCCGAGCGATCTGCTGTTATACTGGCGACTGCGGTACGGTTTTGCGAGTAACGGGGTCCCATGCGGCAAGAAGCTGGACAACAGAGACGTAAGAGACTTCTCTTTCGCTGCCTTGTCGGCGCCGGCGTGGTCTCACTCGCCGGGGCGGCTTGGTGGGCGGTGCGCTACGTCCCCGTTGAGGTCGCGATTCATGGCTTTGCATCGAATCCTTCCCAGGCAGGGACCGACAAGCTGATCGCCCTGCTCGATAAACGCCGTCCCACGCGGGGTCAAGGCGCCCGAATCCTCAAGCTGCTGCTCCAGCCTGAGGTCACAACTCGTGGTGCCTATGCGGCCGGGCAACCTGCCAACGTGAGCGTAGGAAGACGATGGCACATTGAGGTGCCGCAGGGCCGGATCGTGTTGGAGCAGTTCTTGTGGGTCGCCGGGCGACCGATGGACGCGTGCCGGGAGTCGATGAATAGATCGCTTTCCTCCCCTAAGATTCTCGACGCCCAGGTCCGACCCCTGGAACCGGGGACCTATCAGGCCCAGATCCGTGCCGAGTGCAGGATCATGCATCCCGTGGACCATCCTACCCGTCCTACCCTGTGGGATCGACCCCATGCACAACTGCAACGCCGTTTCCCAGCCCTGTTCCGGCCGCGGCCGTGGGTGAGTGACGAACTGACCTACGAATGCCGTTTCGCGACACCTTTCGACCTTAACATTGTCGAAAAGAACCGAGCGGAGCGGCTGGAGCTGATTGCGGACCCGCAGACGGACCAGACCATGCGAGCGGCCATTGCCGCGGTGCCTTCGAAGCTGCGCGGGTCCTACGAGACGGTGGCGGGACGGCATGGCTATCGCGGCTCGCCACAGGTGATGTTCAAGAATCCTCCTGTGGCGGTCGCTTTTGAATTGTCCCTGCGGCTGCCCGATGGTCGGGAGCTGCCGACGGGGTCGAAACGCCAGCCGCAGCACTTTCGCCTGCGCGCCGGGGACTTCGGAGGGTTCGTGGTGGACGTGGGCAGCTTCGGCCTCACCGAGCCCGATGAATACGTGGGCACGCTGGTCCTGAAGCCCGACCCGGATTACGCCTACGAAGACCCGGCGATCAAAAGCATCTGGAACGGCACACTCGAAGTCCCCATCTCCTTCTTCATTGTCAACGTGAAGACGCCGACCGAATAGCCCCCATACCCAAATCTGTCCCCCTCATCTATGAACACATCGTTCCTTTGACGACCTCATCCATGCTTCAGGCGGGTATTGGCACGACAGGGCAAACGCAAAGTCGCAGGACGCGGTGGGGTGGCAGCGTCAAGCGGAGTCTGGGCTCCCAATCGCGGTACTTCGCGATTGGGAACCCTCTTCGGAGCTTGGCGATGGCGGATTTCCCGTGCGCGAGACCATCGCCAAGGCCTCCGGCCTTGACGCTGCCACCCGGACGGCGCTTGCCACCTATCCCTTTTCGCGACTTCGCGTTTGCGCTGGTTGGCACGATTCTGTCACTTGCCGGCGTTCGGGTCGGGCGGATTGCCCGTGGGCGTCTGCTCCCAAGCCAGCTTGGGATAGTTCGGCCCCTCAGGGCTCATCTTCCAGATCTCCTCGGTGCCATTGGCGGTCTCCCCGGCGAAGTCCCAGCCCGCCGTGAGATAGAGCCCCGCGTCCTGCATTTCGGCCGTGGTTTTCCCCGTTCCGCCGGCGCTCTTGTTCAGGCCGCTGGTCGTCGTGTCCCAGAAGCAACCGAGGATGTCCCATTTGGAGACGGACTTGTCTCTTCCCACCAGCCCGCCAGCGTAGGACTTGGGGTCCGACGCCGGCACCGCACCGGAGGTTGTCACGGCACCGGTGGAATAGCATCTCAACAGCGTTCCCTCATTGGAGCCGATCAGACCCCCGACGCTGTTGTCCCCGCGCACGGCCCCGGTCGCGTAGCTGTCGGCCACCTGGGTATCGAAGTAGGGTATCCAAATGCCATCCCCCACCGTAGTGTGCCCGACCAGTCCTCCGACCGCGGTCCCGCCGGTGACCTCTCCGCCCGCCCAACTTGTGTTGATGAGGCCAAAGTGGTATCCCACGAGTCCGCCCAGCTCGGAGCCGCCGGATACCGCCGCCGTGGAGTAGCAGCGGGCGACGCTGCCCTCCAAATCCCCCACAAGTCCGCCGGCCCGGCTTCCCGTGACCGTCCCTGTGGTGAAGCAGTCCTCAATCACGCCCTCCCGCGAGGCGCTCCCGACCAACCCGCCGATGCGAGACGCCCCCGAAACGCGGCCCCCCGCGTGGCACGACCAGACGCTGCCTCGTACGACGTGGCCGACGAGCCCCCCGACGTCCCAGTCGCCGGACACCTCGGCTGTGGACCAACACTCCGAGACCGCCGCGTCGCTGGAGCACTGGGCGACCAAGCCGCCCACCATGCTGCGGGCGCCCACGTATCCCCCTTTGACGTAGCAGTTCCGGATCCAGCCCTCCCTCAGACCACCCGCCAAGGCCCCGATGCCGCTGACCCGCTTGGTGCAGGTGGGATCCGGTCGCACGTTCGGATCGATCAGGCCCAGGTCCTTCACCAGGGCATCCCATCCGATGATCACGCGGAACAGCCCGATGGAAGACACGTAGTGCCCCCCGGGCATGCCATCTTCGTCCTTCACCCGGTAGACCAGATTCGCGATCGTATGATCGTTGCCGTCGAAGACGCCTTGGAAGTAGAAGATCAGGTTCACCGGGGTCTCGCCGAGATCGTTCATATCGATGTCCGCGGTGAGCCGGAAGTGCTTGCTCCAATCCGCCTCGCGGAGCCCGATGGCATTCAACTGCTGGGCCGTTTCGATCAGATAGGGGGCGTCCGCCGTGCCGCTGCCGCCGGCGTACTGGGCCTGCGCCGGCAAGCCCGCCGTCGCCAGGACAATCACCGATAGGCACAGTCCCCGCTGAGTGGCCTTCATGCGACCTTTCATACTCCGCTCCTTTCAGACGACTAATAGTCTTTGAACTTCCGCATCCACTCGGGCCAATCTTCCGGCTGGACCCCGCCGGCCTTGGTCCAGGGACCCTGGGTATCGAATTTGCCATGCCACTTCAGCGTCCACATTTCCTTGAGTCCGACGGGTCGGACCGACCAATCCAGAAACAGAGTGTTGAGGGTCCCGTTGTGCCGGTTGTTGCACAGGTCGGTGTAGGACATGCCCGAGAGCGAGAACGGGACAGGGCGATCGTCGGAGGGTTCCCGTAGGGGGGGCGGCTCATCCGCCTTGACCATCCAGCAGTTGAAGCCGGCGCCGTCGAGAAGGGCCGGGATGGTGTTGCAGCGCTTGAGTGCGTAGATGTTCAGCTCCTGCGCGGAACCTCCCGCGAGAATGTCGGAACCGGCGAACAGACTCGGACCGAAAAGATTGCGGTTGATGCCATAGCTTCCCCGAAACGCCGGAGCGGGCACCGTGATCTCCCACGCCAGAAAGACCCCTCCCGGGCGCATCTCCAAGTAGGTGCCACCGGGCCCCACGCCTTGCCGCACGCCTTTGATTTCCGGGATGCCCGAGGTCCGCGTGGCCATGGGGCAGCAACTGATGTCGCGCGTCTCGATGGCGTGAGTCCGTTTCAGGTCATTCGGATCGGTCAACGAATCGAGGTAGACGCCGCGCAGGAGCGACAGGCCGGGAATAATGGGGTTCCCGGCACGCGCGAGACGCCCCTCACGATCCTCCAGGTACAGGGCCAGGGTCGTGCCCCACTGTTTGAGATGCGCGCGGCAGACCACCGCGCGGGCCCGCTTGCGCGCCCCGTGCAGGGCCGGCAGCAGGACCGCCATCAGCAGCGCAAGGATCGAAATCACCACCAGCAACTCGATGAGAGTGAAACCGCTCGGGTGGCTGATCGCGCTACAATGCGCCCGCGGGCGCCTGCTCCCAAGCCAGCTTTGGATAGCTCGGCCCATCATTGCTCATCTTCCAGAGGTCCTCGGTGCCATTGGTGGTCTCCCCGACGAAGTCCCAGCCCGCGGCGAGATAGAGCCCTACGTCCTGCATCTCGGCCGTGCTTTTCCCCGTTCCGCCCGCACTCTTATCCACGCCGCTGGTCGTCATATCCCAGAAGCAACCGCGGATATCCCATTTGGAGACGAACTTGTCTATGGCCACCAGCCCGCCGATGGAGTACTGTGCCTTCGACGCCGGCACCGCGCCCGAGGTTGTCACCGCGCCGGTGGAATAGCATCGCAGCAGTGTTCCTTCATTGTAACCGATCAGACCGCCGACCGTATTGTCCCCGCGCACGGCCCCGGTGGCGTAGCTGTCGGTCACCTTCGTATCGAAGTAGGGGATGGGAATGGGAAGGCCAATCCCCACCATGTTGTACCCGACCAGCCCGCCGACCGTGGTCCCGCCGGCAATCGCTCCGCCGGCCCAACTCGCGCGGATGAGGCCATGGTTCCTCCCTACGAGGCCGCCCAGACTGAAACCCCGGGATACCGAAGCCGTGGAAGAGCAGCGGGAGACGCTGCTCAGTTCCAGGGTTCCGACGAGTCCGCCGGCCTGGCTGCCCGAGACCGTCCCTGTGGTAAAGCAATCCTCGATCGTGCAGTCCTCCTGCACGGCTCCGACCAGCCCGCCGACGTCAAACGCCCCCGACACGCGGGCTTGCGCGTGGCACGACCAGATACTGGTCCATATGGCGTAACCGACGAGCCCTCCGACGCCGTCGAGGCTGCCGGACACCTCGGCGGTGGACCAACACTCCGAGATCGCCGCGTTGCTGTAGCACTCGGCGACCAAGCCGCCCACGTGATGGCTGCCGAGCACACGTCCCCCTTTGACATAGCAGTTCCGGACCCAGCCCTGTTTCAGCGTACCCACCAGGGCCCCCACGCGGTCAACCTGCTTGGTGCAGGCGGGGTCCGGCCGCACGTCCGGCTCGATCAGACCCAGGTCCTGCACCAAGGCATCGGCTCCGCTGATCGAGCGGAAGAGCCCGATCCGAAATACCCTGGGCGACGCGGGAGGGCTGTCTTCGTCCTTCACACGGTAGGTCAGATGCGCGATCGTATGATCGTTGCCGTCGAAGACGCCTTCGAACGAGGGGATCAGGTTCACCCGGGTCGCGCCCAAGTCGTTCATGTCGAGGTCCGCCGTGAGCCGGAAGTGCTTGGCGGAGTGTTCCGGATGCAGCCCGATGGCGTTCAACTGCTGGGCCGTGGCAATGAGATAGGGATCGCCGGGCGTGCCGCTGCCCCCGGCGTACTGGCCCCGCGCCGGCAGACCCGCCGTCACCAGGATAATCACCGCTGTGAACCGCGCCAACTGAATGGCCTTCATCTGCCCCTTCATACTCCGCTCCTTTCGACGGCTGCGAGCCTCTAACAGAATGAACGCCCTACCCCCTCTGTCACCCCCGCGCAGGCGGGGGTCCAGGAAGGTCGCGGCGGTATTGGATTCCCGCCTGCGCGGGAATGACAAGGAACAGTAGCCTTCCCGTAGACCGTCATTGTATTAGAGTCTCTAATAGTCTTTGAACTTCCGCATCCACGCGGGCCAATCCTCCGCCTTGACACCGCCGGCCTTGGTCCAGGGTCCGGCGGTATCGAAATAGCCGTGCCACTTCAATGTCCACAACTCTTTGAGTCCCACGGGTCGGACCGACCAGTCCAGACACAGGGTATTCAGGGTCCCGTTGTGCCGGTTGATGCACAGGTAGGTGTTGGTCATGAGCGAGACCGAGGAGGGGTGGGCGTCGGAGGGTTCCCATTTGGGGGGCGGCTCATCCGCCTTGACCATCCAGGAGTTAGGGCCGGCGGCGTCAAGAAGGATCGGGATGGTGCCGCATTGCTGGAGCGCGTATACGTTCAACTCCCGCTTGGAACCTCCCGCGAGAATGTCGGAACCGACGAACATGCTCGGCGCGAGAAGATTCCGGTTTATGCCGTAGCTGGCGGGAAACGCCGGGGTGGGCTTTACGATCTCCCACGCCAGAAAGACCCCTCCCGCGCTGATCTCCCACAAGACCTGTCCGGCGCCCATGACTCTGAGGTCCGTGCTCCCCGTGGTCCGCGTGGCCATGGGGCAGCAACTGATGCCCCGCGTCTCGACGGCGTGATACCGTTTCAAGGCATTCGGATCGATCCGCGTATTGATGTAGACGCCTCTCAGGAGCGACAGGCCGGGCATGGGGGCGGGCGAAGCGAGAGCGAAACGCCCGTCGCGATCCTCCAAGTACAGGGCCAGGGTCGTGCCCCACTGCTTGAGATGGGTGCGGCAGACCACCGCGCGGGCCCGCTTGCGCGCCCCGTGCAGGGCCGGCAGCAGGACCGCCATCAGCAGCGCGATGATCGAAACCACCACCAGCAGCTCAATGAGCGTGAAGCCGGTGCCCCGCGCGAGCGGCAATTCCCTGCCCGTTCTTTCGCCGTCGCATTTCATCTTTGCCTTTCCGCCCAATCCAGCACTCGCCCCTTATTATACCCCAACGGGACGTTGTCGACTGCCATTTCTCCTATGGATTTCGCCCTGCCTCAGGAAGTTGCCGAAAGAGTGCCACGACCACACGCTGTGACGCCCTCTCGTCCCAGGCGGTGCCGCGGGACCAGGAATCTGGTGGCGCTCCGGCGATTTTACTTGACAAGGAAATTTCTATTACGTAAGATATCCGAAAAACAGAATAGAGGAACATAGACAAGAGACAGCGGCTTGGGAGAGTTTCGTCGTGACTGGCCTGACGTCCCTATCGGGAACCAGATCAACTCGCGCAGAGACGCGGAGGCGTAGAGAACAAGACCTCTGGACTCTGTCCTGCCCCCAGCGTCCCTGCGTCTCTGCGCGAGAAGCAATCCCTTGTTCGAGATTGTGCGAAACAAAGCCAAAAGGCAAAAGGCAGTAGGCAGTAGTCGGTAGTCAGTAGTCGGCGAAAAGACCGCTGTACGAACAAAGCCAATCGGTACAGGGGTCGGGGGGTCAGCGACCTGACACCCGAAACCCGCCCGCTGAACTCTGGGCTTTCGTGCGAAACAAAGCCAATTCCGGCGGGGGCAGAATTGGAGCTAAGCCATTTTCAGGAAAAGAGTTATGTCGCAGGTATCCGTCTCATCGGCTCTACAAAACAAAGCCAATTTCCGCCACGATGCCGACCGGGAGATCGGCGTTCCCGGGAATCAGCATGCAAAACAAACCCAATCGACAGGGTCCATCGGTGGAATGGCGGGACATTCTGTACAAACAAACCCAATTCCCGGCGGCGACCGGGCGGGCCGGGGGCCGGCGGGTTCTTCCCTCGACCCACGCCCCTGTCGCCTCCGGCCTTCCCCGAGCCTGTCATGCGAAACAAAGCCAATTTCAGTGGGAGCAGAATCGGAGCTAACCCATTTGCAGGAAAAGAATTATGTCGTATGTACCTGTCTCATCGGTTCTGCAAAACAAAGCCAATTTCCGCCACGATGCCGATCGGGAGATCGGTGTTCCCCGAGGCCAGCGTGCGAAACAAAGCCAATTTCCCCGCGGCACCGGGTGGCCTGGGGTACGGGGGCCGTAGGGCCTCTCCCCCGCCCCTTGTCCCTCTGGCTTTCCCCCGGAGCCCGTGGTACAAACAAAGCCAATTTGCCGGCGCGCCCGGAGATGGGCGCAGGCCGGCGAAGCTGTCGCTTGAGCATATTGCGCCAAACAAACCCAATTTGCCGCAGGCGGGCAGGGACGATCGTCGGAGAGACAGTTTCCAAGTCCCACCGTCTTTGTTATCCTCGTCGGGCAAATGTGGACGTCGTTCCAGATGACAGGAGTGGTTATGAAGACCTACGCATCCCGCGGTTCCCGAATGACCAGGCTCGTCGCCCTGCTGATCTTGGCTGTGCCGCTGACCTCGCTGGGGCAAACCGCGGATACGCGGGCGGTAGAAGCGGAGTTCCTCGCCAAAGCCGAACGCGGCACGGGGCAGCATCGCCAGGGTGACGCTGTCCTGTGCTTCAGAGACAACAAGGGCCAACCGCTTGCGAACGCGTCCGTGCAGATCCGCCAGACAGGGCATGAGTTTCTCTTCGGCTGCATCGCGTTCGAGCTGGTCCGCGGCCAGAGCCTCCCCCAGCCCGACTTGTGGAAGCAGCGGTTCACGGAGTTGTTCAATCTTGCCGTGTTTCCGTTCTATTGGGCGAGCTATGAGCCGCAGCCGGGCCGGACGGCGCGGGACGAGACCCTCAAGGCCGTGAAGTGGTGCGTCGAGAACAACATCACGACGAAGGGTCACCCGCTCGTGTGGACGAACGAGTCCGGCACGCCGAAATGGCTGGCGGAGCTCGCGCCGGAAGAATCCGAGAGGCGGATGCTGGAGAGAGTCACGCGAGAGGTCGGCGGGTTCGCGGGGGCCATTGACATCTGGGACGTCGTCAATGAGCCGATCCACTGTCGGGCGTGGACGAACATCCAGGCCAAAGACTACGTGCAGGCGCCGATCCCCGAGATTGCGGACTATGTCGATAAGGCATTTCGGGCCGCTCATGAGGCCAACCCCAAGGCCCATTTGATTCTCAATGAATTCTACGTCATCGCCCGCCAGCCGGACCGGGAGCGTTTCTATCAACTTGTGGTAGAACTCAAGCGGCGCGGCACTCCTATCTCGGGACTCGGCATCCAGGCCCACGAGCCGCGCGAGGAATGGTTCTCGCCCGAGAAGGTCCGGACGACGCTCGACCGCTTGGGCGAGCTGGGCTACCCGCTGCACATCACCGAGTACATCCCCCAGTCCGGCGGCAAACCGATCACCGGCGGCTGGCGCGAAGGGACGTGGACCGAAGAGACCCAGGCGGAATTTGCCGAGCAGTTCTACAAGCTCTGCTTCGGGCACCCGGCGGTCGTCTCGATCAACTGGTGGGGCTTGTCCGACCGGCAGATCTGGCTGCCCGGCGGCGGTCTGCTGCGCGAGGACTACGAGCCCAAGCCGGTTTACGCCCGGCTGAAGGACCTGATCCACCGGCAGTGGCAGACCAAGCTCACCGTCAAGACCGACGAGAAGGGCCAAGTCGCGTTCCGGGGGTTCTATGGAGCGTATGATATCACGGTCGAACGAGATGGCCGGCCGCCGCACAAGCAGCGGATCAGCTTGAGAAGAGGCGGGCAGAGTCGATGGGAATTCACGGTGGAGTAAGAAACGAGGAGAACGTCATGTCCAAGTATGTGATGAGTGTTCTGATCCTCGTCGCGGGAATGGCCGCGACGGTGGCTGCAGCCGCACCAGTGATCAATTCTGCCCGGCCGAGCACGTCCACGCCGGTAGGTCTCTATGAGAAGCTCGAGTTGGTTGTCGACATGGACGCGACCTATTCGAATCCCTTCGACCCCGAAGAGATCGACCTCTGGGCGGAATTCACGGCCCCTTCCGGCAAGACGTGGAAGATCTGGGGCTTCTACAATCCCTCGCAGTGGTCGAGCCTCTGGATGGTCCGCTTTGCCCCGATCGAAAAAGGGGCATGGCAGTACCTCGTGAAGGTGAAGGACAAGGAAGGGACCGCTCAGAGCCGGCTCGGAAGATTCACCGTCGGCGATTCATCGCATCACGGCTTCGTTCGGATCGCACCGAATCAGCGGTACTTGATGTACAGCGACGGCACCTCGTTCTACGGCGTCGGCCTCTGGCACAACGACAGCTACGAGCGATTCGACCAGGGCGCGATCACGGAGGCGAGCCTCGACGAACTCAAGAAGCTCGGCGGCAACTTTGTCAGCTTCTTCCCCACGCCGCTGGAGACGATGGGCTCGGGGCTGGGCCGGTACGACGAGAACCGCTGCGGCCGGCTCGATCAGCTCTTCGAGTGGTGCGAAGCGCGCGACATCCACATCAGTTGGAACGTCTGGTTCCACTCCTATATCTCGCAGGCGATCTGGGGCGGCGGCAATGCTCGCTATCGCCATAACCCGTACCACCTGATCACGGACGCCGCCGGCTTCTTCGGCAGCCAGGAGGCGTGGCGGTACCAGGAGAAGCTGTACCGCTACATGATCGCCCGCTGGGGCTATAGCCGGGCATTGTTCCTCTGGTTTATCGTCGATGAGATCAACGGCACTGAGGGCTGGGAGAAAGGAGACAAGAGCGTGGCCGAGGAGTGGTCCCGCAAGATGGACGCGTTCTTCAACGAGCACGATCCCTACGGCCGCCCCACGACCGGTACGCAAAGCGGTGGGATCGGCCAGTGGTGGCCCGGCGGGTACAAGATTTTCGACATCGCCGCCCGGGAGATCTACGAGGCCCAGGGGCACCCGATGCCCAGGACCGGCAAGGTCGATCCGAATGCCGAGAGCCCGCTGCGCTACAGCTATCGCAACTACGCCACCCAGACGCAGAACCTCTGGAAGGGCTTCGGCAAGCCCGCGCTCGTCGGCGAGTGCGGCTGGGACCACACGTATTACGAACCCGGCATGCCCGGCTACCTGGCCATGTACCACAATGCCCTGTGGGTCAGCCTGGCCAACGGTCTGTGCTGCACGCCCTTCTGGTGGGCCTGGTCGGACTGGCTCAACGACAGCGTCGTCACCAACCAGATGCGCTACTTCGGCCAGTTCGTAGCGGACATCGACTTCGCCCACCTCGATCTGCAACCGGCCCCGGTGGATACGACCGGCTGCGACGGCTGGGCGATGAAGAGCGAGAAGCTCATTTTCGGCTGGGTAGTGAATCCCAAAACGAGCGTCGCCAAGGATTCCTTCACGATCTCGGGGCTCAAAAACGGCAGCTACGAAGTACGGCTCTATCGCACTTGGCGCGGCCGATACCTGGACCCGCAGACGGTCGAGTGCCGCGGCGGCAAGTTATCCGTAACAATCCCGGAACTGACAACCACCGGCGGCCACGCCTTGAACATCGGCGGCGACGTGGCCTTCAAGATCGTGCCCCGTCCATGAAACTAACGTGTTTTTCCCGTTGACAGCCGCCGGCCTGGGGCATAGAATTGCCATGTACAAGGTAATATGCGGCCGTAGCTCAATGGTAGAGTGCTACCTTCCCAAGGTAGATGTTGTGGGTCCGAATCCCATCGGCCGCTGTCTTCCTGTGGAGCCAGATAAGTGGCGAACAGCATCGTCAGCGGCGTGTCTTCAGACTATCACCGACCCACCTTCGGACTTCCAGAAAGGGATATCGCTCCAAGACGCCAGAATGCGGGAGCTTCTTCACACTGAGCTGGACCAACAGAGGGGAAGAAATCCCGCAGAGGAATTTCGTGACGTTCAGCACGGAGCAACGACGCCCGGCCAGTCGAATGAATTCATTCGCCACTTCGGGGAAGTGGAACGTGCTCAGGGGCGGCCGCTTGACCGTCTGCGCCAGGGCGGCCGGACCGGTCCGGCAAAAGGAACAGTGGCCACAACGGTCTTTTCCGATCTCGTCGCCGAAGTAGCGGGCCAGGCGCCCGCTGATACAGGAATTGCTCTCGAAGAAGTCCACCATCGCGTGAATTCTCTGGATCTCTCGGTTTTCCCGGGCCGTGAAGAGCCCGCACATCTTCGCGCTCAATGCGTCGATGTCGAAATCGCGGGTCACAATCTCGTACGCCTCCACCTCCTGCTTCGCCTGCAGCTCGATCCATCCTTTCTCCGAGAAGTACTCCAGGGCCGTGATCACCCGTTGCCGGTCGGCCCCATCATAGCTCTGCAGGATCTCCGGCAGGTCCACATAAGTCCACATCTTCTTGGTCCGGCACCCGTCCAGAACCGCCTGAACGAACGCTCTTCTCTCGCCCTCGAACTGGTCCACGATGTCCGGCGGCGACATGCGGTACTGGAAGGCGTATTCGTCAAAACGGGTGTACCTGGGCTTGATGATGCCTTCCATGTCCAGGTACACCAACAGGGTCTTCAGGGGCAGCACGCGGATGGTCACGTCATAGGAGAGCCCGGTCAGCCGGACCTCCCAGGTGCGTTCCTGATGCTGCTGGATGAGGCGAAGAAGCTCAGTAATGGCCTGCCGGTCGGGCGTATCCCCGTAGATGAAGTTCTCCAGCACACTGAGGTTGTCCCGGTTCCCCAGCACCTCGCAGAACGAGGGTGCGCCGTCCCGTCCGGACCGCCCGATCTCCTGGCTATAGCTTTCGATGGACTTCGGCAGATCGTAATGGATCACGCGGCGAATATCCTTCTTGTCGATCCCCATGCCAAAGGCGATGGTCGCGACGATGCAATCGACCTGGCCGGCCAGGAACTGATTCTGGATGCGCTCCCGCTCCTCAGACTCCATCCCGGCGTGGTAGGGACAGGCGAGGATACCGTTCGCGGCCAGGAATTCGGCGATGCACTCCGCCGTCTTTTGCAGCGTCACGTACACAATCGTCGGGGCTTTCGGCGACTCGCGGAACCGCTGGAGCAGGTGCGCTTCCTTCCGCGCCTCGGCGATGGGGGTCACCTGCAGAAAGAGGTTGGGGCGGTAAAATCCCGTCCCCGTCACGTTTTCCCGGGGCACCTGAAACTTGGCGCACATGTCCTGGATGACCGGCTCGGTCGCGGTGGCTGTCAGCAACAGCACCTGGGGAATGTCGAACTCTTTCCGATAGAGCGGGAGCTTCAGGTATTCCGGCCGGAAGTTGTGCCCCCATTCCGAAATGCAGTGGGCCTCATCGACCACGAGCAAAGACGTTTTCATCTTCTGAAAATGAGACCGAAACCGCTCGTTGCGGAAACGCTCGACCGAGATCATCAGGATCTTCAATTCTCCCTCCTTCGCCCGCCCCAGAATGCGACTATACTCCTCCGGGGTCAGAGTGGAATCGAGCCGGGCGGCGGGGATCTGGTGGCTCGTCAGAAAATCCACCTGGTCTTTCATCAGGGCCAGCAGGGGCGAGACCACCAGAGTCATGTGCGGCAGCAGCAGAGCCGGAAGCTGATAGCAAAGCGATTTCCCCGCTCCGGTCGGAAAGATCGCGCCGGCGGATTGCCCGGCCACGATCCGCTCGATGACCTCTCTCTGTCCCATGCGAAAGGACTTGAATCCGAAGTAGCTCTCCAACTCCTGTTCAATCATACTCCCTCCATTTTCACAGCACGACAACGGCCGGGAATAGCAGCCACCTGGCCGTTGCACGCCTCCTCAGCCGAAAGACCGCCGAAACCACAGCTTCCTCTCGCATTCTATTCAGATGCTGGGCTTGATTACTTCCTCGCGTATAACCTCGTAGCTCCTCCCGCGCCACGAGAGCGTCGTGGGGCCGAAGGCATGGAAGACGCGGATGCTGACGGAGTCCTTCAGGTCCTTGTTGTCCGTTGGGCGCAGGGTGAAGAGGGCGCCATTGCCGTAGTCTTGCCCGTTCCAGGAACGGGCGTGGAAGGCGACAAAACGCGGCGTTTCCACGAGGAAGCCCCAGGGCGGCAGGATCGTGCGGCCGCCGGTATCCGAGTTGATCTCGGCGGGGCTCGGACCGAAGTTGACGGTGACCTTCACCGCCTCATTGCCCGCGCCGTAGGTCGCCCGCCGGACGGTGCGATTCTCCGTGAGGTATTCAAAGGCTACGAGCCGGTTGTAGGCTGTCAACTCGTGCAGGGGGCCGAGAACTTCGTGGGTGTTCTTCAGGAACACGTCGAGCGGGTGCAGGCCGGCCGCCCAGCCGTTGTCGCTGCGTGTGTAGCACGCGCGCTCCGCGGACGGTTTCCTCGGGCTCTCCTTCGGCGTCGACTGCCAGTAGAGATGGTCGGGGAAAGAGTGGTAGTGCAGAGGGCGGGCACAGAGAACGTGGTGCGCCACGTACTCGGCGGCGTCCTCGGCGCGGTAGCCGTACTTACCGTAACAGATCTGGCAATCATGGTAGACCATCTCAAAGAACGGGATCACGCTGGCGCCCAGTTCCTCCGGCTTGAGCTGGTGATAGTAGTTGCCGCTGACGCCGACGAGGCCCTCGAAGAAATCGCTGTGGGGCAGGGCCCATTCGCGGCCGCACTCGCTGCCGAAGATGCCGAATGTGTTGCGGGCGTAATCGCTCAGGCGAATCTTCCACGCGATGTCCTCGTTGCGGCCGATCGGATGATTCGGGTCAAAGCACTCACGCGGCCCGACTGCATAGGTCGTGTCGATGAAGTAGCTCCAGGGCGCGAACAGATCGCGGATCGCGCCGAGGTTCTGGGGCCGCTGCGCCAGTTCCAGTTGTTTCGGAGCGCAGACCATGTAGGCCCGGCCGCCGTTCCACCGGCCGCCGGTGATCAAAGAGCCATCCGCTTTCTTTTCGATGTAGCTTGGGCTCCAGCTCCTGGCATCGCGGTACATGTCCTGGACGTTGTCGTGCAGGCAGTCCAGGTAGCCCAGCTTCTGGATGCGTTTGATGGCGTCCGCCAGGGCCGCGTTGCCGCCGCACTCCGGGTTGGCGGGCAGGTTGTCCGGGTGTCGGACGTCATAGCCCCCTTCTGTCCAGCCGCCGACCATGAAGAAACACCGCTCAATCTTCACGTCGTTCTTCAGGTGCTCCGCGACCTTGGCGGCCTCGTCGAACGTCCAGTGGATCCGGACGGACTCCACGGCCGTGCTGTCCTCGCTCATGCGGCGGGTCAGGCACGACCACAGCTTGGCGTCCGGGGCGCCGACCATCAGCTCGACATGCGGATCCCGGCGGATCTTGTCACGCAATGTCACGGCATACCCGCGTTTCTCGGCGTACCGGCGGTACTCGCGCGCTATCGTATTCCAGTCGCCTTTGCCGAGCGGCATCAGGCGCACTGTCTTCGCACTGCCCCGCAGCTCGAAGGCCGCCGTCAGGCGATTCGAGCCGCCGGAGGAAACCGCCCTTTCCAGTTCGGGGAAGACGTACGCATCGTCCCATGTCACCAGCAAGGCCGAATCCTTCTTCACGAGCCCCAGCATGTTCATGTGGCAGCCTTCGTACTCGGAGGTCCCGAACACGCGTTTGAATGGTTTGTCGCTTTTGACCGGCACCAACAGTCCCTCCCGGCTCGGCACGATCACGTAACCACCCTCTGCCTCGCTGATCGCCAGGGCCTCGTTGAGAATACGAAGGGTATCACTGCCGGGCTTCTCGTAACGAAGTTCCAGAGCCCGCCCACCGTCGGCCAAGGCAAAGACCAGCGTACCGCCCTTCTCGCTTACCAGCCGAATAGAATCGCCCTGTTCGTTCCCGGATCGCGAGAGACGGCCTTGCAGCCATGGCACGTTGCCCGCGCTGGCCGTTCCGTTAGACGGCCACTGCACACCGGACTGCTTGTCCAAGAGCTTCCAGGCCGCCGTCCCGTCATCGACTTCCAAGGTCAGCGCGTCGCTCTGCAGGCGGGCAATGTCGGCACGACCCGTGCCAGAGGTCAGCAAGACAACCAGGCTCAGCAGAAGAACCCTACTCCGAACTCGATTGATGTAGCTTCGCGATTCCATAAGAACACCTCTCGTAGGGTGGGTCGTGCCCACCGTTTCCCATCGGCCGCGCATCGTGCAGATGTCGCCCGGCGTTCCAATAGGGTAGCGGATGAACAGGGCAAAGACAAGCATGACACAAGGCACAGGCTCTGGCCTCAGAGCGAGGAAGCCTGTTTGTAGTGACGCCGTGAGGCGTTTTCTTTTCATGCCCTTACGGGCACACTACAAACCAACCTCTTCGGCCTCGATACCATCCCTGACAGGTTCAAGGGCGTGCCGTCGGGCTTGAAGAGGTGGAGCTTCTCGGGAGGGACATATGTTTGGACCTCGTCACCGACACTGGGCCGGACATGCGGCGGTGCGAAGATGACGCACTTCTCTCCCGAAGCGAGCACCACGTGCACGTCGGTTCGCGAGCCAAATGGCTCCAGCAGGCTGACGCGGCCCGCAAGCACACAACCGCTCTGCGACGACGGCAGCTCCAGAGAAAGATCATGTGGCCGGACACCGACCTGGACCGTCGTCTCCGCGGCGTTGGCCGGGAGCGAGGGCAGAGGCACCCTGCCGCCGGTCCAGTCCAGAAAGCCGGCCCCCTCCTCGCAACGGAGACGTCCGGTCAGGAAATTCGTGGGCGGCGTGCCGAAAAAGCCGGCGACGAAGCGATTGGCGGGCCGATCATAGACCTCGCCAGGTTCACCCACCTGCTCCATTCGCCCCTCCCGCAACACACGTACCCGCTCGCCCGGGGCCAGCGCTTCGGATTGGTCGTGCGTAACATAGAGCATCGTGGTGCCAAGTCTCTGGTGCAGGGTCTGGATCTCTTCCCGCAGGGTCAAACGAAGGCCGACGTCCAGGCTGCTCAAGGGTTCATCAAACAGGAATAGGGCCGGCTCGCGCACCAGCGCCCGGCCCAGGGCCACGCGCTGTCGCTGGCCGCCCGACAAAGCCGCCGGCTTGCGGCCCACCACACCCGCGAGGCCCAGCCTCTCGACGATCGCATCGACCCATCGCTTGATTTCGTCCCGGGGCAACCCGCGCATGCGCAGGGGAAACGCCAGGTTGGCGTACACGCTCAGGTGGGGATAGAGGACCCCGTCTTGAAAGACCATGGCGACATCGCGCTCGCGCGGCGGCACATCGTTGACGATCCTGTCCGCAATACGGATCTTCCCGACCGTCGGGGTCTCCAGGCCCGCGATCAGACGCAGGATCGTCGTCTTGCCGCAGCCGCTCGGCCCGACCAGGACCAGGAACTCGCCCTGCGGCACCTCCAACGTCAGATCGGAGACCGCGGTCGTCTGGCGATCGAAGACTTTGGTAATGTTCTGAAGCGAGAGCGCCGCCAGATCTTGGATCTGTGATTTACGATGTAAGATTCATGATCCGATGATCGCAGGCGACCGTGTGGAATCCAGGCCCAAAAATCGAACTCATCGGAGAGTCATAAATCGTGAATCATAAATCGTAAATTCCTCAAAAAGGATTTCGCCGCAGCCGCGCCGCTGCCCGCGTGAGGAAGATGAACCCGACCGCTGCGTAGAGGGTGAACGTCAGAATCATCCAGGCCGTGGCGTCGGGCAGGCTCTTCATCCCTGTCTGCACCCACTGGTAAGAGGCGAGACCGCCTTTGTGGGCCGTCGCCAGCATGACCACGACCACGTGGACGAATGGATTCGTGTCCATATAGGCCCCCAGGAAAGAATCACTGGTTATGTGGCCCACTTCCACCATGACTGCCAGAAACAGAGGAATGATCGCCCAAACGGTCGCGGCCAGTCCCATGTTGGCGATCACCGCCGTAGTCGTGTGGCGCAGCCGATTGCCGAGGTACAGGCCCGTGCTCGTCAGGAAGAAGACGAGCCAGGCCACCAGCAGGCCCAACTGGACCAGTGCGAGCGGATGAATGATCCGCAAAACCACGAAAACTGCCACGTGACCGAACAACAATACCCAGGCCAGCAGGCAGCGGCGCACGGCGCCCGCGAACTTGCTCCAGAGGATCTCCCAATTGCCGACGGTCGTCGTCAACAGCAGTGGCCAAGTCTGGGATTCTCTTTCCGTTGTGATGCACGTTGCCGGCAGAACGACCGTGAACAGAACGCCGATGCTGAAGAAAATCACGCCGTACATGACGTGGGTCTCCTGGTTCGCGAGTATGTTCACTCTCAGGCACAGGCCATAGGTCAACAAGAGCAGGGCCAAGATCACGACGCCGGAAACGATCTCCGCGATCTTCCGCAGCCTGCGCCGGCCGAACAGCGGCGCCCGGCGCTCCTTCCACAACACCGGCGGTCCCTGCACGCGCCGGATCGAAACCGAAGGCTGGCCGTTCCGCGCGCGGCGTCTTTCCGGAGCGACGACGCTGGCTCCAATAGCCTGGCGTAAGGCCGCCTTGCGGACAAAGATCATCGCCACCAGCAGAAGCAGCGAAGACAGCCCGAGCATGACGGCACAGTGCACCGGCCACGCACCCACAGGAATCGGCATCGGGGAAGACAGCGACACGGTCACCGCGAACATCATCACGTAGGGATTGACGTATGAAAGCAGCGTCGTATACGGGCCCGGGGGCGCCTTCGCCGAGGCGAGCAGGAAGGCGGCGATCAGCGGCACGAATCCGAAGAGAAAACCGGCCGCCAGGATGGTTTGGAGGATGGCCGCATAGGCCCGACGCGTGAAGATCGAGAAGAACAGGCTCAAGGACCCAATGAAGACCACCGCCGTCAACGTCATACACCAGCCGGACAGCAGGCAACTCCAGGGAACGCCTCCCCACAGGCGTATCACCGCCAGCAGCGGCAGGGAGATCGCCAGCAGCAACACGATTTGCAGCAACTTGCTCGTGAGCTTGCCGATCACGATCTGGAAGCTGCCGATCGGCGTCGTCATGAGCACGCCGAGCGTCCGCTTGTAGATCTCGTCGCTGATCGACGTGCTAAGCATGACCGCGGCGATGAGCTGCGCCGCGAGAAACTGAAACCACAGGACGTAGCTGACGATGGCCACTCCGGCCGACGCCATGCGCGAGGTCTGGTAAACCGAGGAGTTGCTGTGCGCGATACTATTCGCCCAGATCGCGGCCGCCAGAAAGGTAAAAGAACCGATGTAGAGAAAGCGCAGCACGTAGTTTCGCCGGCGTCGGCTGGAGACCCGCATCTCCTTGTCAAAGATCGGCCCGGTCAGCCGCGGCAGGAGAGAGGCTGTCCACCAGCCCCATTTCCAGTCGGTGGTTTCCATAGTCGTCATACCCTTTGCCAGTATAGCGCCGCGCCCGGACCTTCGCAAGACGCGGCGGAGAAGGTCCCATTCGTCCTCTCAGTCCAACCCGACACGCCCCGCATCAACCAAAGACCTTTCGGCGCAGACAGCACTTGGCACGCCACAAGAAGAGTAGTCCGACCCCGATGTACAGGGCGGCGACGCCCGCCAGAATACGGGTGACCATGCCCACGCCCATCGCTTCGGGACCTGAGTGAAACACGGCCCTCGTCCCATAGCTGAGCGACCGCCAGGACATGTCGGCGTTCTGCGCGCCCGCGCCGCCCATGATAATCAGTTGCGTCTGGAACGTCGGATGGGCCCACAGGTACTGGGCCAGCCAGTCGCCCATCCCGCCCAGCGCCCCCACCAGCCCACCCAGAATCGGTCCCACGATCCATAGACCAACCACGAGAGCAAAACTGGCCACTACGGCGGAGGTGGTGCGCCGCAGGCGGGCACTGAAATAGAGGCCCGTTCCGGTGATAAACACCGTTAGCCACGCCACCAGCAACAGCAGGTGCAGTAAGGCCGCGAGATGAATGTAGCCCACCGACACGAACAGAATCACATGCCCCGCGAGCAGCCCCCAGATCGGCAGACAACGGCGAAACGCACTGAGGGCCTTGCCCAGCAGGATCTCCCAATCGCTCAGCGGTGTCGTCAGCAACAGCGACCAGGATTGGGCCTCCTTCTCCGTGGTGATCCGTGTGGCCGCGAAGACCACGTTCATCAGCCCGCCAATAAAGAGAAACAGCGTGGCGTAGGCCAAGTGGGTGAAATCGTCGTCCAGACTCCCATCGTAGGCCGAGCCACAATAGGTCAGGCCGAGCGCCGCGACAGTCACGGCAAAACCGATGTAGCTGTTGCGGCTGTTGATCCCCTGGATGAAAGGCGCCCGCAGTTCCTTCCACGCGACCGGCGGCCCCGTCACGCGCCGGATGGCACTGGACGAAGCAGCGAGGATAGAGGACTGAAAATCGTGCCGTGTTCCATCCGCCGCCTTCCGACCTCTGCCTTCGAGCCTCTGGCCCACGGCTTGGCGCAACGCTACTTGGCGGACGACAGTCGCCGCCCGGCCGAGCACCAGGGCCGACAGGCCCAGCATGAGGCCGCAGTGTAGGGGCAGCAAGCATAACCTCGGTATCCCGGGGGCGAGCATCTGCCCCGTGAGCGCCCCGATGGCGGAGTACGGGTTGAGACTGACAAGCAAGAGCGTGAACGGGGACAGGACTCCCGAGCCACGGCCGGTGAAAGCGCGGGACGTCGGCAGGAGGTAGAAACCGAGTGCTCCGAACAGCCCCGGCAGGACAAAGTAGAGACAGGCCAGCGCGAACAGGGTCCGAAGGATCACGCCGTAGGCATGGCGGTTCTGGATCGAAAACAGCAAGCTCACCGAACCCGCGAAAACGGCGGCCGTCAATGTGACACACAGGCTCGCGAGCAGATAACCCCACGGCACACCACCCAGGACACGCACGATCGCCAGCATCGGCAGGGAGATCGCCAGCAGCAGGACCAGTTGCAGCAACCGGCTCAGGAGCTTGCCCATGACGATCTGGAAGCTGCTGATGGGCGTGGTCATCAGAGCACCCAGCGTGCGGTGGTACACCTCGTCGCTGATGGCGCCGCTGAGCAGGACAATGGCGAGAATCTGGGCAGCGAAGAACTGAAAGAGCACGACCGTCGTGACGATCTTCTGGCCCGCCGCGGCCATGACGGACTGCACAAACGCGCCATTCGCCTGGTGCGGGACCACGCTGAGCCAGACAACGCCCGCGAAGGCCGTCAGGGCCAGGATGTAGAGAGAGCGCAGGACATACTGTCGCCGCCGGCGGCTGGCGACCCGTAGCTCCTTATCGAAGATCGGCCCGGTCAGCCACGCCGGATCGAGGAGAACGTGCAGTCTTTTACCGATAGAAACCGTCATCTGTCTTCTCCGGGTACATCATAGAATACGCCGCCGGAAGCCCCGCACCGCTCGCCAGGCAAACGGCAGCGCCGCCAGGAGGTATCCCACCATCGAGACAAGCATCAGCCAGCTCAACTCTCCGGCATTCAGAGAACGATCAAACCACCGGATGTCACCGTAGTAACCATCCAGTGTGGTGGCCACCAGGGCAAACGCCTGGGCGAAGGGAATAAAGGTATAGGCGACCGACTCGCCCCCGTTCCAGGCCCCCTTCAGCCCGGACGCGGCCACGGCGCCAAGGATCGGGGCGACACACCACAGAACGCCGGCCAGTACGAGGTTGGCCGTGACGGCCTCGGTCGTCCGGCGCAAACGCGAACCGAAGTAGAAGCCTGTCGCCGTGAGAAACAGGAGCGTGGACAGAATGATGATCGTCACGTGGGCAATCGCCGGCGGGTGGAAACAACCAGCATAAGTGAACCCGACGACGTAGGCCAGCAACGCCAGCCATACCGGTCCGCAGCGGCGCAGCACGCCCACGAACTTCCCGAGCAGAAGCTCCCGATCCGTCAACGGCGTCAACAAGAGCAGCGGCCACGTGCGTGACTCCCGCTCGACGCTGATGACGCCGGCCGAGGCGGCGCTCGTGAGAACCACCCCGGCCCCCAGGAAACCCCAAACATACGCCAAGTGGAGAAACTCATACGGGGCAAAGGAGATCATCATTGGAAACAGGTAGGCGATCAGAATCAGCACGATCTCGACGCCCAGGAGCGTGTGAGAAACGAAGGTCTCGCGCCGTGAGAGCGCGCAGGTCAACTCCTTCCAGATCATCGGGGGGCCGACCACACGCCGAATGCGGGTTCGTAGCCTCTTGGGTCTCTCTTTCGTCACGGTGTTCCAGAAATGTCCGCGCCGCAGCCGATCCAGCAGGACCGGCTCGCCCATGGCCCGGCGCAGCGCCAGTCCCCCCACCAACCGCTCCGCGCCGGCCAGGACCAGTCGTGCTCCCAACACCAGGAGAAGGCAACAGATGGCGACCGCCCGTGTCCCCGCGAGCGCCGCCCCTGGAGTGGCGGTCGGCAGATTCGGGCAGTACTGCAGCAGAAGGTAAGGATTCATGGTGAAGAGCGGCTGTGGCAACGACCGGGAGATCTGCCAACGCAGGATCTGCCGAGAGGAACCCGTGAGGATCGGCACCAGCACGAAGAGAAAGGCGACGGTCAGGACGCTCACCACCACGGCGACGTGCTCCCGCCGGCACAGCGCGGAGAAGAACAGGCTGACGGAGCCGACGAAGATCACGGTGGCGGCCGTGACACACAGACTCACGATCACGTAACTCCACGCAATGCCGCCGAGGACGCGTACGACGGCCAGCAGCGGCAGACTCGCCGCCACGAGCAGCAGAACCTGGAACAAGCGGCTGAAGAATTTGTTCCGCACGACCTGGCGGCTGCTGAGCGGCGTGGTCATCAGAACGCCCAGCGTTCGGCTATGGACCTCCTCGCTGATCGCGGTGCTCATCAACAGCAGCACCACAACCTGGGCGCCGAAGAACTGGAACCAGACAATGCCTTGGGTGATCGTATGAGCGGCCACCTGCATCTGGGCCCGGGACATGGCCCCGGAACGCGCGGAGGAGACGGCGGAAACCCAGACCATCGCGATGTACATCGTCAGCAAGAGAACGTACGCGCAGCGCAGAAGATAACCGCGCCGCCGGCGGCTGGCTACGCGCAATTCCTTCTGGACGATCGGCCCGGCCCACCACCGGAGTGAGCCAAGCCACGTCACCGAGAGCCATTGGTTCATCACAGCCGATGCCATCGGATACCCCGATCAAAACACGTTGCGTCGGAGCCGGCGCGCTGCGGCCCGCAAGAGAATCAACCCTGCGCCGGCGCACGCGACGGCGGTGCCGAGCACCACGAGACACAGCATCAGCCATGCCGGCGCGCTTCTCCGGACGATGGAATAGATGAGTGCGATGCTGCCGAAGCAGAAGACTGTCGCGCCCAGGAGCACCACGGCGAAGGTGTATCCCCGCGCGACGGCGGCGGTCTTGAGCCGCACGCCACAGTAGAGACCCAGCCCCGCGAGCAACGGGAGGATTCCCAACAAGCCCACCAGATAAAGCCCCAGGTAGAGCCCCGCACCGTAGACCAGCAGGAGCGGCCTGACCTTGTTCGGCGCCGATGCCACCACACCTGCCGACGAGAAGAGAAGAAAGACGAAGAGCAGCACCAGCGACGGAAGACCCTGCCGAAGAACCGCGAGGGCCTTGTCCCTCACGATTCGGCCATCCTCCAGCGGCGTCGCCAGCAGAACCGGCAGGGTCCTGGCCTCCCTCTCCTTGGGAATCATCGTGGCCGCCGCCCCGGAAAGCGCCACTGCCGCCCCCACATGAAGCCCCAACGCACAAAACACCATGCTGCCGGCAATCACAGCCGCACTACTGGCCACCCCGAAGATGAACACTCCACTCACAGCCGTGACGATCAAGCATACCAGGGCGACGGGCGCACCATACTTCGCCAGGGGATGCCTGCTCTGTCGAACCGCAAAGGTCCGTATTTCCTTCCAGAGAACGGGCGAACCCTTGACGCGCCGAATGGGACCGGCGACGTGAACCCGCCGGCGAAGGAATACGCCGGCCATGTTCGCGTCACCGCCCATGGATGCCAGGGATCTTCCAGACGTGCGATCCGGGGCCGGCTCGGTGGCCACGGTGCGAACGCGGCGTGCCGCCAGCCAAAGAACGAGGACGGAGGCGGCCAGCAGGATCAGACAGTGCAGCGGCCACCAAGCGGACAAGCCGGTGCTGGGCCGCGCGGTGAGCATCTCCCTCGTCCGCGTCAGCAGGATATCCGTCGGATTGACCAGCAGCAGGATCGGCCCACCAATCGCTCCCACGGCCGGGCGGGTGAGTGCGAACCAGGTGATGAAACCGTCGGGGATCCGCCCCAGGAGACAGAACCAGAGGGTCGGGCCGAGGTTCCCGAGCACACTCCGACGGGCAGCGGAGACCAGCAGATGCAGGGCACCGGCGAACACCAGGGCACTGAACGTGATCGCTACCCCCGAGACGAGGTAGTCCCAGGGCACGCCGCCAAAGACACGGACCAATGCCAGCAGCGGCAGGCTGGTGGCCAGCAGCATCACAATCGGCAGCAGACCGCCCGCGAGCTTGCCCGTGACGATCTGCATGCCGCTGAGCGGCGTGACCGCCAGAACGTGCAAGGTGCGTTTGCGGACCTCACTGCGGATGGCGTCGCCGAGCAACACCGGTGCGGCAATCTGAGCGGCGACGAACTGGAACCAAACGATGCCGACCACAACGTACCGGCCGGCCATGGCGAGTCGGGACGACTGGTAAACGACCGAGCCAGGGCTGCCGGAACCAACGAAGGAGAGCCAGACCCCCACCACGAAAGCAGTCAGAAGGCCCACATAGACGAACCGCAGGACGTAGCTCCGGCGCCGGCGGCTGGCGACCCGCAGCTCCTTGTCAAAGACAGGGCCGACCAACCGCCCGGTATGGGAGGCGAGCTGCAATGTGTTGTCGACCCAACTGACCATTCATCATCTCCCGTCTCATAGAAGGGGAAACGGTCCAGACACCGCGATCAGAAAACGTTGCGTCGGAGCCGATACGACGCGGCCCGCAGGAGGAACAATCCCACGCCGGCCGCGGCTAAAGCCCCCAACACAACCAAGATAGATACCGGCAGCCACATCTGCGAACTACCCATGAAGACGCGACGGCCCATCAAAATCAGAGTAGGACAACCAGCCAAGAGCAGACCTACCAGTCCGGCCGACGTGCACACGGTGGCACCGGCAACGGTCTTGAGCCGGACACTGCAATAGAGCCCCAGCCCGAGGAAGAACGAGGTAAGCCCGAGCAAACTCACCAGGTAGAGTACCACGCCCCAGAGAATGGCGAGCCAATTGACCTTGATGGGAGACGCTAAAGAGAGGAGCGGCAGAAAGAGAAGGGGAGCGGAAAGCGGCAGCAGAACAAGACAGGCCCCACGAAGGGTCCCGATGGCTTTGTCCTTGATGATTTCACCGTCGTCCAACGCGGTCGTCAGCAGGACCGGCAGAGTTCGAGCCTCTCTCTCCTTCGCAATCGCACCCGCCGCCGTGAGTGCGAAGCCCAACACCAATCCGGCGGGAGCACCCACAGCCCAACTTATGAGAAACGACTGGACCGCAACCACCCAGCGAGAGCCTTGCATCATCACGACGACTCCGACCAGAACACCGACACAGAGAAGCACCTCTGCCATGGACAGGGCGCGCCGTAAGGGATGGCGGCTCCTCAACGGGGCGAACTTACGCAGTTCCTTCCACACAATCGGCGAACCCTGGATGCGTCGGATCGGAGCGGCACATTCCGGGCGTCGGTCGAGGGACCTTTTGGTTTGGACTCTCCTCGTTCCGATCCACATTCCCAGTTTATGCATTTGCCCTTCCCGCGCAGGATCCGGCCCAACCGCGCCCGCCAGCGCGTGAACAGAACGCGCCACAAACAGCAAAACCACGCAGGCACCCACGAGCAGGATCAGGCAGTGGATCGGCCACCAGGGTGGGCCCGTGCTCGGCCGTGCCGTGAGCATTTCCCTGGTCCGGGCCAGCAGGACATCGGTCGGATTGATCAGTTGGATCGGCTTGCCAATCGCCGCGAAAGCCGGGTAGAAATGTGCCGGCATTTCGATGAGAACGTCAATCACCTGGGCCAGGATACAGTACCAGAGGCCCTGGACCCTGCCCCAGCGGCTTTGCCGATAGAAAGCGGAGGGAAAGAGGCTCAAGGCGCCGGTGAAGACCGTCGCCGAAAAAGTAATACACACCCCCGAAACGACGTAGTCCCAAGTCACACCGCCCAGGACGCGCACAATCGCCAACAACGGCAGGCTGGTCGCCAACAGCATGACAATCAGGAGCAAGCCTCCGGCCAATTTGCCCCCGACAATCTGCAGGCCGCTGATCGGAGTAGTCGCCAGGACGTGCAGAGTGCGCTTGCGGATCTCACCGGCAATAGCGTTGCCGAGCAACACCAGAGCCAGGACTTGCGCCACGACGTACTGGAACCAGACAACGGTGACCGCAATGTATTTGCCCGCCGTCCCCATGCGGGATGCCTGGTATACGACGGAGCCGACGTGGCTCGAAGGAGCGAAGGAGAACCAGACCCCGACGACAAAGACAGTCAGAAGCCCCACGTAGGCAAAGCGCAGGATGTAGCTCTTGCGCTGCCGGCTGGCAACCCGAAGCTCCTTGTCGAAGATCGGTCCGGCCCATTCTCGTACGCCCGAGAGCATCGAAAACGGAGCTGGGAGAACTGCCGTCATGTTCGCTCCCTCGCCCGCTCAGAAGACATACAACCTCACGTTCCGCCGGGCTCGGTGCAGCAAATAAGAGCCAAGCACGATATTGAGAATAAAGGCAACGCCCATCGTCGCGGCGATGCGCAGCACCATAAGATACGTGTTGCCCCATTTGCCAACGTTGGTGACGAGACTTCGCCACAACCAGGAAAAGAGCGGATTGTAACTTCCGCCGAGGAGGTAATTCACGCACAGAAAGGCGGCCATGGTGGCAGCGACCGCGACCGTCGCGGTCCTGAGGCGCGTGCCGAAATAGAGGCCGGCCCCCAGAACAAAACCGATCGAGGCCAGGCGGAACAGGAGGTAGAGGACGGCAAGCAGATGCCATCCCGGCATACGATCACGCAATATGAGGCACGTTTGAACCGCAAGCAGGGAAAGAAACAGGATGGCATGATGACGCAGGGCCGCCGCTGCTTTGCCCCACAGAATCTGCCTCTCTGTGAGCGGAGTCGTCAGCAGCGTCTGCCAGGCGCCGCTTTCTTTTTCCCGCGCGATGCCCCCCGCTACGAAGATGGCGAGGCGCAGAATCACGACCAGCCAGAGCCCTCCAAACCCATAATATACGGACAACGCCAACGGGACCCCGCGCGGCGAACCCATCATCAGGGCGGGGACACAGAGCGCCAGCGCCAGGAGGCCGATCAACAGGTTGCCTCTCCGGCGCCACTGCCGACCGCTCGGGTCTTCCTTCCACACCACCGGCGATCCGCGCAACCGATGGAGCGCCCTGGCGTTTCCCGTCTTGATGAGTCCCCCCCGCACCGCCACACGACGGATGCGCCATACAGAAACGCATGAGGCGGCGAGCGCCAGGCCGACCATAATCAGGCAATGAAGCGGCCAAGAGAAGGAAGGACCCGTCCCCGCTGCGGGCGGCCGTCCTAACCAGGGCAACGCCCGGTAGAGCGCGCGAAAGGGATTCAGCAAATCGAGCAGGGATGCGGTGACGGGTCCGTTCAGCACACCTGCCTGGACCAGGCAGATCGCCGTAAACGGCAGGCCGGCGAACAGGACCAGATACGTGACCGCACCGGCCGAGATCGCCCGGTATGGATGGGGATAGTACGTGGACCACAGGAGACTCAAGGCCCCGGCAAACACGGCGGCGCTGAGTACAATACAGAATCCGGCACGCACCTCCTCCCACGACAGGCCACCCAGGCAGCGCAGAATCGCCAGGGCCGGCAGACTGATGCCCAGCAACAGCACAACTTGCACGAGTCCACCCAGCAGCTTCCCGACGACGATGTGGACACTGGTGATCGGAGTCGTCAGGAGCACGCCCAGCGTCCCCCGGCGCATCTCGTCACCGAGGGAGGAGCTGAGCATCAGCGCGGCGAGGAGCTGGGCCGCCACAAATTGAAACAGCAGAATTTGAACCGCGACATACGTGCTTACGACGGAGGCACGCGAGACACCGAACGCCATCATGCTGCTATTCGGCATGCCGATAAGGCTATACCAGCCCGACAGTATCAGCACGCACAGCAAGACGATGTAGCCGCTGCGCACGGCGTAGCTCCGGGTCCTGCGGCTGGCGACGCGAAGCTCCCGGTCGGACAGAGGCCCCAGCAGCCGCAAAGGGCTGAAGAGCTGCAACATGCTGATTGTCGGTGTCGCCTGCATACCTCGCTCTGCGGCACGTAGGGTGGGTTCTTTACCCCCGCGCCAACTGAGTATCGATTGGGCCCACGCGTGGGTTAAGAAGGGCTCCCAAACGCGATCTCCCCGTTTGAGGACCCGAACCCAGCCTGCGCCCTGCGCATCAGTGCACGATCCCTTGGGTCAGTTGCAGAAAGGCGTCGTCGAGCTTGAGCTGCTCCGGCTGGAGGCACACCACGTCCACACCGCCGTGGACGAGCGTGCGGGCAATAAGGCCGTCAGCGGCCTGGCCCTCCTTGAGCGTCACCAAGAGCGTGGAACCCGGCTCCTCGCCCGCCAGAGCGGACGCGGGCGATTGGGACGCCAGCACCTCGACGCTCTGGATCTGGGGCAGGACCGACAACAGCTCCATCGCCCGGAGCCCTTCGCCCAGCACTCTCACGCGGACCTTGCTCTGAAGGCCCAGCCTGGGCCGGATTTCCTCCAGGGTCCCGCTGAAGACAAGCTGGCCGTGCTCGATGATGCCGATCTGATCGCAGATTTCCTCCAGCTCGCTGAGGATATGGCTGGAGATCATGATCGTCTTGCCCATGCGCTTGAGCTCGCGAAGCAGCTCGCGCATCTCGATCCGGGCGCGCGGGTCCAGGCCGCTGGCCGGCTCGTCCAGGATCAGGACCTTGGGGTCGTGGATCAGCACCCGCGCCAGACCTAACCGCTGCTGCATACCGCGGGACAGACTATCAACAAGGGCATCCTGTTTCGAGACCAGGTCCGTCAGCTCGAGCACGCCGTCGACGATGGCCTTGCGCTTGGCGTACTCGATGCCAAAGGCCGCCGCGAAGAACTCCAGGTATTCGAAGACCTTCAGATCGTCGTAGACGCCCATGAAGTCCGGCATGTACCCGACCCGCCGGCGGACCTCTTTGCCCTTCTTGGTCACGTCCAGGCCGTCGATGAAGGCCTGGCCGCTCGTCGGCTCCATCAGCGTCACGAGGATGCGCATGGTCGTCGTTTTACCTGCCCCGTTGGGCCCAATGAAGCCGAAGATGTCCCCTGCCCCGATCTGGAGATCGAGATTGCTCACTGCCACAAGATTCCCGAACGTCTTCGTCAGTTTCTTGATCTCAATCATTGCCTTGTCCTCACGAACTGGTAGTCGGGTGTCGGTCCAAGCGGATCGAATTGGGACGCAAACCGACTACAGACTACTGACTACTGACTACCGACTACCCTCTTCGGGAGCACGAGTTGTCGGGCCATCTGGATATGATTCACCGCGTAGGTGCGGTCTTTCACCTCGACCGGTAGCGGCGCGTTCTCGAACACCACGCAGACGAGCGCTGCACCGAAGTCCAGATACTGGTGCATGGCCAGTGTTCGGCCCAAGCAGCCCTGGGCCAGGACCGCGTCGTTGGCGGCCTCGCCGAGCGGACCCGGATAACGAGGGGTGTCCCCCGCGGTCACGGTATTGGGCGGCAGCCTTCGCGTGGTGGAACTCGGACGCGGGCCACTGGGCTGCCATGACCGGAATGGGCGCGTCCGCACGTCGAATCGCTGGATCGTATGGGCCGGCACCGGCCCCAGATCCGCACAGGTATCCTCGAACAGAACATATCCCCGCTGAATGGCGCTGTCCGAGGTATTGCGGATCTCGACCACAGCGTCTCTCCCCTGGTGCTCCACGGACACGGTAAAAGGCATGCGGTCGAGGGCCCACTCGCTCAGCAGCGGTTGCACGGTCCACATATTGACGGGCAGGGACACCGGGAGATTGCCGCCGTCGGCCTGTACGCAGTGGATCTGCTGCATGCCGGCGTCCCGCTGGTAGGACCACAGTTCCTGCCGCATGGGAGAGATCCCCGACCACCACTGATTCGGCCGCAGGCCCCCCAGCCGATAGTCGCCGCTGCGGGAGGCAAACAGGCCCGTATAGCTCGTCGCCCAGGCGCAGTTGCTGTCCGCGATACCGTCCAGGACCGTGACCGCCCGCACTTCCATGGCACCACCCCGGAGCCACTGGACGCCGAAGTAGGCGCCGACCGTGAAGACGATGATCCAACCGGTGCTCGTCAGCCAGGTGTACGGAAGCTTGTCCAGCCGCTTGAGCACGAAATAGTCCACCGGGCCAAGCAGGAGAGCCAGCGTCATCAGGGTCAGGACAATCCACCAGATGCTCAGCGGCTTCATCTGCTCCAGCCTGTACAGGTACTCCATCACCTCGTTGCTGGCATTCTGGGAGACGCTGATCCGGTAGTAGTTGTCGCCGCTGCGTGCGTTGCCGCCGGTCTGGGGGGCCTGCTCCGCCAGGATGATGCGGCGTCCCCCGGCGAACTGCAGGTCCGAGGCAGCAGACGACCGAGACGGGCAACAGGCGCCAATCAGCCGCGTCCAGAACGCCGCACTGCGACCGCCTTGCGCCTCGCTCAGTTGCGACGGATTGAACCCCAGCACGGCTACCCACCCGAATCCCGCATAGCCCGCCCCGTAGAGACCGGCCGTATCCGTCATCTCCCTCGCCCTGTCGATTACAGCCTGGGGCTTGGGCCGGATCGTCCAACCCGTCACCGTCTGCCCCCGGCTCGAATCCAGACCCCATTCCACCAGGGCCTGCGAGGGAACCTGCACCTGCGTCGGCCCTTCGATCTGGAAGGGAAGCAACTGCGCCAGGGGATTGTCGGTGGGCAAAGGGTGCTGCCCCAGGATCACCAGTGCCGTGCCACCGTTGGAAATCCACGCGGCGATGGCCTTGCTCTGCTGGGGCCGCAGGAGCGTCCAATCCACATCGCACAAGATCAGCAGATCCAGGCTCACATACCCGGTCCAGTCCCAGGGCGCCACCCGGGGCAGTTTCGACCCCAGGTAGACCTTCCCCGCGCCCAGGTTGGACATGCACGCGGTGCTCTCCGGCAGCCGCAGTAAGCCAAACTGCGCCTGGCCGATCAGACCGAGGAGCAGATCCTGGTCCTGGACCACCCGCAGCATGCGGCTGCCCTGCGAGAAATCCCACATGTTGATCACCCGGCGGTCCCAGGTCCGCCCTTTCTCGTCGCGGATGGCCAACGTACAGCGGTCCGTGGCGAAGGCGAATTTGGTCACCAAAGGCGTGGACAGCGGGCGATCGGGCGTCAGCACGAAATTATGGATGACGTTCAGCGTATTGAGGCCATCCTGGCGGGCCGTCATGGTGAAGGTCCCGGAGAACGGTTCTTTCACCTCCGCGGTGATGCCGACCTCCACCGGCGTCCATTCCATCGGCCGGTAGTACCCCTCCCAGCCGCAGAAGAAGTCCACGTTGAACTCGATGTCCCGGGCTCCCTGGGCGGTCGACACCCACGCGACCAGCAGCGACGCCGCGATTATCTTTCTGAACATTGGAGTACTCCGCCTATCACAAGGGTTCCCAAACGGGTGGCACCCCCGCGCCCGGGGGTGATCCTTCGGATTCGGGGACCCAAGTCGCACTCAAATTCGCACTTTCAGATTATACGCCAGCCATTCGAGACAGACAACCACGAGAGCCGCCAGAACCAGCAGCGGCCACAGCGGCACGTTGGCCCGCTGGACCATCTGCTCCTGGGCCGCGACGGTCACGCTGGAGAATTTGATTTCCTTCTGCGGCTCGATGCGACTTTCCTCGGCATCGAGCAAGTTGACCGCATAAAGACGTTTCGGTTGCCCGGCCGCTTCCACCGCATACACCCCGACCCGATGGGTCGCCGGGAAACGGACCGTACCGCTGGGGTCCGACTTCAACTCCGCGGTCGCCGTATCCGGCCGCGTCAGCGTCAGGACCGTTTCCGCCGGCACGCTTTCGATGGAAATCGGTTCGCCCACGGCGAGCTCATGCCGGCCGCCGCTGCCGACCTGCGCTCCCAGGAAACTGACCGCGTTGTAGCAAAACAGGACGAAACTCGGCTCGAACGGCCAATTGCTCTGCAGGATATCGAAGCTCGCCAGCAGGCAGGTGCTGCCCTGCCGTCGCACCAGCGCCAGCGCCGGCGACTCGCCGAACTCCGCCAGCACCTCGGCGTCGCGCGGCAGCTCGAGCTTACGGCTCTTGAGGGCGAAGAGGTTCGTCAGGTTCACGTATTGCAGCACCGCGTGCTGGGACCGCCAATCGACGATGATCTGGTTGTCCAACTCGCGCGGGCTGTTCACGTCGATCCCGTTCGGGGGCAATCCAAAGACAAGATAGCGACACCTGGGAAGACGCGCCGGCACATGGTTGTCCAGCACCACCACGTCATACCGCTGCTGGGTGGCGAACGTTGCCGGGTCCAGCGCGTCGAAGCCGGCGGGCGCACACGGGTCCAGCCGCGCCAGCGGGCAGGCCTGCAGCGCCGACTCCAGCACGGGATTGCCCTTCGTGACCAGCAGGACCGAAAGCCGCTTGGGAGACTCCAGAACGTTCCAGGCAGCGTCGTCGCCCGGCAGGGCATCGGTACCCAATTGCCGTACTTCGAGGACACCCGCTTCACCGTACGACAGAGAGAAATTGACGGCCATCTGGCCCGGCTTGAACGGGGTCTCGCCTGCCGCGGCCTGCCGGGCGGGCACGGTGACGGACCGGACCGCATGGACATTGCCGTCGATGGCCAGTTGGACGTCGCGCGTCACCGGCTCGACCCCGTAGTTCGTCAAAGACGCGAAGACCTCCACCTGTTCCGGTTGCTCGTAGGATCTCCGGGCATTCATGGCGGTGATGCCGACGTTGTCCGGCGCTGCGCCGATCCGGTGAAAGACAACTTCGCCGGGCGCGACGACCACGGTATCCAGGTCCTGAATGCAGCCGTCGCTGAACAGGACCAACTGGGCGGCCGCTTCCGCGCTGCGAATGTTGTCCTCGACGCCGGGCGATTGCGCAAAGGCGCGCGCGACCGTAACTGCCTCACCGAGCCGGGATTGACCGTCGCTCGGCTCGATGGCATCGAGGGCCGCGGCGAGTTGGCGCTTGTCCGACGTGAAGTTGCACATTACCTTGGCATGTTGATCGAAGGCAACCACCATCGCGTGATCGGCCCCGTCGCGGAGAGAGAGCGCCGAGCCGCTCCGCATCGATTCGAGGAAGACTCTCGCCTGCTCCTTCGCCGCATCGAGTCGGCTTGGTTTGACATCCGTGGCGCTCATGCTGGCGGAGCGGTCGATCAAGAGGACGTAGCGCTGCCCCGGCCCGCGCCGCCACGCCAGCACCGGACCGGCCAGCGCCACCAGGACGGCGATCAGCGCGAGCAATTGCAGCAGGAGCAGGAGGTTGCGCCGCAGCCGCTGGAAGGGGGCATTGACCTGCAAATCCTGCACGGCCCGCTTCCAGAGCAGCGTGCTCGAAACGATCACCTCCCGCCGTTTGAGCTTGAGGAAATAGAGCAACAGCAGCAGCGGCACGGCCACCGCCGCCGCATAAAGCCCAATGAAAGGTGAAAGCCATTCCATATCGCGCCCGCCCTACCGGCGTCTCATCAGTCCCACGGGTCCTATTCGTCCTATTGGTTCCATCACACTCACCGCAGCAATTGAACGCGCCTGAGGTAATTCAGAACCAGCCCTTCGATCGAGTCGGCGGAATTCGCCCGCACGTACACGGCGCCCCGCTGCGTGCAAAAGTCGCTCAACTCACTGCAATACGCGGCCAGATTGCGCTGGTAGTACTTGAGAAGGGCCGAGCTTACCGTGATCTCCGCCATGTCGGCGTCCTCAACATCAAACAGCTTCAAATCCCCTGCCAGCTCGGGCGCGATCTCCTGCGGAGACAGCACCTGGATCACATAGAGATCGTACCTCGCTCCGATCAGCCGGCGCAGGGCACTCTCGTAGCCCTGCTTGAACAGGAAATCGGAGATCACGATGGTGACGCCCGAGCCGAACCGGCCCGCCGCGACATCGCGACAGGCTTTCTCGAAATCCGAGAAGCCGTCGCACTCCGTGGTCAGGAGCAGTTCCGTCATCTGCGGCAGATAGCTGCGCCCCCGTGCGTTGGCCAACTGGTATCGCACGCCGTCACCGAACAAGCTGATCGTCAGGCGGTTGTTGTTCACCAAGCTGATGTAGCCGAGAGCGGCCGTCAGCCTCTTCGCGAACCGGTCCTTCGAGGGATCGCCTACGCTCATCGACGCGCTGGTATCGGCGAGGACGTGGACCGTCAGGTCCTGCTCCTCCAGGAACAGCTTCAGGAAGAGCTGGTCGAGCCGGCCGTAGATGTTCCAATCCACGAAGCGCAGGTCGTCCCCGACGACGTAGGCCCGGTGATCGGCGAACTCGACGCTCTGGCCCCGCCGCTTGGAACGCCGCTCGCCCTGGAGCTTGCCTTGCAGGATCTTGCGGCTGAGCACGTCGAGCGAGTCCAGCCGGGCCATGAACTTGGGGTCCAGCAGGTCGGTCAACTTTCTCGTTGTCGGCTTTGTGGTGGTCATGCGATCGGACTCATGGGACGTATAGGACAAATAAGACCTATGAACTTCACGCACTCAGTTTCTGGCCCAGGGCCTTGGGGACATTCTTGAGGATATCGTTCAGGATGTCGTCGGTCCGGATGCCCTCGGCCTGGCCTTCGAAATTCAGCAGGAGCCGGTGTCGCAGGGCGGGCAGGGCCGATTTCGCGATATCATCGAAGCTCATGTGATACCGCTCGTCGAGCAGGGCCCGGACTTTGCCGGCCAGGACCAGGGCCTGCACGCCGCGTGGGGAGGAGCCGAAGCGGACGAACCGGTTCGTCATCTCGGTCGCGAATTCGCCCTGCGCGTGCGTCGCCAGGACCAACCGAATCGCGTAATCCTGCACGTGCTCGGCCACGACGACGCGCCGGACCAGCTTCTGGGCCCAGAGGATCTTCTCGGCATCGGCGACATGCTCGGCCCGGGGCTCCGCGCCGGTAGTCGTGCGGTTCAGAATTGCCTTGAGCTGCTCGCGATCGCTGTAACCCACCAACAGCTTGAAGAAGAAGCGGTCCAACTGGGCCTCGGGCAGCGGATAGGTGCCCTCCTGCTCGATGGGGTTCTGCGTCGCCAGCACCATGAACGGCTCCAAGAGCTTGCGGACCTGACCGCCACTGGTGACGGAGTGCTCCTGCATCGCTTCGAGCATGGCCGACTGGGTCTTGGGCGTGGCCCGGTTGATCTCGTCGGCCAGGATGAGCTGTCCGAAGATCGGCCCGTGCTGGAACTGGAACTCCCGCCGGCCGCTCGCCCGGTCTTCCACGACGATGTTCGTGCCCGTGATGTCGGCGGGCATCAAGTCCGGCGTGAACTGAATCCGCCGGAACTCCAGCGAGAACACCGAGCTGAGCGTTCGTACCAGCAGCGTCTTGCCCAGTCCGGGGACCCCCTCCAGCAACACGTGCCCGCCGCTGAAGAGACTGACGAGAACATCGTCCACGATCTCCTCGTGGCCCACGATCACTTTGCCGACCTCACGCCGCAGGGCCTCGAACATCTCGCGGAATTCCCGGCACTGCCTCTCGACCTCTTTCTCGTTCGTCGCCATCTTTGGATTCTCCTGGTTCATGAACTTCTGCAAAATGGAGATTAGGCTTACATCATTCAAGGAAATCAGCTTTGGGATTTCCTTGAATGATCTTCCAGTCCCCGTGCACGATGCGCGTGTTGTCTCGGAAGAAGAAATCGGCTACGTCATTCTTCTCTCCCCTAAACAAGCCTAATCTCCATTTTGCAGAAGTTCGGTTCCTATTCATCAAGGCCCCCCTTGTCTTTGTCGTGGCCCGTTTTCCTGCGTTTGGCCTGCAAAAGCTGATCGATGTATGCCGACCCCGACGGCTTCTCGGGCTCCTGGGGTTCTTTGCTCTCCAGGGTCCTGGGCGGCTCGGCCTCGCGCTTGGGCTCCGCCGTCAGGATCTCCCCTTGATATTTGTCCGCCCCTTCATAATGCTTGGGGAGATCCGCCGCGGCGGTCCGCGCGGACCATTGCGCGCGCAGCTTCTGCCTTCGCGCCTGCAGGCGGGAGATGGTTTCGTCCTGTTCCCGTCGCACCGCGCGCGTCAGCCAGGCTCTGACTCTTCGCAGCATTGCCCGCACATCGAAGACCACGCGGCGGACCGCGACGTCGAGCAGAAAGACCACGAGCCACGCCAGCATCAGCGGCCGCAACAGGGGCAGATGCGTCTGGGGAAACGTCAGACCCGCGTAGTCGTACACGTTCGCCTGATTCGGGTCGGACGACAGCGAGTAGATCCGGCCGCCCGTGACCCGGCTGACCTCCCGCAACAGTGGCGCGTTGTCGGAAAGGTCCCGAAACTCCGGGGCGAAGGGCACCGTGACGATCGCATTCGCCAGACGGGAGGTACCCTCGGGGCCGGTCTTGCGATAGTGCAGATTGACGATGTAACTGCCGGAGGCCGGGGTTCGAAAGCGACCGGAATACTGACCCGGACCGGTCTGGGTCAGTTGCAGCGGCTCGGCTTTCATCTCCGGCGTGAGGACCTGTCCCTGGAGCGCCGCCAGTTGCAGGGACTTGCCGTCCGCATCGAGGGCCTCGACACGAACCGTGGCCTCCTGGCCCTCCACGTCAGCCGAGATCTCGCACTCGGTGGATTGCGCAGGCTTGCCCGCCCAGCGGACGACCTGTTCCCAGAAGCCGGCGAAGCCACCCCATTGGAGCCAGGGGCCGGCCCAGCGGGTGTCGGCCGAACTGGTGAAGGCGACACAGCGCCCCAGACCCGACTGGCACATCGCCAGCAGCGGGTCCGCCTGATGGGTCGCCAGTACCAGCTGATTGAGGCCCCCCTTCGGCCCCGTCAGAACATAGCCGTCGAGATTGGGCAGAGGCGGTGTCACGCCCTTGAGAATCTCGCTGAGCCCCAAAGTGATCTGCGGCGCGAAGGACTCCTCGATGATCAGGGAGCGCCGGACGACCTGGGCCTCCTTGATGAAAATCTGTGGGAGGGTCGTCGGATCGGCGACATCGTAGTAGCGCCCGTTGGTGGCCATCGCCATCTGCTGCAGGTTCTGCTTGCTGGCGGGCGTATGAGGGAAGATGCAGACCCCGGTACACGTGATTTTGGCCGCGGCCAGTTGGGTTAGTAACTGCGGCGTCGGCGGCGCCGGATCGCCATCGGTGATAACGATCACATGCTTCTGGGCCGCGTTGCACTTGACGAGGGCGTCATAGGCCGCCTGCAGGTGGTCGTGCAGGCTGGGCATGTCGCCCATCTGCATCTGCTCGATCGCCGCCACGACCTTGTCCTTGTCGCCCACTTCCGCCAGAGGAAACACCCACTGCCCGGTATTGGTCCAGTTGTACGACAGAATGCCGACGAGGTCGAGCCGGCTCAGTGTGCCGACGGCCGCCGCAGCGACCTTTTTGCCCCAGTAGTTGCCCTGCGGCATCTCGCAGGCGTGCATGATCAGGACGAGGGCCCCTTTCGGAAGCTGCTTCTTCTGCGGCGGGTCCAGATCGACCGGCAGAATCTGAGCCACGGGCGAGCCGATCCACCCGCCCGCACCGAAGGCGTTTGGGCCGCCGGTCACGACCAGTCCCCCGCCCAGATCGTTCACGTACCGGCACAGCATCTCTTGCTGCTGAAACGTCAGGCTGGCGCAATCAACGTTCGCCAGGACGATGGCATCCGTGTCGAGGAGCAGGGCCAGATCGTCCGGCAGGCTTGGTGCCGCCAGGTAGCGCACCCCCATGTCCGTGCCCCGCAGGGCTTGCAGCAAGGACTGCGCGGACGCGTTGTCCGCATCGACGACCAGGATGTGGCCCGGCCCGGCGACATAGGTCATGGCGCTGGCACGGTTATTCTCGACGATTCGGTCCTGCGTGGGATCATCCGGCAGGAAGACCGCATTGAAATTGTGGATGCCCCGCGTCCCGACGGGAATGGACACCGTCTTGACGTTGGTCCCGGCACTCAGCTCGACCGGGACGGCGACCTCGGGCGAATCGGCGACCAGATCGACAGGCGCGCCGTTCAGCGTGAGCATCATCCTGCCGCGAATGGCGGCGGTGCTGTTGAGGACGAAGCGCAGTGAGATCGTTTGCCCGCTGCGGGCCCGGGGCGGAGCAGCCACCCGTTTGAAGAGCACCTCGCTGTCATAGCGATACTCCAGCGGCAGAACATCGATCGGGATACCGTTGGCCGCGGCAGTCTTGGCGGCTTCCTTGAGGTCCCCTTCCGTCTCGTTGCCCTCGCTGAGCAGGACGATCCGCGTCGCGGTGTCCGGCGGTGCGATGGCCATGGCCATTTCGATGCCGCTCGCCAGCCGGCTCTGTCCGCCGGTCAGGGTCGTGTTTCTCCGGCGGATCGCCGTATCGCCCGAGGGCAGCTTGGAGATACTCGCGGCTTCCGCCACATCGACCACCGCCAGTTGGTTCACGCCTTTGCCCGTGGTCACGGCCCGCGACAGATACTCCAGAGCTGCATCGCCAAGCCGGGCCGGGATGGACTGGCTGCGGTCTACCACCGCGATGACCGTCGCACGTCGGCTCTCCCGCACCAGCATCGGCCGGGCCAGCAGGACAATGAGAATCAGCACGGCCAAGGCGCGAAGCACAACCGCCGCGATGCGTCGGCCCGTGCCCAACACCACGAGGCTGCGGCGGGCCAGCCAGATCATCGGAACAATGACCAGCCCAACCAGCAGCCACCAGGGCTGACCAAGATAGAAGCCGTAGGTATCGGTCATTCCATTGGTCCTATGGGTCCCACTCTTCTCTTACAACTGCCAAACCTGAATCCGATTATTGCCCGCATCGACCACAAAGGCCCGCCGGTGCGGATCGACCGCCACGGCCCAGGGATACGCAAGCTGCCCCAGTTGTCGTCCGGCCTGGCCGTAGAGCGCCAGGGACTTGCCTTCCGGGCTGAACACCTGGAGGCGATTGTTCCCGTACTCGCAGACGACGATGCTCCCATCGGGCAGGAGCGATAGACCATAGGGATAGCGAAGCTGCCCGGGGCTCAGACCGGCGGAGCCGATGTACCCCAGGAGATGGCCGTTGAGATCGTACACGGCGATCCGATGATTGCACGCATCCGCCACGTAAAGACACCCCCGTGTCTCATCTACGCACAGCGCCGCGGGTCGCGCGAACTGCCCTTCGCCCATGCCCGGCGTGCCGAACGACGAAAGGAAGACCCCGTCACTCGTGAAAACGCTGATACGGTCGTTGCCGCCATACTCACTGACGAAGATCCTCCCATCCGGCGCAAAGGCTACATCCGTGGGGTAGATAAGGCAGCCGCTCTCCTGTCCATACCTGCCGAATTCGCCGATCTGTCGGCCGCCACGCGAGAAGATCACGACGCGGTGATAGTGGGTATCCGCCACAAAGAGCCGGCCGTCTTTGTGCAGACTCATCCCCGTCGGTTTGCCGGCCCGGATCTGCGGCATTTGGATGGTGGCCAGACATTGGCCGTCTTGGCGGAGCCGCTGGATTCGTCCGGTCTTATCCACGACGAGCACAGAGCCATCGCTGTCGAGTTCAATCCCCCTGGGGTACAGGAACTCTCCCGGTCCGGCCCCGGTTCTGCCGAGAAACTCAATCACCCGCGGCTCCCCGGCTCTCGCCTTGCGGCCGCAGCCGGCCACGGGAAGGAGGAGAAGCAGCAGAACGGGCATCCAGCACCGGACCCTCGTCAAGGCCAAAAGCCTTGGCGATGCCACCCACTCCTTGCGCCACGTGGTATACCTCCTGGCAGCAGGCTTCAAAACCGAGCACATCATCATCGGACATTGGCGATTCACGGCTGCGCACCACGCTGCTCGAGTTGGCCGAAGTACTTCTTGACCGCGTCCTCGTACTTGCGGGGGATCTCGTTCTCGCTGATCGCCTCGGCGGCGTTGGCCCGGCCCGCCTGGATCACCTCGGTGAAGTCCCGCCGGGCCTCGCCTGTGACTTGCGTGTCCTTGAAATACCAGCTTGCGATTACAGGTCCTTCGCCGGGAGCGTTCTTGGCCCGCGTGTTCTTGGTGCCGGTCTGGCCTGCGGTGTCGCTGTCTCTCGGACCGAAACCGATGCCGGGAGGACCGGAGCCCGAGCCCATGCCCTCGATCGGCCCTTCACGAAACGGGCTCTGCCCACCGAGACCGTCGCCCAAGCTACCGATACACTGCGCAATCTCATGGAGTCCCGCCCGCAGAAGCATCGCCTGCTGCTGCATCGATTCGAGGGCGTTGAGTTGGTCCATCGCCTCGGACAAGTCATCCGCCGAGAGTTCCCCGTCTCCCATCCCGGCGACCGCCATAGCCTGGGCCAAGCCGGAACACTTGCTGCCCGCCATCTGCGCGGCTGCCATTTTCTTCATGAGTCGCTCGATCTGCTCCGGCTTGAGTCCCTGCTTCTGCAGCGCCTGCTTCAATTGCTGCTCGCTCATCTGAGCCAGCTTCTTGTCCAGGCCGACCTTCTCCAGTTCCTGCTCCAGGTCCCGCTTCTGCTCCGCCAGCTTCTGCAACTCCTGGGCCAGTTGCTGCAACTGCTGGGTCATATCCTTCCGTTGTTGATCGGAAAGCTTGCCGGAGGCGAGGTCTTTCTGCAACTGGCCGAGCAGATTGGCGGCCTGGGCAAAATCACCTTTGGCCAAGGCCATTCGGACCTGCTGCGAGAGAGGATCGGTCGAGCCACGCAACCGCTGGAGCATCTGCTGCATCATGTTGGCGGCATCGATCTGGGTACCACCCTGCATCTGCTTGAGCCTCTCCGAGAGATCGCCCAGGGTCTTGATGGCTTCGCGTTTGACCTCCTGGGGTTGGCCCGCCTGGGCAAGCCCCTCCAGCTTCTTCAGTTCCTCCTGCAACGCCGGATCGTCCAGCTTCTCCACGACGGCTTTGACCGCCTCCGTCGTCTGCTTGACCTCGGCCTTGGCCTGCTCGACCTGTTTAACCTGCTGCTCCTGTTGCTGTCTCTTCTTCAGGAGACCCAGCAGGTCCTTCTGAGGCATCAGAAAGACCAACCCAATCGCGATCAGCCACATCCCGGCCCCGTAGTACCAGCTTCGGGACAGACCGATGGGGAAACGCCCCCGCAGGTCTGCCCGCTGGATCGCCGCCAGCGACTCCGTCCGGGCCGCCACGGCGAAGGGGTCATTGGAATCCGCCAGGGCCAGGGTCGTGCTGAACCGCTCGCGCAGGCCCAATCGCTCATCAAGCAAGAGCGACGCGTGCATCCGGCTCGGCAACCTGAGAAGCCAGAGAAGCAGCACCACGCCTGCCGCGACGGCCCAGAACACCCAAAGAGCCAAAGGTGTCAGGATCACCAATGCCAAGAGCCGCTGCACCAACACCGCAAGTGCGACCACAATCCCAGCGACGGCCAGAATCCTGCCCGTCTGCTGGAGAAGCAAATTCAGCCCGCAACGGACCTGAACGGCCCTTATCTTCCTGCGAAACACCTTCGTAAAGAACATGGCGTCCACTCCGCAATGAACTGCTCCATGCCGATCGTGCCTCGGGCGCACGGCCATAGGCAGCGAGCCCGGACGCTCGCCCTATTCTAAGAGACGGCCAACTCGCACAAACGTTGCCAATCTCCAGGGAGCTTTTTCCCGGGAAATACGACCTTTCTGCATCGCGACCCACACGGTCCACGCGTCATTATAGTGCCCTTGTGGTCTGGGGGACAGCCTTCTTTGTGTGCCCGCAAGAGCGTCCGTAGGGGCAGGCCCCCGTGCCTGCCCGTCCTGCGAGGGCAACCACAGGGGGTTGCCCCTACAGCGTTACGCGAAGAGACTATCTCAAAACCGCCCGGCGGCATGTCATTGCGAGCGTAGCGAAGCAATCTCTCCCACGCGTGGGCTCAAGATTGCTTCGTCGCTGCGCTCCTCGCAAGGACATTTGTCGTTTTGAGATAGTCTCTAACAGCCGCCACTCCTACCGCTCGACTTGGAGCACGAGATCGAAGGACTCATCCGGCTTTCGGTTTCCCCGTGGTGGCTCTCTTTTGCCGCCGTCGTCCCGGCCGTCTTCGCCCACGCTATAGACCATGAAACCCTGTTCAAGCCGCTGGTACCGCAACGGGGCCCCATCGAATGGGTCTGGTGGAATGGCGGCAAGGTAGTCCGGGACCAGCGGACCGAGGGTATCGGGTAGACACCCACAGGCAAGACGGAATCGCTGCGCCGCCAGCAATGTCTTTATCAACTCGATCTGCACCGCGTACTTCAATTCAAGCTCCATCACGCGGGGCGAATAGCCTGCGTCCGCCAGCCCCAGGAGCAACGCGTTCCTCCGGTGCCGATAGCAGGTTTCTACCGCCTGAATCGCAGCCGGACGCTGGAAGGCAGGAAGTTGAGCGATCCGCAGGCACTCATCCATACACTTGAGGAAGATCGTCCCCTCCCTGGCCGCCAGACCCAGAGCATCGTACATCTCCAGCACCGCAACCGGCGGAAGCCTGTCGAAGCTCCGTCGGTCGAGAGCCTGGGGCTTCTCAAAAAACGTGAGCGACATACACCGATTGCCCACCAACGCTCGCAGCAGTCCGTCATCCATGCGGATGCTGCCGAACACCCCATACAGCCGCGCCAACTGCTCGCCGGTGAATTCCACTCGGTTCAGAGCGCGTTCGAGTGCGGCAGCGGCCCGAACCGACATTCCTGCATAGACCAAGTGCGAGATCATTACGGGTTCTTGTTCCAACGAACGAGCGATCTGTACCGCCGCTTCGACCGCCCGTGTTGCCCCGTCGGGGTCCCCCTGCTCGGCACGCAGGACCGCCTCCAGGCACAGTAGCATAGCGCCCTCCCGCACCTCCGAAAGGTGCGGCATCAGCGTCGATGGGCCTTTCGACAGTTCCACGGGAAAGCGGCACTCGACGATGGCTGAGGCGTCGTGCAGAGCCTTCAGAGCCTGGGAGTTGTCCCAGACGTATTGCTCCAAGAACGCCTTGTCGTCGTCGGGAATCGGGTCGGTCGGGTCCGGCCCCTCACCGCTGCGGATGATCCGTTCCAAGCGGGCCCCGTCCTCCTGAGACAACTTCCAGTAATAGGTAGCCGCACCGGTGATCCAGTGCGCCGCATTATTGCCTGACGCCGGCCAGCGGTACCAGGCATCCAGTTCCTGCGGCGTCGCGGGAAATCCTGCCGTCCGAATCGCCTCAATCCGCCGCTGGAACTCCGCCCGCCAGTGCCATCGCATCCCCAACAGACTCACTACTGCCAGGAGCAACAGTCCGCCCAGGATGCGCCAGAGCGTCAGTCTGCGTTGTCGTCTCTGACGTTTCTCCATTCCATCCGCCATCACGCGCCCCTACCGCTCGACCATGAATATGATGTCATGCGGAGATATATCAGGTTTACCCCTTACGGCCGGTAGCCGCTCCTTGCCACCGTCATCCGTTCCGTCCGGGCCAACACTGTAGACCACATTCCCTGCGGAAGGCATCCACTCGTGGATGATGAAATGGCGCTTCGGCAGGACATTCCTTGCCGCATCCACGGCCTTCGCGGCACGGGCACGCTCCGGCGCCGTGAGGGACATCGGCCACCGTCCGGCAGGTCGGTCCTTTCCTCGCGATGTACCGCCATAAACCTCCCTTCGACTTCAGGGAGGGATGGTATCGCCAATCGGCCCACCTGTCAACCGGACAGTGTCCCTTCGCGGTCTCTCGACCCCAGGTCCGGGTCCGGTTTTCTGCTTGTCTCAGGCCCCAATCCAAGGCACAATACCCGGGTGCGAGTGGCGGCAAGGTTCGAAGGATCGATGATCTATGGAGCTTGGGAGCATTGGCCATGACCACCAGAGAACCGAAGTCCTGCTGGCAGAATTGCAGCGGAACGGACGATGAGGAAGTCCGGCTGATTGACGCGATGGAAGATTCCCTGGGCGTCTTGGACGAAGAGACGATCCAGATCCGACGGCTGATCACCCTCTTCGAGGCCTGCTATCATGAGGCAGACAAGGAGGCAGAGTTCATCGCCGCGGCCATCGGGCCCGGACACTGCCCGCCCCGGTCGAACCAACGTCCGCCCCAGCGTCAAAGGGAGTTGGAGAATGCCCGCCAGATACTCTCCACATGGTGCCGCAATTCGACGTTCCAGGGCATAGACGGGGTAGTCGGCGGCCTCCGGCCGGAGGAGGTGTCGGGCTTCCTTGGAGAACCGAATCGTCTCAAGGTGTGGCAGGTGACACGAATCGTGGACAGGATCAACCACGCCCTGGACCCCGGCCATCCCTACCACAACCTCATTCTGAGTGTGGGAGACTACGGGGAGCCAAGTACGGGCGACGCGAGAGAGCACCATGAAGATGACGCGGTCTTCCTGCAACAGACGCGGGAAACCATCATCCACGACACCGCCGGCGGCGGGGGCTCCAAGATCAGCCTGGCTTACGCCATCGATCTCCTTATGCCCTGCGGCTGGGACTTCGTGGGCAGTCTGGTGACCAGCCTGAAGGCAATTGGCGGAGAGCTTCACGCACAGAGGCCCTTGGCGTGTTGCGCGCGCAATATCCAACTCAGCCCTCTGTGCGGCCGGTTACGGACGATCTCCGGTACGCTCAATGTCTTCTGGAAGGGTCCGATGAGGGAGAACGTCGACCGTCAGATCCTGACCTCTCTGGGAGCGCCAACGCCGGTCAAAAGCTGGCTGGCGGCCTCCTTGGACAAGACGATCCGACTACATCTCGAGCAGCCGTTCGACATGGACTTGTTCTAAGCGCAGGACCGGTCAACCGTATATGTCGGGTCGAGCTTGCGGAGGAGGGCGTTGCCCATCTGGTAGGAGGCGTAGGTCATGAAGAAGGCGGCGAAAACGTCCACGCTGTAGTGCAGATGCATGACCAGGGCGACCGCCCCCATGACGACGGCCCCCACCAGGTAGACGTAGCGCAAGGCGCTGTGCCGGAACAGGTAGAAGCCGAGGAAGGGCATGGCCGTATGCCCGGAGAAGAACATGTCGTTTTCAAAGTAGAGCTTGCTGAAGATCCCCGGAAACTCCACGGCAACCGCGCCCGCCGGCGTGCCCATGTGCGTGAAGATCATGAAGATCGACCGCAGGAGCAGCAGCAGGCTGAATTGGATCGCCACCACATGCAGCATCCTGATCCGGCGCAAGATCGGGTAGGAGAACATGCCGACGATCAGGGCCATGTAGCCGTAGGTGAAGAGGAAACCCAGGTCCATGGAGGGGAGACGATCCAAGATCAGGTCCGGCACTTTGACGCTGTCCCGGTACGTGACGTAAACGCCACAACGGTAGTCGGCATACAAAGCCACAACGAACAGGAACGAGGCCAGCACGAGCAGACGCCGATACGCGTAAAGCTCCTGGGTCCAGGTCCGCAAGCCGTCGGCAGCGACGCCGAGGGGTATCGCCTCTGGCGCTCGTGCGGGCACAGCACGAACAGGAACGACCTGCAACCGCGGTCTCTGCGTCACTGTCGCGGACTTTTCTGCCGCTAACGCCCTGCCAACCCTTTCCTGCACGTACTCTGCCATTCTTATGGTCGGTGATTCCCGGTTCTCGTGAAGTAACCAATCCAGCCCGCTCGATCCGCATCGAGCGTAATTTTACCAGTATAAACGATTCGCTTCCCATTCGTCAAGCAATTGATAGACTATGGTTTTCGCGGAGCTGGTTCGATGTCGGATTCAATTTCGTTGGATGAGGTCCTCAATGGTCGCGATCCGGCCGTGTACGACGTCGCGACCCGAGCGCCGGGACCGGTGGGCGAGCTGCCCCTGGCCGGCGAGTTTCTCGCCCACGCCCCGAGCGGCGACCTTTTTGGCCTGATCCAGGACGTGGGGATGGGGTGGAAACCGTCCGAAGCTCTCGCCGACGCCTTCTTATTACTGAGTCACCAGGGCGGAATTCGGGGTGCCGACGGCAAGCCCGTCGCTCTCGGCTATCACGTCGGGCACTATGAGCTGGGTCTGCTCGTGGAGGCCGCGGCACGGGAGTTCCAGGCCCTCGGCTGCATGCCCTTCGCCGCTTGCTGCACGGACCCCTGCGACGGCCGGACCCAGGGCACGCCGGGGATGATGGACAGCTTGGCCTATCGCAACGAGGCCGCAAGCATCTTCCGACGGCTAATCCGCAGCCTTCCCGCGCGAAAAGGGGTCCTCGGCGTCGCCACCTGCGACAAGTCCCTGCCTGCCATAATGATGGCTTTGGCGTCCATGCGCGATCTGCCGGTTGCGATCGTGCCCGGGGGCGTGACGCTGCCTCCCGAGAACGGTGAGGACCTCGGGACGATCCAGTCCATCGGGGCCCGCTTCGCTCAGGCCGAGGTGACGCTCGACTATGCCCGGCAGATGACGTGCCGTGCCTGTGCCAGTGCCGGTGGGGGTTGCCAGTTCCTCGGTACCGCCGCAACGGCCCAGGTCGTGGCGGAAGCCCTGGGCCTGACGCTGCCGCACGCGGCCCTGGCCCCCTCCGGCCAGGAGATCTGGCTGGACCTCGCCCGGCGCTCGGCCCGCGCGTTGCGGCGGCTCGCGCAGGAGGGTCTGACCGCCGGCCGCATTCTGTCAAGTGCCTCGATCCGCAACGCCATGACCGTGTTCGCTGCCTTCGGAGGATCGACCAACCTGCTGCTGCACATTCCCGCCATTGCCTATGCCGCCGGTCTGAACCGCCCCACCATCGACGATTGGAACACGGTCAACCGCAACACGCCCCGGCTCGTGGATGTTCTGCCGAATGGTCCGGTCGGACATCCCACCGTCCGTGCGTACCTCGCCGGCGGCGTGCCGGAGGTGATGCTCCATTTGCGGCAGATGGGACTATTGGACCTGGATGTGCTCACGATCGCAGGCCAGCCCTTGGGGCGAACGCTCGACTGGTGGGAGCAGTCGGATCGGCGCAGGCGGCTGCGCGCGATCCTTCATGAGAAGGATGGGATCGACCCCGATGACGTAATCTTGCCGCCGGATCAGGCACGCAAGCGGGGCCTGACAGGCACGATCACACTGCCCCAGGGAAATCTGGCGCCCGAGGGCGCGGCGATCAAGAGCACGGCGATTGACCCCTCACTCGTAGATGCCGACGGCGTCTACCGCAAGACCGGTCCGGCCCGGGTCTTCATCGGCGAGCGGGCCGGCATCCAGGCGATCCGGGCGGGCGCGGTGCGGCCGGGCGATATCATGGCGGTGATCTGTGCCGGGCCACTGGGCAGCGGCATGGAAGAGACGCTCCAGGTGACCGGCGCCCTGAAGAACCTCTCCTGGGGCAAGCACGTGGCAGTCCTCACCGACGGCCGCTTCAGCGGCGTCAGCACCGGGGCCTGCATCGGCCACATCGGTCCGGAGGCCCTCGCCGGCGGCCCCCTCGGCAAGCTGCGCGACGGCGATATCATCCAGATCGTCATCGACCGCATCCATCTGGCGGGCAGCCTCGACCTGATCGGCCAGGCGGATACGCCGCCGGAGCAGCACAGCCCCGAACTGGGCAGCCGTATCTTGGCACAGCGTCCGCCTCGGCCCGATCTTGCGCCGTATTCCGATCTGCCGGACGATACCCGCTTGTGGGCGGCCCTCCAGGAAACCAGCGGCGGCACCTGGGCCGGCTGCGTCTTCGACGTAAAGGAGATTCTACGCACCCTGGACGCCGGCCGGCGCAATTTACCTATTCGGGAGTCTGAAGTGTGAAGAATGTCATTGCGAGGAGCGCAGCGACGAAGCAATCTCAATCCGAGGCGCAGGAGATTGCTTCGCTTCGCTCGCAATGACATACGTCCAACTTGACGTTCTTGCCATGAGGATGGATGTATGGACCATAACAAGCCGAAACTCTCCGGGGTTTTCGCCCCCGTCGTGACCCCGTTCGAGGGAGATCAACCTGACCTCGACGCTCTGGCCTTTAACCTTGCCAAGCTCCGCGAAACCGATTTGACCGGCTTTCTCGCTTTGGGCTCCAATGGCGAGGTCAAGAGCCTCACCGATGAGGAACGATTGCTCGTTCTGGAGGTCTTTGCGCAGGAGAAAGGCGACAAGGTCGTGATGGTCGGTACAGGATGTGAATCGACGAGAGAGACCATCGAGAAATCGCATATCGCCGCCCAGATGGGTTTCGACTATATCAGCGTCCTGACCCCGCACTATCACGCCAAGCAGATCGACGGGTCGGCCCTGCGGCGGTATTACGAGCGAGTCGCCGAGGCCGTGCCCGCGCCCCTGCTGCTCTACAACGCCCCGCAATTCGCCGGAGGTGTGCAGATCCCGCCGAAGACCGTCGTCGAGCTGTCCGGCCATCCCAATATCGTCGGGATGAAGGACTCCGCCGCCGCCGGCCCGGGCCGGTTCTTGGCCGAGATCAGTCCCGATGACGATTTCTCCGTTCTGGCCGGCGGGATCAATTTCTTCTATTCGTCGCTGCACGTGGGCGCCACGGGCGGGGTCTTGTCGCTCGCGAACGTTGTGCCCGATGCCTGTGTGGAAGTCTATGATCTGTTCACGCAGGGCCTGTACGACCGGGCCCGCGAGCTCAGCGCCGGCCTGATCCGGCTGAACCAGTCCATCTCGGGCGCCTGGGGCGTAGCCGGCGTGAAGGCGGCCATGGACCTCGTCGGCCTGCGCGGGGGCCGGCCCCGGGAGCCACTGATGCCGGTTCCAGTGGACGCTGTCGCCCAGATCCGGCAGGCGCTGACCAATGAAGGCTTCCTGATGGCGAGACTGCAGGAGGACTTGTGATTTATCATTTATGATTTTCGATTTATGATTTGAGGAGCGCGGGCGACCTTCTTAATCGACGATCAAAATCATAAATTGTAAATCGTGAATCATAAATGGATTGGGCCATGTGGGTACTGGGCGTTGATATCGGTACGACGAGCATGAAGCTGGGCGTCTTCCGCCTGAGCGGAGATGTCCTCGATCCCATGCGCCAATTCTCCCAGGCCTATGCGATCCATGTCTACAACAACGGTCTCTTCGCCGATATCGATCAGCACAAGTGGCAGGAGGCTTTCGTCGCCGGCTGTCGGGCGCTGGCGCCGACCATCCGCGAGATCGACATCATCTCCCTCAGCGGCACGACGCCCGGCCTGACCGCGATGGACGCCCAGGGCGAAGCGCTGTATCCCGCCATTCTCATGCTCGACCAGCGTTCCCATCAACAGGCCCGCGCGATCATCGACACGGTAGGTCTGGACCGCTTGCTCGCCATCACGGCCAATATGCCGGTCGCCGGCGGCTGCTCCCTGGCGGGCATCCTCTGGCTCCGGGACAACGCTCCCGAGGTATTCCAGAGGACTCATAAATTCGGCCACTCCAACACCTATTTCGCCCACTGGCTCACGGGCGAGTACGCGATCGATCCTTCCTCCGCCTCGCTCACAGGCCTGTACAACACCACCCGCAACGATTGCACGTGGAATGATGATCTTGTCCAAGCTTTCGGCCTCTCTGCGGATCAATTACCGCCGCTGGTCCCCGCCTACGGGAGTGTTGGTATTGTTCGCCCCGCGCTCGCGCGCGAACTCGGCTTCATGAAGCAGCCGCAGGTGCTGATCGGCGGCAATGACGCCGTGCTGGCCGCCTATTCCGTCGGCGTCCGGGAGCCCGGCGAAATCATCAACATCAACGGGACGTGCGAGATCAGCCTTGTCTGCCTGCCCCAGTGCCTGCCCTCGCAAAACTATAACATCCGCGCCCACGTCCTGCCGAACCGCTGGCTGACGCTGCACGTGATGAACGCCGGCGGTAAGGCCCTCGAATGGTTCAAGGGCGTCTTCTGCTCCGAGATGACTGACAAGCAGTTCTACGACGATTTCGTCTCACACGCCCTCGACGCCTGGCTCGACGAATCGTGGCGAGGGCGTCCCGCCCTTGCGTCACGAGGCCATCCTGGCCTCGTCTCACCAGACGACAGGGAGCCGCTCCGGTCCGAGGCGCAAGGGCAAGATGCCCTCGCCACAGAAGAACAAGGGCGGGACGCCCTCGCCACGCAAGGCGCGTCACAGGGTCCGGGCGTGACCTATACTCCCTACCTGATGGGCTCGCGCTACTCGCTGGACCCGCTCCAGGCCGAGTTGCTGGGCTTGACCCAGGCCACCACCCGCGAGGAGATTCTGGCCGCTCTCGTTCGCGGCCTGTGCCAGTACCAGAGCAACCACCTCCGCGAGATCGAGCAGCACGTGCCTCTCCAGCGCACGATCCACCTCACCGGCGGCGCTCTGAGCCCGGCCCTGATCCGCGCCAAGCGAAGATGGCTGCGCGACTGCGACTACGTCCACGAAGAGGACTCTTCCGTCAAAGGCGCGGCCATGCTGGCCCGGCTTTACCTGAAGAACGGCTGACGTCTGGCATCCGTCCTCCGGCACCATCCTCCCCTTCTCACCTTTCATACCCTTCGCACGCGCGGTTTCGCCGCGCCGGTTCCCCAACAGACATTGACCCGGCCGCTGGCTGGTGGTATGATGCGTAGAGCAAGAAAGGAGAATCCGCGGTGAAGATCATCGGCCTCATTTGGCTGGAGGAGATCGTCGAGAAGCTTGAGATCAAGCACCGAGTGATTCCCGAAGAAGTGGAACAGGTTTTCAATAGCCAGCCCAGAATCAGGCGAATGAAGAAAGGCCACTACCGCGGCGAAGATGTCTATCGCGCCCTAGGGCAAACCGAGGCAGGCCGGTATCTGGTTGTCTTCTTCATCCATAAGATGACCGGCGACGCCCTGATCCTGAGTGCGCGAGATATGGACGACAAGGAGCGTAGAAGCTATGTCAGGTAAGAAGTCGGCACCCAAAGATGTCCTGCCCGAGGACTTTCAGACGCTGGAGGAGTTGTCGGACTTCTGGGATACCCACAGCAGTGCGGACTATGAGGATGACATGGAGCCGGTCGAAGCCCAGATCGACCTATCCTCCAGCAAGGTCTACTGCCCGGTCGCGAAGGATCTGCTGCGCCAGGTCCGCCAGCAGGCACGCCAACAGGGCGTGTCCACCGAGACGCTGATTAACCTCTGGCTCCAGGAGAAGCTTCGCGCTTCGGCGTAGCGCCCGGAAGTTCCGGCCCCGCCCTCCTCCGTCGGCGGTCATCCGTCTGCGGTCCTCTGGTCCCCCTTTGACCTTTCCACTCTTGCCCTTTTACTTGTGTGACAACGCCGTCGTCCGCCCTCCGGCCTCGGGTCGTGCTCTTGCTTGTCACCTGTTACCTGTTGCTTCTCACTTTTCCCTTGCGTGCCCTGCACGCTTTTGGCACAATCTTCTGCCGAGAAACACCCCGGATGAAGTTGCGATGAAGTGGTTGGCGGTTCTGGTATGCCGGACGGGTTTGCTGAGGTGGAACTGAATGGGACATAAGCGGAAGCCTGAGCGGTAGGCGATAAAGGAGATATACTAATTCGCAGGTAGATGGACGTCCTCATCATCTACCCATCATCTCAATGTCGATGTGATTCAGAACGAAAATGCCGATAGAGGAGAGGCAACGAAATGTCCCAACGTGAGCTGCAGTCTAGGCCGAAACGTGGACGAATATCCCACTGGCTCTCTCTTAGAGATCGGGAGCCCGGCATAATTCTAAGGATATGGCTCTTGATGTTCGTTGCTTGCGTAAATGTCGGCGTGTGGAGCGGTTTCTACTCGAATGATCAGACTTGGCCGAGCATTCTTGTTGAGCTCCACGGGACAATGATCGAACTCCTTCTTGTTTCGATCATCGCTCTTGTCTTGATACGGCGAGCAGAACACCAAGAATGGAAGCCGTCGCAAGGTCACTTGTACTCCCTGCTGCTAGAGTCATGCAATGAAATACTGTTCTTGTGTCTACCCAGCCGCCTATGGGCAAAGGGCGGTTGCCTATGTCACTTCGGCGACAGAAGCGTCTGCCTTCATTTTGATGTTCGTGCCCTGAATGCTGTCCTCCTCGTTGCAGATTTGACTGTCGAGTATGATAAAGATATGAAGACGAGGCGCGAAGAACTGGACCTGAAGGAGGAATTTGACTCGGAAATGGTAGAGAAGCAGTCGAAGCTGCGCCAAGCAATGACTCATTTCGACCGACTTCTCGGTTTCTCGCTCACGGGGGCCAAAACAACCTGCTCCGCCGAAGTTCTGGCTGACGCGCTAGACGTCGAGGCGAAAATTCACCTGGCCTGCGCAGCCGAACTTTCCCGAGAGGACTTCCTAAAGTTCTTTGGTTTTGACTTGGCATGCCTCGCCGGTTCCACGGTGTCTCTGTCGCAATTGTTGTGCCGCGACGCGGATGAAGTTGGAGGTTGTCCCATCGGGAGTTGAAGGTTGAGGAAAAAGCGATGGGGGCAGGCAGGGTCACGTCTTCATTATTGATTCCGCTGAAGAAGCCCGGTTTGTAGAGGTCGGCTGGGGAGCCCGTGGGGGTCAGAAAAGGGGTCAGGCTTTGGATATAGGCATTAGCGTGAAGGATAGGACCCAGGACACCAATATCCAAAGCCTGACCCCTTTTCTGGCAAGCGATAAATACGACAGAAGAATACCATAATTGGTGGCCGTGCCCGTTATTCCTGGAAGGGTGTTGTCCTCACGCGACATGAGAATACAAACTACGTGAGTTTCATTTGCTCTGTATAGAACACGCCGTGACCCAATGTGACATAGCGTGGCGTAACAGGCGCAAGAGAAGACCCAGATCATGGGTCAAGATCCGCAGGCGAATCTCCCGGTTTTGGCTGTGATAAGAACGCGCCCGGAGGGCAGAGCCCAAGTTGCGCTTGAGCATCGAGTTGATGGTCTCCACCTGCCACCGTTGACCATAAAGGACTTTCGGGAAATGGGATTTCATCAACTTACGGTAGCGACCCCGCACGACCCGGGGCTGGCCGTCGGCGCGGGGACGGCCGCGGTCGGTGGCCGGGATGATACTCCGAATGTCCCGAGCGCGACAGAAGCGGTGGAAGCCTTCCCCCTCGTAGCCGGGATCGCCCAATAGGGCTCCCAAGGGCTGGTGGGACAGCGCCGCACGGACCGTCGGGCGGGCTTCGGTGGAATCGGGTTGCGGGCCGCGGTCAATGGCACAGCCCAGGATCAGATGGTTGGCGGTATCGCCGACGAGCGAGAGCTTGGGATAACGGCTTCTATAGTGGCCTTTGTGCCGTTGACTGCGTTTGGTGTAGTAGGTGGAGACGTGCCGGGATTCCAGGCCGGTCGAGTCAATCGCGGCCAGCGGGGTGCGTTGGCCTAAAATCTTGGCTTGGCGGCAGCGTCTCAGGACGCCGTCCAGGAGGGCCTCGGCTTTCGGTTTCGCCAACAGGCGTTGATGGGCGGCCCAGAGGGTGGTAAAGTGGGGCACTTTCTTTAACCCCAGAACGTTCCGTAATTCGGGCCATTCCTGCAACAGGACCCAGATCCCCCGATAGTCCAGACGCCGGAATTCCTTCACGACCAGACAGGCGAACAGTTGGGGTTGGGTGAACTTCTTGGGGCTCTTGGGACGGCGATAATCGGGGAGGCTCTCTTGGCCGGCTTTCAGCGCCTCTCGCGCTACGGTTAAAGTTGATTTACTCGTTTCCATATACTTTATACGTTCGCCGACGAGAGACGGACGAGCGTTGGCCGATGTTTTATACAGAGCAAGTTTCATTCCGGTTTCTCATGGGAACTTCAGTACGTCGCTCAAAGACCTGCCAGCGACCCACTGCATCCTTTCGCCCTCAGTCCGCGCGTGGTTGAAGGCCATGAGGAACGAGGGGATGGCCTTCACCCCCCAGGGATTCAAATAGAGGGTGTCTGAGCATGCAGCAATACTCCAGAGATTCAGATCACTAAATAGCCAAGCGCCACTGACGCGAGTGTATTGTGGCCCTTTTGGCCCGAACCAAGCGCCGTTTGGTCTGCGTTGCGCTATTGGGGGAGCGGAGGGGTCGCCAACCCGAAACAAAGACACCTCCTCACCGAACAGACCTTCCATCTCATCGGTCCTGTCTACATCAATCGCGTCAACGTTTACGCCGACTATCAGTGGATGTTCAAGTTCTCCATAGCGGTTTCCTTTGTCTTTGATGGCGTCCCTGATCGGCTCCCTCGAATTAAGAGGACGAGCCCCGGCGGACAACATCGCGATCACTCGTTTACCCCTTCCACGGTCCTCCGCCTTCTTTGGAATTGCCGTGAAGGTGATTCGCCAACCTCCCTGCTCCCACTCCTTGCTCGGCAGCGAGGTACGCCCTTGTTCCGATATAGTCCTCGCAACGGCATCAGGATCGAGAGAGGACAGCCACCGCTCAAGCTCTGATTGCAGCTTCCTTGCCTTCGGCGGTGTCCCAGGGTGTCCTTCTGTATGGATGCTCAGGAGGAAGTTTGGAGAGTCGATCTTCTCTATCGCGTCAAGGACGATGTCAGATCTCCTACTTGCCGAAGCCTCTGCTTGACTAAATTCGGATGCCAAGACTGCCTCAACATAAGCGCATTCTCCTGTATCGGAAGTGGCGAGAAAATCCGGGTGAGTTCCCGTGACGCTCTGCAGATTAGGATGAACTGTGACTGAGCACCCGATCGACCGCAAGAGAGCAAATAGAAAGAGCTCAAATGTTGCCGACCTGAAACATCTGTGATCTCTGGTCTTGATTCGAGAAACCAGTTCATCGCGTTGCGCGCCGGGGTACTGAGAAACCCAGTAGTTGAGAAAGGCTCTTGTCCGCTCGGCTTCAAGCCTGCCCGACCGATCAAGGTACTCCCATTCGCCTTCGCTATAGGACCTCGGTTCCCGCGAGGTGCGTTCCGTCTGCTCAAATAACATGGCGTCCTTCGAATCCTCCGTTGAGAGGTTCTTGCTCTGTACCCTCTATATCGAACATGGCCGTGCCCCACCCACCATCTTTCCCAAGCAAGGGTATGATAATCTATGAAGGCCACGAAATCAAGTCGCACCGCTGTTCGAGACGCGGTGCGAGCCGGGAAGAGGAGGGGATGCCGGGGACAAGATTCCGGGGCGAATCTGGGGACATCTATGAGCAAGCCGTTGTCAAGACGGTCGCGGGATTTTTTCGCGGGAATTCCACACATCTATTCGGCATCACCCGGTTTGGGGTGCCAGGAATCTTCATACGAGCCGGCTCCAGTCAGCTTAACGAGGTCGTGTGGCCTCAGTCCCCGAGAACGGAGTCCGGCCAGGTAATCCCGCGGATCGTCGCGTCATCGTCTTGCCTTCCCAAGTCCCCTGTTCCCTTTCTTCCCTGAACCGCCTCTTCTCTTGTCGATGGGCCAGGACCGGCCCCCGCCGCGCTATCCCCGCCGGGTTTTCACGCCGCCTCGTGCCACGGCTGATTCCGCACCAGCATCGCGTGCATGCACCGCAGCAGATAGTGAGCCGTCGCCACTAACGCGATCTTCCGCCGCTCCGGGCGGCCGTGCTGAATCCGCTCGAAATACGCCCGGATCGTCG
>CAYHAJ010000199.1:0-17463 GCA_964354535.1 uncultured Pirellulales bacterium
GATGAGCAGGCGTTGCAGCAGTCGCTCAACGAGGCCGGCCAAGTCGCGATGGTGCCGATGCTCAAGCAGTTCGACACCCACGGGGAACCCCTCCGGGTCGGCGGCGTCAAACACACCGTCAAGAACTATGCCCCTCAAACCTAGGAAACGCCCTATGGACCCGTACCAGTGGAACGGCATACGTACCAGACCTGCCAAGGCGGGCGGGCGTATGTGCCCCTGGAACACGACGCTCGTATGATCCTGAACTCAACCCCACGCTACAGCCAGATGGTTTCGGGAAAGTAGGCGCGTTTCGGAGCCGACGCGATCTGCGACGATCTGCTCGAATGCAACGGCCGAACGCTCTCGCGCAATTACGCCAAGAAGCTCAGTGATTTCGTCGGCTCCGTGGCCCAGTGCCATGAAACCGAGTGGGACTACGATGTGCCGGAGTTGGACGGTCCGGTCGCCTCGGTGCGCCTTGGCCTGGATGGGACCTGTCTCCTGATGCACGAGGACGGCTGGCGCGAGGCGATGTGCGGCTCGATCCCGCTGTACGACCCGGAGGGCGAGCGTCTGCATACGATCTACTGCGCGGCGACGCCGGAGTACGGCAAAGAGCGGTTCCACGCGAAGTTCGCCCGTGAAATCGAGCGTGTCAAAGAACGATTTCCCGCGGCGTTGTATGTGGGTGTGGCGGACGGGGCCAGGGATAACTGGGTGTTCTTGGAGCCCTATACCCACCGTCGCATCGTGGATTTCTACCATGCTCGAGAATACCTCAGCAAAGCGGCCACCGCCATTTTCGGGCGGGATCACGAGAGTCGAGACGCCTGGGTCACGGATTGGAGCCACCGGTTGAAACACACCCAAGGCACCGCGGGGCGATTGCTCAAGGAACTGGGGGTTCGCAGGGCCGCTCTCGACCGCAAGGATTTCCTCGAACGGGATGAAGCGCTGCGTCAGGTGGTCGTATACTACACGAACAACAAGGGCAAGAGGGGTTACCCCAATCCCTTGAAACGGAAGCTGCCTCTGGGCAGCGGCGTCACGGAGGCTGCCTGCAAAACGGTGGTCAAGCAACGCCTGTGTGTGTCTGGGTCACGATGGAAAGAGGGCGGAGCCAGTTGCGTTCTGGCCTTGCGAACGTTGAAGCTGACGCCAGGCCGCTGGCAACAGTTCTGGAGCTACGTCAGGAGGCATGGGTGTACACTATATTGAGCGAACACCCAGCCTCTGCCATTCACCGGTGTCTCAGGACTGCTGGGTCAGGGGAAACTGACCGTTTCACGTATCTTATCCCTGTGCTCTGGACGAACCGATGGAAGGCACACACAGCAGGACTTACACGCCTTTGTCTTTACGAACCACCGCGAGCCCTTGAAGTACAACGCCCACCTCCCGATGTCCCCCTGAGCGAGAACCGCAAGAGTGGTAGCCGGTAGCCCGCGGCGGAGCCGCAGAGTGCGAAGGGCCTCATGTGCGAAGGGTGTGAAGGGAGCGGCCAGCCGCTGAGGAGTTCTCAGTTCCCGGTTCACCGTGGGAAATCTGCGAAAATCGGTGAAATCTGCGGATACGTAGTTGACCTCTTCGCATTACTACTTGTTCAAATCTCGTTTTCCTGCGCAAATTTCTGGCGATGAGGCTCGTAAACCATTGGAAGACAAAGGATTATGTCTCGCGCAGAGATGCAGTGACGCTGGGTGGGAAAGACGGCTGTTGTACCTCTGATCTCTGCGCCTCCGCGTCTCTGCGCGAGTGGTATTTGGTTGCGGCCGAAGGCCGCGCTGGGTCATTAGTGCCATTCGTGGTTGAAAAGCAGTAATCGGTAGTCCTTCTCACCTTCTCTTCTACGTATCTTCCGTCCTCCCTGGTCTGGACGGGCGAATGATTATTCGCCCCTACGGGCCTCCGTCCTCTGCTCCCGTCGCACCGGGCTGGTCCGGCAATAGGCAACTCTTGTATAAATGTTGGTTTTTATGAAACATACGAGCGTCGAGAAGCGTCTTCTTATGTGAGGGCGACTGCCGACGGCGGTGGCGGCCACCAGAGACGGTTTTCAACAACGAATGGCACCGATCACACGAATAGAATGGGACTTCTATGTTTTCCTTCGTGTCGTCCGTGCCAGGCGCGGTTTTGCGCCAAACAAAGCCAAAAGGCAGGAGCCGGTAGTCGGTTGGAAGAACCGTGGACAAACAAAGCCAATTTGGGAGGAGCAAGGTAGTGGGTCGACGGCGAGTTGTGCGAAACAAACCCAATTGGCCCAGAGGTTGGGTTTCAGGGTCAGGGGTCAGCGGCCTGACACCCGATCCCCGATCCTTGCCCCGTGGACTTTCGCGCGAAACAAACCCAATTTCCGGCGGCCGGGATACCCCAGTATTCCATCATTCCCCTATTCCAACTTCTGCCCGGCGTGCGAAACAAAGCCAATTTGCGGCAGTGGGAAAACAAGGGCAAGTGCTTTATGCATAAAGGGTTAGGGCAGACGGGATACCCCTCGGGCCTCGGCAAAACAAAGCCAATTTGGTCGTCGGCTCGCGGCGTACTCCGAGGGACATTGAGGATAACGCCTCACGGCGTCACTGCAAACGCCGGGCCGAGCGGGTCAAACAAAGCCAAATCGGCAGTCCCGGCGAGACCCGGGAGTCGATTGTGCGAAACAAAGCCAATTCCAGAGAAGTTGTCGGGCGGGACGCCCAACCTACGAGGAGCCGATGATGCGAAACAAAGTCGAACTTGGGCAGACCGGGGGATCTGGGGGACGGTGCGTCGGGGAGTCGATTGTACAAAACAAACCCAATTCGAAGATAGTTTGAAGTGTGAAGTGTCAGGTTTGATGTGGAACGGATGTGAAACAAACCCAATTCGCCGCCCGCCGGGAACCCCACCATTCCACTATTCCATTATTCCAGCATCCCAATCCGATACCGATTGTGCGAAACAAACCCAATTTCCGGTGCCCGGGATACTCCAGTATTCCCACCACTCCAGTATTCCATCATTCCACTGTTCCAGCCTCTGCCCGGCGTGCGAAACAAAGCCAATTCCGGCTCCGCCACCATATGCCGGCCGGCCTTTTAGGGCCCAGAGGGGTTGTTCTTGGCACATCGTTCGAGACCCGGTACACTCTGTATCCGGCTCCAATTCAGGATGGGCTGAACGGATATGCGATCTGAGAGAATAGCAGACATTGTGGCAAGCATTCTGGGAGCGGCTCTCCTGCTGCTGGTGGCATTTCTTGTTGTCTCAGTGCCCGTCCTGGGTTTGGGGATCGCTTTCGGCTATGCCCTGCACGCCCTGATTCCCGGCCTCGAACTCGGCTGGGCCCTTGTGGCCGGCGCTGTCTTCGCGACAGGCATCGTCGATATGATGGCGCGGTTTCTCCTGGCGGCGCGAGGGACGAGACAGACTAACGAGGAAGAGGATCTCGTCGGCGCTGAGCCGTGGATCAGGATTCCGCGCAGTTTCCTTTATCCTGAGCCGCCCGCCCCGAGACAACGGAAGCGGAAGTAGCGGGCAGGTGCGCCTCACGCACCGTTGAACTTTTGAGGAGAAACAGGCATGGGAGAATCCGCTCAGACTCGTCGTGACTTCCTGAGACTTATCGGGGCCGGTGCGGCGGCGCTGGCCGTGCCGACAAGAGCGAATGCGGCCGCTGCGGCCGGCGGCAAGCCGAATGTCCTCGTCATTCTCGCCGACGATCTGGGGTATGGGGACCTGTCCTGCTACGGGGCGACGGACCTGAAGACGCCGAATATCGACAGGCTGGTCGCGGCAGGGATGCGGTTTGACAACTTCTACGCCAATTGCCCCGTCTGCTCGCCGACGCGGGCGGCGCTGATGACCGGGCGTTATCCCGACCTCGTCGGCGTGCCTGGTGTAATCCGCACGCATGTCGCGAACAATTGGGGCTACTTGTTCCCGCAGGCCGTGCTGGTGCCGCAGATGCTCAAACGCAGCGGCTATCACACCGCTCTCGTCGGCAAATGGCATCTGGGCCTGACCTCCCCGAACCTGCCCAACGAGCGCGGCTTCGACCACTTCCACGGCTTCCTCGGCGACATGATGGACGATTACTACAACCATCGCCGGCACGGTTTCAATTACCTGCGGTTCAATGACAAGGAAATCGATCCCCAGGGACATGCGACCGACCTGTTCACCCAATGGGCCATCGACTACTTGCGCGAGCGCGCGCAGAAGAAAGAGCAGCCCTTCTTCCTCTACCTGGCCTACAACGCGCCGCACGCGCCGATCCAGCCGCCGCCGGAGTGGCTCGAACGCGTCCAGCGGCGCGAGACCGGGATCAGCGAGAAGCGGGCCAAGCTCGTCGCCTTGATCGAGCACCTCGACGCCGGCATCGGCAAGGTTATGGACGTCTTGAAGAAGACCGGCCTAAGCGACAATACGCTCGTGATCTTCACCTCCGACAACGGCGGTCAGCTCGACATAGGCGGCACCAACGGACCCCTGCGGGCGGGCAAAGGGGACATGTACGAAGGCGGCATCCGCGAACCGACTTGCGTCGTCTGGCCCGGCGAGATCAAAACGGGCTCACGCAGCCACCGCATCGCCCTGACGATGGACCTGTTCGCAACGATCTGCGAGGTCGCCGGCGTGCGAATCGAGCACGAGATCGACGGCCGCAGCATCCTGCTGACCCTGATGGGCAAAGAGCAGCCCGAGGACGACCGCACCTTGTTCTGGGTCCGTCGGGAAGGCGGCGGCCGGTATGGCGGCCGGGCCTACTACGCCGCCCGCCAAGGCGATTTCAAACTCCTGCAGAATAGTCCCTTCGAGCCGATGGAGCTTTACAATCTCAAGGACGACCCGAAAGAACAAAAGCCCCTTGGTCGCAAGCATCTGATGTACAACAAGCTCTTCACGGCTCTCCAGGGTCACATCACGAAGGCGGGTGCCGTCCCCTGGCAGAGGTATCCTGTGGACCTGAAGAATCTATGATTTATGATTGACGATTTATGATTTGGTCCGGCGGCAGCTCGTTCGTAGTGACGCCGTGAGGCGTTATCTTCATCTGTTCTCTATGCTCTTACGAGCACACTACAAACGAAGGCCTCAGGCCCCCTGCTACCTGGAGAATGCGGGCCTGTCACATGCCTTCTCAGTCCGGAGGCAGTGTCATCTCAATGGTTCGACCGCTGGCATAGACAATGCTGACCTTGCCTGCCTCGGAAGACACGCGTGCCACGCGATCCTCTTGGTCGTCGCGCAGTGGCTGAAATACCGTTACCAAGATAATAGGCTCTGTGGACCCACATTCATGAACGATGGTCGGAATAGGCCGGACACCGCGAACGCCGTGACCCAAGGGCAACCAGCCCTGGACGGTAGGCGTCTCCTGTCCCTTGACGATGCGTGCTTTCACGCCTTTCTCGCAAGACGGAACGATGCGCAGATTGGCGCCGGCGTCGCGTGTTTCGACAATTCCCTTCTCGGCGTCGAGGTCCACCGCGTTGGCATCCAGGTGCCACAAGGCTTCGTACGAATGCGGTTTCTCGTCGAGGGATTCCAGGGTGTCGCGAACAACAAAGAGCCGCTCGGGCTTGAGAAACAGCACCTCGCGCGTGTGACGAGCGGGGCGCTGGTCGCGCTTGCCGAAGCCCTCGTCGTAGACCCCGCGCGCGTAGTCGTAGCGCTCGTTCGAGCGGAAAGCGAGATCGAGGGGCTTGTCGGTGACATAGGTCTGACGTGGCTGTCCTCTGCGCGCCTGGCCCTGACCATCGACCAGAACGAGGTTGTGTGCCTCCGAGGCCAGCACGTAGCGGCGCCATTTCGAGGCGTCATAAGCGTAACTGCCCCCCTCGACCAGCAGATCCTTGCCATAGGCGAAGATCACGACGCCCAGCTTGTCCTCGTGCTGATGGCCATAGCCGAAGGGGCCCGCCTCGAAGGCCAGGAACAGGGCTTCGCGGTCCCAGCCGGAGCGCATGACGACCTGGCCCGCGTACGGGAACCAGTGCGACGCGTGGTCGGGTGGTGTTCCTTCTTTGCCGTCCGTGACGATCCACTGGAAATCTTGGCGGCTGGGAAAGAGCGCCAGTCCCTGGCTCAGCGTCCCGACGACATCGACGCCCCACGAATCGTTCCAGCGCGGGGCGTCGCGGTCCGGGCGCATGATCCACAGGTTGTAGGCGAACATCTTCTCGAGCTTGGCCCGGTACCCGTCCGGCAGGGAGTATCCGTAGGCAGCCGCGGTGTCCACCGGGCCGAGGAAACTGCGGAGGGCCACGTTGTGATAGCCGGGCGTCAGCTCGATCTGGGCGCCGTCCGCGTAGACTTGAGTATCGAGTTCCTTCAGGAGCCGTGTGCTCGCAAAGTCACGCCAGTCCTTCACCTCTTTCACAAAGGGCAACAGGGCGCCGACATGATAGAGACCGTCCATTTCCATCGTCAGCCAGTTGCCGGAAGTGGGATGCCGGCGCAGATACCGGCCGTGCTCGATCATCGACTTGACCATCGAAAGCAAGGTCTCGCCCCGCACCGACGGCGCGGTGCGAAAGACAGTGAAGGCCGTCGGCCACGAGGAGAACATGCGGATGCCGGCCTCAATCGTGCGCCACTTGGAGTAAGGCCGCTGGTCGGCGTCGGCGGGGACAGGGCACTCGCTAACCCAGTCGGCAAACTGCACATCGAACTCCTTCGCAAACCGCTCGTCTCTGGTGGCCTGGTAGGCCCGGGCCAGAGTCGCCCAATCGCCGTGCCGGTTGAGTTGCCAGGTCCATTCGTTGTCCGCGGCATACTTCGAGCCCGGCGCTGTAGTGGGATTGAAGCCCCAGTCGACGTCCGGGCCGAAGGTGTGTGTAATACCGCCGACGGTGAATTGGTGCTTCAGGACCCTCTCGGCCGCCGCCGTGCCGCTTTCACGACTTCGCCGGGCCCGCGGGCCGGAATCCCCCGGCTCCTGGCGCGCACGCACGAAGCCCGCCAGTGCCGAGAGTGCCGATGAGGTCTGGCCCGCGTCGCGCGCAGCGATCACCTGGCTTAACCCGGCGAAATCCGGGTCGAGGCACGCGAGCAACTCGGCATCCGACAGACGCGGGCCTTGAGCCCCTTCTGCACTCAGCACCGTGCCCACAAAGAGCATCACATACAACACGAGTACCTGTAATAGTCGATTCATGGCGGCCGGTCCTCCACATCGGAGATTCTTGTTAAGCGACTTCATCACGCGAACCTGTGACGCTATCATATCCATTGGCTCAAGCAAAGGAATCCTGCAAACGCAGATCTGGAGGACACCACGAAGATGAACATACATTTGAGAAGGTATCTGAAAAGTGGCACGGGCATCTTGCCCGCGGGACTTGGCGGCATCGGCATCCTGCCGAGGATTCATGGGCTGGAAGCCTATGCCACGATAAACCGGCTTTTCAAACACGCCCTGGGAGATGCAGCAGCAATCGCACTGATCGTCATGGCAACCTTCTCCCTGTGTTCCGGCCAGGGAACGGACATGATTCGCAACGGGGATTTCGAGCTGGATACGAACGGTGACGGCATGGCGGACTTCTGGCAGTTCTCCGGGGACAAGGGCGTCACTGTGAACTGGGCGCGCGACGCGGGCTTCACCGGGCAGTTCAGCCAGAAGCTCCAGTGTACGCAGTTCACGAGCACTGGCTCGGCCAGTCACGCGATGCTCTGCCAGTTGAACACGCTCCGGCTGGAAAAGGGCCAGTGGTACAGGATCTCGTTCGCCGCCAAGGAGCAAGGCATTCCCGGCGGCGGGGTCCACGTCGCGATCTCCGACACACAGGTGTGGCAGAATTGTGGCCTTGACGAGTCGTTTCGGGCCCGCGCCGCCTGGCGGGAATTCGAATTTGTGTTCCAGGCCACCGCGACGATCTCCGACCACGTTCGGCTCCAGTTCTGGTACACCTCGACGGGCACATTCTGGCTGGACAACGTGCGACTGGAGCCGTCCGCGCCCGTGGAGCAGAAATACACCGAAGTCCTTCCCCCGGCCTCCGGCGTGAATCTTCTGCGCAACAGCAGCTTCGAATGCGGCACCAGCGGCTGGGGCAGCATTGCCGACGTACCGGGTTGGGCAGGCAACCTGAATATGCTCGTCGGCTCGGTCGATAGCACCGCCGGGAAGATCCACGACTCAAGTTTCAAGATCGCGCTAACGCCTGAGACGATCCCCGTCTTCTACTTCGATTACTTCGCCCTCTACCGCGTGCCGGTCAAGGCACCCCTGCTCGCCAATCAGGGCTGGATCACAGTCGAGCCAGGTGCCGCCTATACCTTATCCGCCTATCTGAAGGCCGAGCCAACCGACCTGGCCGGTGTGCTCTCGATCCGACAGGCGTTCCGGGGGAGCTTGCGGAAACAGGTGACCCTCACCGGTTCCTGGCAACGCTACAGCTTCACGTTCCGCCCGCAGAGTTCTCAGGTGTTCGTGGCGCTGGGACCCGATTTGGAGGCGTCGAAACGGGACGCGGGGACGGCGTGGATCGACGCGGTGCAGCTTGAGAAAGGCGAGCAAGCGACGGACTATCAGCCACGCGCTACGGTGGAGGTCGGAGTGGAATCGGCGCAGGTGGGCAATTTGTTCCCGGAAGGCGGCGCGCCGCAGATGTCGGCGCACATCTTCAACACGGGCCGGATCTCACAATCCGTCCGCCTGCACCTGAACACAACCGATTTCGACGACGCCACGGTCCATGAGGACGACCTGAGCGTGAAAGTCGCCCCATCCGAGCATGCGACGCTCCCCCTTCATCCCGGCGTGACGCGGAAGGGTTTCTACCGCCTGCGGGTGGAAAGCCCCGAAGCGGAGGTCGCGTTGACGCGCCCGATGAGGTTTGCGGTCGTCACGCCCTACTCGAATCCGGACAGCCTGTTCGGGATGAACCACGCCTACCCGTGGCCGCACCTGCTGGACCTGAGCAAGCAGATCGGCCTGGGCTGGTTCCGGGACTGGTCGCTCAAATGGCACGATGTGGAGCCACAGCCGGGCCGGTTCGAGTTCGCGGAGCCGGACCACCAGATCGACCGCGTTTTGGAGCGAGGGCTCAAGGTGATCGGTCTGCTGCCCTTCCCTTCGGCGAACTGGTCATCCAGTGCAGGGGACGATGTGAAGCCGATTCAGGCCAATCCGGAGAACCGGGACCGCGCCGCCTACATGCCGCGGAACCTGAACGACTTCGCCGCGTATGTGCGGCAAACGGTGCAGCACTACCACGGGCGGATCAACGTCTGGGAGATCCTCAATGAGCCCATCTACACGGACTATTCTCTGCCTCACACGTTGGGTTACCAGGTCGCGGACTACGTCCGGCTGCTCAAGGTTGCCTATCAGGCAGTGAAGGAAGTCGATCCCAGTGCCCTGGTGATCGGCGGCATCGCCGGCGGCCCGACCACGTACACCCAGGACTTCCTCGATGCCGGAGGGCACCGCTGGATCGATGCCCTCAACCTGCACGTCTATCCCGGCTTGACGGCTCCCGAAGCATACGAAGAACCCTTGCGGCAACTGCGGGAGAAGATGGGGACATCGCGGCTGGCCCGGCCGATCTGGTTCACCGAAGGGGCGTACTACGCCGACGATGATAAGCCCGTTGAGCCCTATCACGCTTGGCTCAAGCCGCTGGACTTCGAGGCCGAGGCCGCCGAATGGCAGGTTAAGTTCGATACGCTGCTACTGGCCTACGGCGTCGAGCGGATCATCTATCATTCCGGCACAATCGGCAGTCTCAACAATGAGGACCTCGCCGGCATTTTCTTCGAGTGGGCGGGCACGCCGCGCAAGATGCTGGTGACGCAATCGGCGCTGGCGAACCTGCTCGTGCCGCCGGTTCGGTCGCTCGGCCGCCTGGAATCCCCGCAGGGCATGGCGGCCTATGGCTTTGAGAGTCAAGGGCGAACGATCATCGTGGCTTGGGCGGTCGAAGAGGCAAAGCCCACGACCGTATCCATAGCCGGCAACGGTTGGAAAGCCGTGGATCTCCAGGGCAACCCGGTGAATGTCCAGACCGTCACCGTGACGGAACGCCCCGTCTACTTGGTGGCGGACGGGACCAGACCCGAGAAGCTTCCTTGGCAGGAATAAAGGTACGGGGGCACAAAGGTGTGCCCCCGTACTCGATTGATACTGTCCACCGGGTCATCGACTCTGGCCCGGCACTACCGTGCTACTCGTTGGCGCCGGCCCCATACCTCGGGCGGCCGGGCCAGCGGAGGGGTTTACACCGTGCCCCTACCTCGACGGGACATAGTCGCCCTCGTACCACCTCACGTCATCGACCCAGAACTCCTGAGCCTGGAAGCCGATGTGGAAGGTCAGGGACGTCGGTTTCACGTCGGACTCAAATACCGGGGTGGTCACATAATATTCCGCCCATTTGTCCGTGATCGTGACCTGCTTCTCACCGTAGCCTTCCCAGTTGGCGGCCCCATGTTCCGGCTTCATGTTGATCTTGCCCGTGCCGCTCGCGACCTTGAAGAAGGCGGACAGGGTGTACTTCTTGCCTTTCTCGAAGGTGGGCGGCGCGATATTGAAGGCGCAGTCCCAGAAATTGGTGCTGGGGCCGGAGACCTTCACGTTGAGGCAGTAGCTGCCTTCGATCGGACCTTCGGCAACCGCCGCGCCCGCGCAGTCTTTCACCACAGCGGCCGTGGCCGTCTGGCCGCCGCCGCCCCAGGCGCCCCACGGCTCCAGGGCACCCGTCTCGAAGTTGCCGTTGACCAGCAGGCTCGGAGGCTGCGTGACAACGCCCAGGAGTTCCACCTCGGCAATCTGCATCAGGGTGCCGGCCGCGGGATCTCGCAGCGCGGGGAACAGAAGCTGGTAGTGCTTGTATTCCACCGTGTTCGCGAAGGAAATCGCCGTGGCATTCATCGTGAACCGCGGCCACAACGTGGCTTGGGCAAAATCGACGACGTCACCGGCGGCAATCACCGTCCACGGTCCGTTGATGCCGTCATTCGAGCCGGACAGCTCGAACTTGACCGGATCACGGCCGTAGTCGTCGTTGGCCGTGGTGAACGTCAGACCCGTGACAATGGTCGAGCCGACAGCCGGAGTGACCTGAATGCCGGTCGGCAGCTTCCCGCCTTTGAAATGCAGGAACTTCGTGTTGACGTTGTTATCAATCGCCAACGCCGGATGCTCGTTGGCCGGCCAGCCAGGCCCAACCCCGTCGTTCGGGACACCCTGAACGGCGTCGCCGGGAGCGGTCACGTCCGCCAGAACGAATCTCTGAATGTCGACATCCGTCAGAGTCTTTTGGTAGAATCGGACCTCGTCGATCAGGGAGGTCATGATTCGGCCGTCGTTGTGGTCTCGGCCGACGCGAATCAGGCTGTCGAAGTTGGTCGGCTCATGCGGAGCCACATTGGTCGCGGTCTTGTCAATCCCATTGAGATACAGCTTGCCCTGCGTCGGGGAGATGGCCAGCGCGGCAAAGTACCATTCGCCGTTGGGAAGCTTCAGTCCTGAGGAGAACGACCAGTAGACATCCGCACCCCACATATAGCGCAGTTCGGTACCATCGTGCTGCAGACCCAGGCAACCCGGGCTGGTGCCGCGGTGGGTCAGGATTCCGGACCACCCCGCCGGCAGCTTGTCGTGTTTCACCCAGCCGGTGACGGAAACGGTGTTGGTCTTGATGTTCAGAGGCACCGCAGTCTGGATGTAGTCGAGGGTCGCAATATCAATGGATACGCAGCCGCCAAAGAGACCCGTGACCCACTTCGGACTGCCCATGAACATACCGTGGTTGCTATGGCCGGACTGGTCGATGGCCAGGGTGCCGGAACCGGTTTCGAAGTCATAGTGGATCAGGAGATCCGGATCCGTGATGGCAATGGGATTGAAGTACTTGTCGGCATTCGCCGCGATCTGCTCGGCGGTAAGAAGCATGTCGTAGATCGCCACGCCAAAGATGTCGCCGTCGAAGTTGTCGACAAACGTGCCGTTGGCCCGGATGGCGCGGCCGATGCCGACCGAACCGGACAGGACGGCCACAACCGGGACGCTGCCTTTGAGAACGCCGTTGACGTACAGGTCCGTTGCCCCGGCCGCTTTGCTGGCCACAAAGGCCAGATGGGTGTACTCCCCGGGTGCGTTGGGGACCCTGTAATCATAGTCCATCACGCCGAAGGCGGTCGCGCCGTACGTCTTGGTATTCTCCCACTGCTCGTACTTGAGCCCCACCTTGGTGGCGCCGAAGTCCATGCGGCCGATCAGGGCCAGGCTGGTCATGGTCTCCGCCGGATTGCAGCGCACGACGAACTCGTAGGTCATTTCATCGCCGAAGGTCCCGATATCGTAGGTGCCGTTTGTGACATAGGTGGCCACGTACTTGGGCCCAGCCGTCGCGATCCCCACCGCCCAGTTGTCGGTGTTCATGTCGGTGGCCTTATCGGTGATGCGGAAGTTCCAGACCGCGCCAGCCTGCACGGCGCCGGCGGCATCCACCTCGTCGACTTTCCAGTAGTAGGTGGTCAACGGCTCCAGAGCGCCGGGGTCGAAGGTGGTCTCCGCCTGCGCCTTGCCCACGGCGGTGCTGGCATCGGCGGCGGTGACCTTCGCCTTGTCCGTGCCAAAATACACGTTCCGTGAGACACCGGTCTGCCCTGCGGTCCAGCTCAGCTTAGGCGCGGGGCCGGTTCCCTTGAGCAGGGCGCCATCCTTTGGGCTGGGGGCGTGAGCGGTCAGCGGCATCACGATGAAGCTCCAGACATCGCCCACCGTCTTGACGCCGGCGGCGTCGGTCTCATCCACGCGCCAGTAGTAGGTGGCGCCCGGCGTGAGTCCGGGGATGTGAAAATACATGGCGATCGGCTGCACGCCCACCAACTCGGCAGCTCCCGGGTTCGGGTTCGTGCCGAAGTACACCTCGTGCGTCAAGGCCCCTAGGCCGGCGGTCCACTGGAACAGCGGGCTGGTAACATCCACCTCGCCGTTGGCCGGAACGGGGGACGAGGCCCTTGGCGCCCAGTCCCTGACATTGCCGGTGAAATTGACGTTATCGAACGTCATGGTCCGCAGCTCGCCCGCGGCGTGTGACGTGGCACACAGACCGATCAGGACGGGGTCCGTCATGGTGACTGTGACCGCACTGCCCAACTGCGTCCAAGTCGTGCCATCCGCCGAGATGAAGCCGGTGAAGCTATTGCCGGTGCGTACGATCCGGGTCCAATAGGGAGCCGCGACGACGGACCCAGAATCCGCGTTCGAGCCGCCCCCCCCGTTGGCAACCCGCCGCTGGAAGCTCGCACCGTTGCCTGCGCTGCCGTCGGTGTTGGCAGTGATCGCCGTCATGGCGTGCTGCGACGGGCCTGTATTATTCTGGCGGATCATCACGCCGGCTTTGGCCCAGGTATTCGAGCCCGGCCCGATGGAGACGACGCGCGCCGTCATCGAGCCGTCTCCGATGAGCTCCTTGTACATGTATTGGAAGCCATCGGAGTTGTCCCAGATGTCGTGCCCATCGCCGATGACCGTATAGGTGGTATCCGCCACCGAGACACTGCCGTCCACGCCATCGCCGACGCGCTCCGCCCGCCAGCCAGCCGAGCCGATCTGGGCACCCGCACTGCCGGTGACAACCAGCAGCAGGCCCAGCGCCGTCAGACTAACAAATTTTCGTGACATAGCTTGCTCCTACCTAAAAAGAGATGATCGATTGTTCGCGAACCCACACACACACGTCACCCCGCGAAAATGCCTGCTCTGTACCTCCTTTCCGTTAGAAATGGCCGCCCTGGGAGTGCGCAGGATGGGACTTGAAATGCCGAAAGATGATGCATCCTTTTCATCCACTCCCAATGACCCTCGCATCCGTTCACCGACTCAGGTGACTGGGTTCCCCAACGCGACCCTTCGCGTTTGGGATCCCGTTCCGCTCTACCGGGTCGCCGTGCCCAAATCTGGAATGAAACTGGCACCCGCGTGCTGCCCCTTCGACCCATGAGTCAGGGCCACACCTGCTCATAGGTGCATTGTACCCGATTCCTACTCCGATGCAACTTTTTTCTGTCCGGCCGACGGTATTATCTGACCTGAATCCCTACAGTATTACTGTGACTTCTCGGCGTATGTCCCCCGAGGCAGGAGAACCATGGCGTGGGAGGCGACGGTCGCGATGAGGCCAAAGAGGTCGTCGGCGGGTACGGTGAATCATGATTCGCCCGGACTTCACCGGAAGCAACAAGGGCTGGCGGCTCCGTTATCCGCCAGCCCACGATCACATAGGGGCAGGCCCCTGTGCCTGCCCGGTCTTGGGGTAGCCACAGGGGGCTACCCCTACGGTTGTGCCGGCGGGTTCGCCTTCTCGTAGTAGGTCATGAAGACCTTCAGATCCTCGATGTCCGCCTGGCCGTCCCCCCAAGGCATCGGCCCGATGTCGCAGAGCGTCTGGTTCGTACCCCAATTGTCGATCAACCTTCGCAGGGCGCGTACCACGCGCCGGGTCGCCTCATGGCGCTACAGCCCGGCTGTAGACCCGGACGTCGTCGATCAAGCCCGTCCAGAAGGTGGTTGGCGCCACGCTCTTGCCACAGCCGATCTGCAGGTTGCCGCTCGCGGCCGTCAGGTTCGACGGCGCGTCCTTGGCGACCTCGACCCCGTCCACGTGCAACGCCCGATTCGTGCCGTCCCAAGTCAAGACCACGCGATGCCATTGGTCGTCGAGGAGGTAGGCGCTGGAAGTCAGAGGTTGTCCGCTCGTGCCGGAGGCCTTCAGATCGGTGGTCAACATGCCGAACTGATTCAGATAGAGCCAATCGGCTCCCCCGACCTGCGACGCGATCACGCGGTTGGCAGCGCCGCCCTTGACCCAGGCGATGACGCTGAATGGCCCGGTGGCCGGATCGAGAACAGGCGTGAGTGCACGCATGAAGTTCTCTTTCCCATCGAATGAGAGTGCTCCGCCCACCTTGCCGGCCGGTTGCCAGATGACCTTGCCGGCAATCAGCGCATCATGTGAGCCGGCACTGTCGATCGCCACGCTGCCGGCGATCTCGTTCAGGGCCCAGTGCGCCCGCAGCGTCGGATCGACCAGTTTCTTCCCGATGTACTCCGAGAAGACGGCCAGATCGTTCGCATCCACGACGCCGTTGCCCCAGGCAAACGGGGCAATGTCGCACAATGGGTAGTTCTGGCCCTGGTGGCTCGCCAGAATGGCTTGGTCATTCGCATCCACCTTGCCATTGCCGTCAAAATCCACCACGGGGATAATGGGAGCCTGCCAGGTGTTCCAGGTGCTGCTATTCTCAATCAAACCACTCCAGAAGTACAGCGTACGTCCATCGGGTGAGATGCGTGGAGTAGAGTCGAATGCGGGCCCATTGACCTGGGGTCCGAGATTCGCCGGCGCCTGCCAGGGATCGGAAAGGCTCGCGCGTCTGGCCATCCACATGTCGCCACGGCCATAACCTCCCGGGCGGGGCGTATTGAGATTGTCGTCACAGAAGAAGAGCAACAGCCCGTCCGGCGAAAGCGAGAGGTGCCCCTCAAAGTACGGACTGTTCACCGTCGGGCCGAGGTTCACCGGATCGCTCCAGGGGTCGTTCACCGTCGCACGTTTCACTACGTAAATGTCAAAATTGCCATAGCCCCCCGCCCTTCTTGATGCGAAGTGAAGCTCCAAGCCATCCATTGATACCCAAGGGGAGAGGCTTATAGTACCAGGGGCGTTTATCTGGAGGCCCATTTTCACCGCCGGTCCCCAGGGGGCGCTCTTGGACGCGCGCGTGGCCGTGTATATGTTCCAGTCACTGCTACCTCCGCCCGGTCGGTTCGACATGAAGTACAGGGTGAGTCCGTCCGCCGAGATAGATGCTCTGCCGTCATCCTTTGGGCTGTTGACGGCAGGGCCCAGATTCTCCAGCGGACCCCAACTGTCGCCAGGCGAGGCGCGTCTCAGCACGCACAAATCCCAACTACCGTATCCCCCGGCGCGGTCCGACATGATGTACATCTCCAGCCCGTCAGGAGAGAGGCATTCGACGATCACGTCGTGCAGAGGGTCAAGTGCCGGAATGGTCGTCTTGAGGTTCACCGGCTCACCGAACGTGAAATCCGCATAGCTGGATGCCGTGTCCAGACCTGAGAAAAGACCAAATCCAACCAGTGACATCACGAACATAGGAATCTCAAACACCTTCATTTCCCACCTTCCCTTCTGCCCAAAGGCAACAGACATTACTGGAATCTCATTCACGGGTTTCTCTGCAGAGACGACGAGTTGATAGCCGGATGGACCGTCGATGACGCGCGTAGGGTTTTGCGCCGCGCCGAACCACAAATCCCGAAACGCGCGTTGGCGCTGGAGGGCCGACCAGCAGGCCATGTCGGCACGGGCCTTTGCCCGTTCGTGCAGGCAGTCGTAGTAATGGGCACGGTCGGAGTAGGCTTTGGCCTCCATCGGGTCGGCCTCGATCCGGCGCGTACATTGGCTCACTTTCTCGTAAAGATCGTTCAGAATCTGATCCTTCAAGAGACGCGCGGCCGGGCCGACATGCCTACTGTCGAGGATGAATTCGACTGTCTCAAGGGCTTTGGCATGGTCCGCCTTGGTGAGATACTGGCGCGCTTGGGACAGGATCTCCTCATGCCGACGGCTTTCCATTTGGGCGAGTTGCAGTCGATCCCGGTTCCAGATGGAGAGAACGACTACCACGACAGCGACCAGCACCGCGAACGCCAGTCCGGCGCCGGCCTGAGCTCGGTGTCGGCGCAGGAACTTGTGCAGGCGGTATCCCGTGCCAGGCGCGTGCGCCAGGACCGGGCGGTGTTCGAGGTGCCGCTGGATGTCCAGAGCCAGAGCCTCTGCCGCTTCGTAGCGTCGGAGGCGGTCCTTCTCCAACGACTTCATCACAATCCAGTCCAGATCACCCCGCACGGCCTTCCGAAGCAGGTCTGGAGTCGAATTGCGGTGCTTTGCTACATCGGCCAAGGTTTCGCCGAGGGTGCTGAGCTTGGTGGAGGGCTTGGCGGGTTCCTGTTCCCGGATGACCCGCTGCATCTCCAGGTAGCCCGCCTTGCGGAGGTCTTCTTCGCTAAAGGGCGTGGTCCCGGTGAGCAGTTCATAGAGCAACACGCCCAACGAGTAGATATCGGAGCGGGTGTCGATGTCCAGAGCGCTCAGTTCGGCCTGCTCCGGGCTCATGTAGGCCGGGGTGCCGATGAGGTGCGCATAGCGGGTAAAGAGCGTCTTTTCCGTCAAACGCTGGTTGGTGGCCTTGGCGATGCCGAAGTCGATCACCTTGGGGAGAGGCCGGCCGTCCAAGTGCGTGACCATGATGTTGGAGGGTTTGATATCCCGGTGGATGATGCCCTTTTGGTGGGCGTGCTGGACGGCGTTACAGACTTGGAGAAACAAGCCCAGCCGGTCTTTGGTGCTCAGGTTGTTCTTGTCGCAGTACTCCGTGATGGAGACACCCTGAACCAGTTCCATGACGAAGTAGGGCCGGCCGGTCTCGGTGGCTCCGGCATCGAGGACCTTGGCG
>CAYHAJ010000200.1:0-8679 GCA_964354535.1 uncultured Pirellulales bacterium
AAGGACACCTGCCGCGAGTACCTGCGGATCATGCGGGAGTGCATCAGCCAATGAGCCGTCGTCCTACCATCACAGGGATCCAGAATCGGGTGGCAGCGGCAAGCGCCAGCTTGCCGATGGCTCGTACATGGGCCTCGACGCCAGCGGCAAGCTCCGAAGAGGGTCCCCAATCGCGATGTATCGCGATTGGGAGGGGCTCCCCAACGCGGAATTGGGCGTTGGGGACCCCGAGCCCAGTCTCCGCTTGCCGCTGCCACCCACCATTTTGAGGTAGCCGGAGCGGTAGGAGCACGTATGAAACGCCGTAGGTTCTTCTCATGTCCCCAATGCCTCGGATCGACAGCATCACTGCTGTTGTTGGTCGCGTGCGGCTGGTGCGAAGCGCAAATCCGCAACCCGAAATCCGCAATCCGAAATTGGGAGCCCGTGGGCCTCTCCGGCGGAGGCGGCATGTTCAGTCCCGCGATCTCGCCCGTCGATCCCAATCTGATGATGATCAACTGCGACATGAGCGCCGCCTATATCTCCGAAGATGGCGACCATCACTGGCGGATGATCCATCAGGCCCAATTGCGGACCGACACCCAATGTCGGCCCGGCTTTCACCCATCCGATCCCAACGTGGTCTATGCCTCTTCCGGCGGCCGGTTGAAGGTCAGCAGGGACCGGGGCCGGACCTTCACGGCTATTGGCGATCTCAAAGACTCGCTCGCGGGCGAAATCGCGATCTGTCCCTCCGACCCGAGCACTATGCTCGTCGGCACACGAAACGGCCAGTGCCGGGTATCGCACGATGCGGGCGTGACCTGGACCGCCTGCCCAGGTCCGCAGGGCCAGGTGATCGGATTTCATTTCAGTCATGTGGCCCAGCCGCCGTGGCGAGGGCGTCCCGCCCTTGCGTCGCGAGGCCATCTTGGCCTTGTTCGGAACGACGACCCACGGTCGGCGGATGTGCAAGGGCGGGATGCCCTCGCCACAAAAAAACAAGGGCAAGATGCCCTCGCCACGGCGGACGGTGCTACAAGGGCAAGCATGTTCGCCGCCGCGAACGCGGGCATCTGGCGCAGCGATGATGGTGGACAGACGTGGGTCGAGAAGACTGAGGGGTTGCCTTGGATCGAAATCAAGGGATTCGCCGGCGGCTCGGATGCGACCAGCACCATGCTCTATTGCACCGTCACCAGCAAGCTGGAGAATGGCGTCTTGCGCGGGGGCGTCTACCGTTCCCGGGACCGCGGCGAGACCTGGCAGTCGGCGATGGGCCGGGGCATCAACCTGGATACCACGAAGGCCGACCAGTATTCCTACGGTCCCATCGCACAGTACAAGCAGATTCTGACGACCGATACCCGACCGCTGACGGTGTACGTCACAAACACCAGCACCGGCTTTCATCCGCCGCACCATGAGACCGTCTATCGCAGCGAGGATGGCGGCGACACCTGGCGGGCGACCTTCTTCCAGGACCCGCGTTTCAAAGAGTACAACGTCGCGCCCAACTACGTCACCGCCTCGGCGGGCCAGTCGTACAAAGGAGGCGATACGCCCTTCGGCGCTGCGATCTGCAACAGCGACCCAACCCGGTTGGTCCTGGTCTGGAGCCAATCCTATATCACCCACAATGGCGGCCGCACGTGGTTCAATGGCGACACCTACCCAGCCCCGGGGCAACAGCCCAAGCCAGGCTCCGCGTGGGCCTGCACGGGCCTGGTGGTCACGACGACTTGGAACTACTACATCGATCCGTTCGAGGCGAACCGACACTATATCGCCTATACGGACATCGGCTTTGCCCGGTCCCTCGACAGCGGCAAGACCTGGATCTGGTGGGATAAGAACACCTGGGCCCCGTGGCGCAACACCTGCTACGAGATCGCATTTGACCCCGAAATCCCGGGCAAGATGTGGGGCGGGTTCTCCAGCGTGCACGATATCCCCAACGACAACATCATCTCCGAGCGGCACGGCCACACCGGCCCCGGCGGCGTGTGCATCTCGCGCGATTTCGGCGCGTCCTGGAAACCGGAAGCCCAAGGTCTGCCGCTGCGACCCGTGACTTCGATCGTGCTCGACCCGCGCAGTCCGAAGAACGCCCGCACCCTCTACGCCGGCGTTTTCATGGAAGGCGTCTACAAATCGACCGACGACGGCAAGACCTGGACGCTCAAGAAGGCCGGCCTGGGCCATCCACTGAACATGCGCGTCTCCCGCGTTATCCTGCATAAGGACGGTACGCTCTTCGCGATGATCTGCGCCGCCCGACCCGCCCAGGGCAAGCCGCTCATGAGCGAAGGCGTCGGCCTCTATCGGTCCCGAGACGGCGCGGAGAGCTGGGAGAAGGTCAACACGTCGCAGCTCTTCCTCTATCCCAAAGACTTCTCCGTCCACCCCCAAAACAGCAACATCATCCTGGTAGGCATCTGCGACGCCGGCGGCGGCGACCAGTCCGGCGGCCTCTGGCGGACGACCGACGCCGGCCGAACCTGGCATCGTATCGGCCGCCAAGCTCGCCAGACCTTCGGCGGCTACTCCCACCCGAAGCACGACGGCTGGATCTATATGACGCTCACGGAGGGTGCCCCCGGCGCGGGTCTCTGGCTCTCGCAAGACAATGGCCAGACCTGGCAGCCTTTCGACGCCCTGCCGTTCTCAAACATCCAGCGCCTGACCTTCGACCCCGCCGACGACAGCCTGCTCTACGTCACCACCTTCGGCGGCAGCATCTGGCGCGGCCCGGCCCTGCCGCATCGCGACTGAGGGTTGGCCAAGACGATGAGTAAAGAAGGTTCGGAGTGCCGCCTTCAGGCGGGTCTTGGGGTCTTCCGGCACAGCCGGGGCCTTATCAGGCACAGGCAGTATTCCTGAGGCACGTGCCTCGCGGAATCCAGAGGCAACTGGATCCCAGCGTATCGGTAGGAATAGTCAAATTCGTGCAACAGTCCGGAACCGAAAACGGTCCGGCGGTGAGATTTTCTTTATTCAGGTAGGAACAAGGACTTACAGCAATTTCTGAGGATGGCGACATCCATTTTTTTCGACGAATTCGTGCAACACGCCGGTATATAGGGGGAGACACTGTAAGCAGACGCCAATCGGAGGGAAGAAGACGGATGACAGAGGACGGCGAGTACATGAACCTTGGCGATCTCTGCGTCTTTGCGCGAGACGTAATCGTTTGTGTTTCCAGGCTTTACGGCATCTTCACAAGGAAATCTGCGCAAGAAAACAGGATTCTGACAAGTAGTAATACGAACGAACGGAAGGCCGGAGGCGGTAGGCCGCAGGCCGCAGGCCGTAGCTGACCCCCGACTCCTGATCTCTGCCCCCTATCTCGCCGACTACCGACTACCGACTACCGGCAACCGTTCTTCTAACCGCCGATGAACGCCGATGGACGCCGATTTCCAACCGAGAACTGAAAACCGGGAACTGAGAACTGTCTGTCAACCGGCTACCGTCTACTGACTACCGACTACTGCCAGTTAAGCGCAGATTGCGCCGATTTTCGCAGATTTCCAACGGTGAACCGGGAACTGACAACTGGCACCCCTCTTTGACCGCCGATGAACGCGGATGGACGCTGATCATTTCTTTCCCTTCTCCCCCTTCAAACGTGCCACTCTTCTAACCCTGCGCCGTAGCCGCTGCCACGGATTCACACGGAGGAACACGGATTTTGTAGGGTGTGCCGTGCACACCTTCTCCCGATTCAACCGCAGAGGCTGCAGCGAGACGCGGAGCAGAATGGCCCCCTCATCTTCTCTCCGTGGATTCCCTCTACCAGTTTTTGTGTGTATGATGTAGAGAGGCGGCTAAGTCCCGGCACGTGCCTTGGGCGCTCCCTTCCATCGGTTGGCCCCTAGCCCAAGGGAAGATTGGCATGGCAGGGGCCGCTTTTCGTGCCTTGCGAGCATTGTGGAAGGTAGCATCCTTGGACTTATCAGCGTTCACAGGTGCGAAATGCGCGGGTTCGACCCTGGAACTCCCTGAGGTTAGCAGGTAAGCCAAATGAAGTATCCTTGGAAGCGTTTCTGGTGCCCCCGTGAAGGGAGAATGAACCTCTCTGATGGAGGATTTCTTTACGATCCCGAGGGCAAATATGCTTCATGGGTGCAATCCGATGTCGTGCCGTTCGAAAAGATATCGGCTCGGCCCTGCCTTGCACTCCTCGGAGAACCTGGCATCGGCAAATCAACCGTCATGGAGGAACTCTGCGCGGCTCTGGAAGCCGACATCAAATCATCGGGGGATCAGTTCCTATACATCAATCTGAATGAATACGGGGATGAGACTCGCCTGATTCAAGCTCTGTTCGATTCCAGTGAGTTCATCGCTTGGAGAGCCGGGAGTCATCTGCTTCATCTACTTCTGGATAGTCTCGACGAATGTCGCATCCAGGTGCCGCATGTTGGGACAATACTGGCCAATCACTTGCAGCAAGTCCAGAGTCGGTTAAAATGTCTCCGCCTGCGGATTGCCTGCCGGACCGCCGATTGGCCGAGCGTACTTGAAGCTCGCCTGCCCAAACTCTGGCCGAGTGACGATTTTGGTGCGTATGAATTGGCACCCCTGCGCCGCAAAGATGTGGAGATGGCTGCCCGCGCTGAAGGAGTTGACGGCGCCACATTCATAGAAGCACTCGGCAAGGTGGAGGTAATTCCCCTGGCGATTAAACCGGTGACCTTGCGTTTTCTTCTCTCGATCTTCAAAGAGCGTGCCGCGCTCCCAACCACGCGTACAGAGTTATATGAGAGTGGATGCGAATTGCTCTGCGAGGAGCAAAACCCCCACCGTCAAGACCTTCGCCGAGTCGGCGGTTCCGGCGAGCTTTCCGGAAAGGACCGACTGAATGTGGCATCCAGAATTGCAGCCATCAGCATGTTCTGTCAGAAACCCATTATCCATACCGAGGCTGCCGGCGATGTCCGATCTACAGATGAGATCATGGTGTCGGAGCTGGCGAATCATGTACATGCAGATACAGCGCGCACCCAGATGGTTTCGGAAGATGATATTCGTGAAGCATTGGGCACCGGGCTTTTTTCGTCCCGAGGCCCGGATCGGATGGGATTCGCGCATCAGACATATGGGGAGTTCCTCGCCAGCCGCTATCTCGAATTGAAGAGTATTGGTTCTCAGAAGAAGTTAACTCTTCTTCAGCACCTTGGCGGTCTGGAGGCGCACATTGTACCTCAGCTGTATCAGACGGCCGCTTGGGTTGCGAGCCATGATAAGACCATCTTTGACCAGATTGCGACTAATGAGCCACAAGTACTGCTTCGGTGCGACGAGGCAACCCTGAGCCCCGATCAACGTTTCCAATTGGTCGATGAGTTCTTGAAAGCGCTCGACACGGGTCGGACAAACGACCGAGATCAGGATTTGCATCGAAATTACGCTAAGCTGTCCCATCCAACCCTCGCTGACCAGCTTGGCTCTTGGATAAAAAATGCCGGTAAGGGTTCACTCGCGCGCAACGCCGCGATCGACATCGTTGAAGCATGCATAGTGAAGGAGCTTCAGGTTGCTCTTGCCGACATTGCCTTGGATGGTAGAGAGGAGGAACGCCTACGCAGCAACGCTGCGCACGCGCTCGCGTCTGTCGGCGACAAGGACACTCGTAGCCGCCTGCGTCCACTCGCGTTCGGAGAAGCTGGCGAGGATCCATGGGACAACCTGAAAGGGAATGCACTTCGGGCCGTCTGGCCGGACATAATCACCGCTGACGAGCTTTTCGCTAGTCTCACACCGCCCAGACACGAGAGCTACCTCGGCATGTACCTCTACTTCGCGGAATACGAACTCAGTAAGCACCTCGATGCCGGTAGTCTGCCGAGCGCTCTCAGGTGGCTGAAGAGCCACGCCGCAGAGCGGGAACCCACTTGGTCATTCAATCAACTGGCCGATGAGATAGTCATCCTTGCTTGGAAGCATATGGATGCGCCCGACGTGCTCTCAGGTTTGGCGAGTGCCTCCCTTGGACTCATGACTCACTACCATGAGTTGATTGCCGATGAGGAAAAGATAGACGAGAATTCGTCTTTGTTCGATGACGTGAACAAGCGGCGAAGGCTCACGCAGGCCATAGTCGCGCAAGGCGTGACCATTGACGCAATCTTTAATCTCGTGACGGAAAGGACTTCGCCTCGCATCGTGCGCGCCGACGACCTCGAATGGTGTGTCGAACAATTGCTGGCTTCAACATCCCAGCCCGCGGAGTCTGTGTGGGCTATGGTTGTGTGGAACTTGTTCAATTGGGCCGAACCATCCGGAGCAACATATGATCTCATCTTCTATGCTCGCACAGAGTCGCGAGAGCTCGAGAAGGAATCCAGATCGCTATTCACACCGGTTGAACTGGGAAGCCAAGAGGCGCGACTCCTGAAAGAGCGATATGAGAAGAGCCAGAAGTGGCAGCAGAAGAAAGAGCCGAAGTTGTTGGACTGGCTGCCCAGGGACCGCATCCAACGCTGGTTGACACGATTTGAGGAAGGCAATCAGAACGCATGGTGGATGCTGCTCCGGGAGATGGTGTTGGAGGATACAAGCGAGTCATATCAGGACCTGTTCAATCCGGATATTACAGCGTTGCCCGGCTGGAAAAACTCGGATGAGAAGACTCGCGCGAGAATTCTTGAAGGAGCCGTAACCTATCTAAATGCGAAGAATGCGTTCGACGATGCAGGACTCTTGGATGGGAAAGGAGATGAGAAAGACATTGCGGCGTGTAAAGCATTTATCCTTCTCCTGAAGGAACGCCCAGATAACTTAGATGACCTCTCAGATGGAGTCTGGGCCTATTGGACTCCAGTCCTTTTTGGTCCCTTCAGATTCAACGAGAATGAGGGTATTCAGAAGCTCCTGATCTCGATTGCCCATGGGAAGGTACCTGACAGAGTGCTGGAAGTTCTGACACGGAACCTCCAGCACCAGATCCAAAAAGGAGACCAACACTTCTCGGCGGTAGAGTTGGTAGAAGACATCTGGGACCGCCGCATGTCTGACACGACGTACGGTTTGCTTGAACAGGCCGAAGCGAATCCTCTCTGTTGGGGTAGACTCCTGGCTATCTTGCGGGCACATGGTGACGCCAGAGCTGTAGAACTGGCTAGCGCGAGACTCTCGTTGCCGGTCCCCCAGGATGACACAAGACGTGGGATTGCTCTTCAAGCAGCGCTCGCGTTAATTAGATCAACGGATGAGGCTGGCTGGGGAATCGTCTCTCCAGTGCTGCAGAACGACCCCGATTTCGGATGTGAACTCATGCGCGAGTTTGCATACAGCCTTCATAACAACATTGGTCAATTTGCCAGCAGATTGACTGAGGACGACTTAGCCGACCTTTTCATCTGGCTTGTTCGTCACTTCCCCTACTCCGCAGACCCGTACTATGATGATGTTTATTCGCCGACCAAGGACGATGCCGCGCGTGACCTGCGGAACGCACTGGTTAACATTCTGGAAAAGGCGGGAACACCAGCATCCTATCAGGCACTGCGTCGCGTCGCGTCAGAACTGCCAGAACTGGGCTGGCTGAAGACCGTGGTGCTCGAAGCAAGGAAGAACATGCTTGAGTCGACCTGGCGGCCGCTTCGACCGGAAGAATTCCTTCAAATCACGTCACAGCCTGGCTCAGTTCTGGTCAGGGATGCGAATGAGCTTCAAGAAACCCTGGTTGAGGCACTTCAAGGATTACAGGGCGTACTCCAAGGCGAAACGTTTGCTGCACACGACCTATGGGATGAGCGGACCAAGAAAAGGTTTCGCCCTAAGGACGAAAACCATCTCTCGGATTGGATCAAACGGAACCTCGAATCCGAATTCAAGAAGCGTGGAATTGTGGTCGCGAGGGAGGTGGAAATACGACGCGGAGAGAAGACCGACATCCACGTGACCGCTGTGATTCCAGGTATTGCAGAAGACACGTTCGATCAGGTACGTGTCATCATTGAGACAAAAGGTTGTTGGCACCCTGAGCTTGAGACAGCCATGGAGGCGCAGCTCGTTAATCGATACCTCAAAGATGCTGCCTGTCAACACGGCATCTATCTCGTAGGTTGGTACGACTGCGATCAGTGGGACACCGAGGATAGCCGTCGGAAGAAGTGCGCCAGGTGGTCTCTTGAAGGGGCGAAGGCCCTCCTGGAAGCGCAAGCTCATGGATTGTCAAGTGCCGGTGTGAGCATCCAAGTCGTGGTGCTGAACGCTGCCTTACGATAGAGGCGGTGCCAAGTACTCTTCCGGAGGAATGGGCGTGACTCCGCTTGAGAGGAGCTGAAGGTGCCAGGTACTTCTTCCGAGGAGAAATCCGTGTTCCTCCCGCGTGCATCCGTGTCGAAAGAGCAGTTGCCAGAGGTCCGTTCCCGCCCCGGATCGGCGTCCGGGGTGACAAGGGGGGCGGCTCCGCCGCAAGGTGCGAAGGGTTTCACGTGTGAAGGGTGGGAAGGGGGCGGCGGGCCGTTGCGGAGGAGTTGCCGGTTCCCGGTTTTCAGCTCTCGGTTGGAAATCTGCGTGACTCTGCGGATAAGTGGTTGATCCCTTCGCGGTCAAGAGTTCTCTGTACTACTAACCCGTAACAACTGAAAAACGTTTCCAGATGGTTGTGGTGGCTTGATGCAAGTCCGGACCAGATAAGAAGATAGGAACCACGAATGGCACGAATCACCCAGCGCGGCTTCG
>CAYHAJ010000201.1:0-2248 GCA_964354535.1 uncultured Pirellulales bacterium
AATTTGCGGCGAGCCGGAGGCGAGCCAAGTCTTGTGCGGCACAACAGTTATGAGCACTTCGCCTCCCGCCGTGCTACGGAAAACAAACCCAATTGACGGAGAAGTTTCAAGTTTGAAGTGTCAAGTTTCAAGTGAATGGGGCGAGGTGGCGATCCCTCGGGGTCTTCCAACTTCACACTTCACATTTGAACCTGCGGCAGAGCCGCCGTGCGAAACGAACCCAATTTCGGAAGACGTCTCAGGTTTGAAGTGTGACGTGTCAAGCGAGCAGGGGCAATTGTGCGAAACAAACCCAATTTGCTGCGAGCCGGACCCGAGCCAAGTTCCGTGCGGCACGGCAGTTATGAGCACTTCGCCTCCCGCCGTGCTACGGAAAACAAACCCAATTTGGGAGTCCACAGGGCTTGAAGCGACGCCGACCAGTAGCCGGGGCGTGCCGCCCATGAATACGCAACAGATCCATCTGCCGGCCGACCTTTCCCGCGCCGGGGTGGCAAACGCTGGCGGCAATCACGGCCGGGACGGCCGTGCTACTCATGGGCAAGATGCCCCTGCTGCGGAGACGCCGGACGCAGGCATCACCGGGGTGGTAGCCGAGGAGCAATCCTGCGAAACAAACCCAATTTCGTCCGCCGCCGATTTTGGCCAAGTCCTTTGTGGTGCATAGGTTAGGGGCGATTCGGGTGCAGAATGGCCTGGAAAACAAAGCCAATTTTCCCGCATCCACGGGCGTAGGGGGCGGGCTGCGACGGTCGGAAGCGCGGTCGCCGCGTTCCGGTAGGGCGAGCACCACGACCCGTCGCGCCCGCGACGGGGCAGAGCAACCGGCGATACCGACGAGGGCCCCCGGCTGGAGGCTAAGAATCCCTCGGATTGCGGGGGGCTATCTGCCGATGAGAGCCACGGCCGGCAAGTGCGGTTCGCCCTTGCCGGGGAAACCCTTGGAAAACCGTCGCCCATATGGTATCGTATCCGTCTGGCCGGATGGCCCGACCGCAGCAAGTCAGAGCCGCGCGGGTTCTCCCACGCGACTTGGCGCATGGGGCGGGCTCCCAAGGGCGGATTTGTGCACTTGGGGACCCGGGTCCCTGTTCTGGCATGACGGGGGTACTTTCGGATTCTTCTCGGTTCCCGGACTGGAGGCGGGTGAACCGTCGCCGCAGACTGGGAATTCGACTTCTGACCGGTGTCTTGTAATGGAGAATGTTATGTCCAACGCGAGCCTGCGGGTGGTCGATGTCGACAGACCCAACCTGTATCGGGAAACCTTCCCGTACACGGAGTTTCCCAAGGTCGTTTTCGACAACCAGCCCGTGCCGTACGACATTCCCGAGGACATCTTGATCCCGCATCCAACGTTCCCCGACCGCCACCAAGCGCGCCCGCCCTACACGCCGGAGCAGATTCTCCGCATCTACGACCTTTTGCACCAGATCGATGGCGAGACGGGACTGATCCGCCAGTGTGAGTTCTTCCTGTATTCCGATAAGGACCGCAAGGCCATCGAGCTGTGCCAGCAGCGCGGGTACAAGTATCCCGAGATCACCGGCTGGATTCGGGCGGTGGCCGCCGACTTCAAGCTCGTCGCCGGCCTCGGACTGCGCGAGACCGGGATTCTGACCTCGGCCAGCGATTACCATGTGTTCCTGAAGCTGGGCAAGACGCGGACCCAGGCCGTCTCCAGTTACCTCGACATCGTCAAGGCCGCGTTGGACATCGGCGTCCTGCCGCGCTGCCACTTGGAGGACATCACGCGGGCCGACTATGACGGCTTCATTCTACCGTTCGTCGCCGAGCTTCTGAAAGTCTCGGAGCAATACGGCCGGCCGGTCAAGATCCGGCTCTGCGATACGCTGGGTTTCGGCGTGCCCTGGCCGGAGGCGGCCCTGCCGCGCGGCGTGCCCAAGCTCCTCCAGGGTCTGCGCCACATCGGCGTGCCGCCGGCCCGGTTGGAATGGCATGGGCACAACGATTTCCACAAGGTCCTGATCAACGCCACGACCGCCTGGCTCTACGGGTGCAGCGCCGTCAATACTGCCATCTTCGGCAGCGGCGAGCGGACGGGCAATACACCCCTGGAGGCCATGATCATCGAGCACGCTCAACTCAAGGGCATGGTCCCGGGCGTCAACTACGCCGCCATTACCGAGTTGGCGAACTACGCCCGCCAGGAGCTGGGATTCGAGATCCCGCGGAACTATCCCCTCGTCGGCAACGATTTCAACGTGACGCGGGCGGGCATCCACGC
>CAYHAJ010000202.1:0-52395 GCA_964354535.1 uncultured Pirellulales bacterium
CATCCATCTCCGGCTCCAACGACTGGTACTTGCTCTGAATCCGTGCGATCATCTGTGCATCCTGCATGCAGGTGTTATCACACAATCCCTCAAATCGATCAATAGTAATTTGTGCAAGTTATTTATGCGCGATCACTAATAGACCGCCACGGCTTCTTCCGGAACGCCCCACCCGTCGAGGAGGAAGCGTGCTATCTGCCTTGTGGCCCCGAGGGCGCGCTCAAGGTCGCAGCCGTCCACGTCCAGCGGGAGGAAGCCGGCGTAGCACGGGCCGCCGTATCCGGCCACCGAACCGTGGTTCTGCTTCACGTAATCGGGCAGGCCGCTGTCGAACCGGAAGTACGTGCAGTAGCAGTCGGCCCGGCCGTAGCGGCCGACAAGCCCCGGCAGGTCCGCGACGGGTACAACGTTGTTGCGGAAGCCGGGCTGAGCCCGGGCCGCAAAGTCCACGTACCGGAAGTCTCCGACATCGGCCATTGTTCCGCACCGTCAGAAGAATGTGCCGGCGGGGTCTTTTACGTGCCGCGCGGGGCTTGCGGATGGTGCGTATGCCGGCAAAGCAGAACCAGTGCTATCACTTGAAGGTGCGTCGGGAAAGACGTAGGTGCGTGAACCAGACGCACGGAGTCCCCTTAGTGTGGACCAGATGAGCACTTGGCCAGATGTCGAAGAAAAGAAGATAATCAAGATGGCAGATGTATTGCAACAGCCTGAGGGACTTCACGGTTTGCCCCGGAGTCGGTCCTCATGGAGAGCGATGGCAGACAACTCGTAGGCCTTTCCCTACCCGACACCATTCTTCCCCCTCCATTAGTGGGCAGGTCTCACTTGCACTGCGATTCAGACGCTTTCATGTACACTCTACCGTCTGTGCCCGAAACAATAATCGTGCTGTCTCGTGGAATCAGAGATGTGGCTCTCGCCGCGCCTACGACGCAAGGAACTCCCATTTCCCTGCAGTTGATCGATGCATGTGAGTTTACCCCCCCCGATTCGCACACCAGGGCGTCCGCCTGAAAGAGAAGCCCCATTGACTCAGGCTCGAGGACTCCTCTTACCAGAACTGTGTTACCAGTAGCTTTGGATAGTGGTTCGCCTGGAAAGACAGCCCTTCCCTTCGAGACCCCCGGAGAAGCCGGGATTCCACGCAGCACTTCGATCCATCCCGCTGGGGGCTCTCCATGTCGCAACACTCTTCTAGCGTTCTTGTGAATAACGGCTCTTACCTGCAAGTACACAATGGTTCTGAAATCCAATGCGCCCCACTCGATGTCAACCGGTTCCCCAAAAACGGCTTCGAGCTCCAAAGCGGCCTCAGCCGTTTTCACCACGATGCCCTGAAGCCCGTCTCCCAAGGGAGAACCGCAAGACTCGTCCACATCACTTAGCGTGAGATTGTCCCGGCGCACAGCCACCCGCCAGTCAACCCTCGCACCTGACGTTACACCCGTTGGACCCTCTTTGCTAGCTTCACACAGGAGCGTGTCCTGTCCCCCCGTCACTGGATCTACACTCATTGTCACCCCACCTAGCATGAAGGATTCGTAAGGTTGAATGACCACTGTTGTATTCACCCCACCCGTGTGCGTTCTCCCAAGCTTCTGTGTCGCGCATTTAGCAACGGCCGTCACTACCTCCATTTCATTCGATAAATTAGAAAACGACTGATACATCCCCGCTCGTGTTCTTCTCGCTGTGTCCTCCAAAGGCCCGGACGACCGCACGATCACAGGCATGGGTTTACTCGTCTTACATAACTTGGCAAGTTCATTCACACTGCTCACGACCAGAGCATGAAAGCGACTCTGTTTGCCCATGTAATCGCCCATGCCTACGGTACGTGAGTCTCGACCTATCATGTTTTCAACCACACTTGCCGGTATCACAACAGTCGGTGGCGTATTGTATCCAAGCGAATGAAGCAACTGGAGGTTACGAGCCTTCGCTCCAATTGATGACGGGACACAGTCATCAGGTGTGCCTACCACTCTGAATGCTTCCTCGTAGTCCTCTCGCATAGTGTCGCGTTTGGCTCTCCGTTGACATGAAGCAACCGGCAATTCCGAGCCAAGCACCCCGCGAACAAAACTCAGAGCTTTGCTGCACTCATCCGCGTAACGTGAGGGAAGCACAGACGGACCATCTCGACAGTACTCGCTCACCACTTCAGATGTCTTCCTAGCAGCTCGGCTTACAGTGTCAATGAATCCGATATCTTTCCCGACCAGTGAAGCTAACCTGGCAAGTTCGTAGCAATAAGCTCTCGCTGCACTCTCAACTAAGGCCGTTTCATTCTCAGGTTGTTGTCGTACCGTATCGTCCAAAGCTGTTGATGCTCTGGCTATTAGCTGCGGGATGATTTCCCCAACATGGTCCGGGGCGACTGGCCGTCCATCTATATAGACCGCCACTCCGCTTCGTTGCGAACGAGGGGGTTTTCTCGTTATGCTTCCGCCGAAATCATCGATCCTGACACCCCGCGGCCTAAACGAGTAGCACTCTACCAGACGAATTCTGGTTCCCAACGGATCTACCTGCGTGAAGATCCGCTCCAGAGTATAGAAAGCCCCGGCTTTTCTGGGCCCTCTCACTTCAAAGGATATCGGATGCTCCCCCAACCACAGCACGTCACAGTATTCCCTCAGGAGGATTGAGAGGGAGTCTAACATAATGTACGCCTGAAGAAATGGTGAGCGACCACAAAAGTCGGGCCCGACAGCATACTGTTCATCAAGAGGCTCATCATATTCCTCGTGTTTTGAAAGGACCGCGTCATACAATGATAGTGTCCATTCCAAACACTTTCTTTTCTCGTCGACATCCAGATCTTCATCTAAGTACGCCCCCAATATTACGAGCAGCAAGTACCTTCGCATTCTCACCGGAGTCCCGGCTACCTGAGACGCATCGTTGTTCGGAGCAGCACGGCCAGCGATTTCGTGGAACGCACGGAAATACGAGGACGCGATTGCGAGAAACATCCCCAGAACACTGTACCGGGAGTATGGATATTGTGGGCCTAGCCCACGTGAGTCCAGTTCCGTCTTACGTATGCGAGGCAGAATCGTGGTCTCATAAGTCAAGGCCAATTGCTCAAATGTAGCAAGAGGGTCCATTGTCTCGCTCCTTATCAAACGAAAAGGAGAGTTCCGGCCTCAGCAAGCATGGATAGGCACGAGCATCCGGGCCGATACGGATCCCGCACCCCCAGAGTCCCTCCTCGCAGAATCTGTGAAGTCTGCACTGACTGCACACTGGATCAGGTGCGAACTCAGGCAGATGCACCCGCAGGCTCAGTTCGAGCAGGAGGCCCGATTGGAGTGTGACCATGTATTTGCGGCGACACGACAATGTGTAATCAATTGCTTTTACATAGGCTATTTGTCCTTCAATGAGCGGCAACATTTCTACCCAATGCATGTGCTCCCGGGCGACCTTCTGGCTCGTCATGGAAGTCGATATCAGATTGAAGAGCCGCACTGTCAAAGCGTTCTCGCCAGCCCAATCCAAGAAACCTATTAAGTCTCTAGCTCTGGACCGTAAGAGGACGTGATTGATCTTAGGCGACGGCAGCCCAACCTCATGCGCGAGCTTGATATCGCGTTCTACAGCCGCGCGCGATTCCTGTGAAGAACTTGGCATGGTCAACGTTATCCGTGTGAGTCCTGCCTCTGCCAACTGCTCAAACAGCATCCCGACGGAGCTTAGATCTGCGCAGGTTGCACTGACATCCTGTAGTCCAAGTGACCGCAGGTCAGACACCATCCTACAGAAATCTTGCACTGGTATGCTTTCCAGACCAATGAGCTTTGCACTATTGCAGCCATACACCTGAAGAGCGCGCCTCACTGTGGTCAGCTGATGCATCCACGTTGCTCGCACATCACGGATGTGCCAGAGTCCCTCAAAATGACAATAACTCGCACCTTCGCATCTCGCACCGCAATTGTTCGAACACTTCACACTAGGAATCACCCGCACTGTGCTGGGAAACTCAGCAACATCATTGCGATACTGGTGGTAATTCTTGAAGGCTGCCTCAGCCAGTTCGTGTCTCCTATGTGATAACAGTGCCCAGTCCGTGACCGTCGTTGTCCTAATCTTCTTATTCGTTAACATGCAATCACTTAAGTTTTCAAGCCGCCTGCTTAAATGCTTTCGGCAGAGAGGCACTTTCATCTATTCTATTGTCTCTTCCATCTCTGCAAGAGCTTTGCCGTGCACTGATGTGCCATTCCACCTACGCCTGTTCCCGCTGTATGAAATCAAACGCTCGAGTAACAAGGTTTATTATATCTGGATAAGTCTCGACACTATTTGCAGCAAGATCCCCCACAGACACCCATTTATTGTCATGTTCTCCACCTCCGGGGGGGCGACTGTCATCCACAATAAAGATATAGAATAGGTCGTAGTGGTACTCGTGTCCCTCACGTGCAAACTGCTTTTCCAGCAAGACAAACCAAGGTTGAGGAACCTGCGTGACCCATCTGTCTATCTCTAGCTGTGGCTCATGCCACTGATGAAAGAACGCGGTGTAACCGGCTTCGCGTTCAACAGCTGTGATGGCAATTTGATGAGGATGCTGATTACTCGCCAAGTGTGCACCGGGCAGAAGCCACTTCTTGTGGCGTGGATGATACACGAGAAGGACTTCATTATCCTTGAAAACGATGGCAGTAGCACACAATGAGCAACTTTTTCCGAACAATCTGGGGAATCTTTCAGCCAAACGTAGCGCGACCCAGAAGCCGAGCATTGTTACAAGCCCACAAAGCAACACACACAAGGGTGCTTGCTGAAAAGCTGCTGCCACGAGACTTCCGATCGTTCCGACAGCAACACCGGCGAGAAACTCACTGAATCGCATCATACTGGTTCCTCGCACCAACGTCCCTTCCAGAATCTGCTGCGCCACCAACCAAGACAACGCTTTGCCGCGTATCCCCGGGCCCATGATGATACGTGGCAAGTCGTCTGAAGCGATTAGAAACCAGCATCAGAATGCTACCACTATCTCTCTGCATAGTACAGCGGAAAAGTCGAGTCCCAAGTGCATAAACCGCAGCTTCTGCGTCAGTCGCCCATTAATGTATGACCTTCCAAGATTCAACCCTGATTTCCAGGGTGAATCATGCGCGTCCACAAGCATACGGTGGGGAAGATATATCCGAAGTACCAGCCCTACCCCTTGACCTTCGACTCGGAGGACATCCCCTATGACTCGGAGCCGCCGGAGGATTCCCGGTCTCCGCCGGACAGCCACGGCATTACAGAGTCCTCCGACGACCTGCCCGACCTCACGGACGACCGCCAGACCCCGGACCGGCTCTTTCCGGAATCACCACCCTCCAACGACGCGGCACGCCTCCATCCCCTCCGCCACTTGCAATCCCTGTTCTCCGACCGGCTGGACTTCCTGCAGCGCGCGCTTGACGACCTGGAGTCCGCGAAGGAGGAAAGGCAGCAGATCGTAAACTCTGCCCTGAACGACCTCGATTCGGAGATAAGCCGGTGCGAGAAGTCCATGGCGACCCTCAAGGCCGCCTTCAACAACACGGAGCAGCAGCGGCTCCTCGAACGCAGGCTCGTCGAATCATTCGGGTTCATTCCCCGCGGCTTGCCGCGTAGAAGTCGTAAGCCGATTGTTTCGATACCTCGCAGCTTGCTGCGAGGTAGTTCATCTCAAGCGGGACCGCCGCCGTGCGACTGAAGACGGAGGATGAGGGCATGTTACACGCCGCCCTGAAGAAGATGGTGAATCCGGGCTTCACGCCTGTCCCTGTCCAGAAGTCTGGAGGGGTTTATACCCTGCCCAATCTCAGCAGTGGATCATTCTGAACACCCGGATCGCGTACCGAAGACGGCGGTGCCGTTTGTAGCACGTGTCGCGGGCGTCTCGCCCGCGGTTCGAAGGCGGGACGCCTTCGACACGACGCGGCCAGGATGGCCGCGACACCAACGCCTTACGGCGTCACTACGAACGGCTCAGCAGAGAATCCGTAATTTCCGAGGTAACACGCGGTATTCGAGGCTCTCGAATGTACCGGGAGCCATTTCGCCGTCCTGGCAGAGCCGGGTGGGCCGCTGGAGAGTCACGGAAATGGACCGGGCCTGAAACCGGGTCACTTTCCGGGAGCGTTCCAGCGCCTGTCGGTAGACCAGCGGGATCAGCCGCAGGGCCTCCCATTTACTGACCATTTCGACCAACAGGCAATCGAGGACCCCGTCGTCAGGCCGGGCCCGGGGGAGCATCGTCAGGCCGCCGAACCGCGGCGCGTTGCCGACCAGAAGCACCGCGTAGCGGCCGTGCCACACGCGGTCCTCGGTTCGCACGCTCATCTCCCATCCGTCCGTCATTTCCCGAATTACCCCAAAAGCCGGGAGCACGTAGCGCAAGGAACCCCGGAGCCTCCTCTTCTCCAGGCTTCGGGCCGCGACCTCGGCGAAATAGCCGAGGCACGAAGCGCTGCAGAAATAGTGCGCGGGTCCCCCAACGCGATCGGCCGCAGCGGGGATACTCGGCCCCGCTTGCCCGACATCCACCTTCCTGACTCTCCCCTGTATGATGGCACGACACGCGTCCTCCAGATCCTGAGGCATCCCCAGGCTCTTGGAGAAATCGTTCGAAGAGCCCACCGGGACAATGCCGATACGGGGCATGCGATCCGGCCCGGATGAGACGAGGCCATTGACCACGTCATTGATCGTGCCATCCCCGCCCATGACAATAACCGTATCGATCCCCTGCGCGGCGGCGGCCGCCGCCAGTTCTCGCGCGTGGCCCGGGTATTCGGTCGTATGCAGGGAAAAGGCGAATCCCCGCCGGTGCAGGAAATCGGTCGCCTGCCGGACCCGGCGCCGGCCCGCGCCCCAGTTGGCTTTCTCATTGGCAATGACGATGGCGGCCATTTGGGACCTGTCGTACATGTAGATGGGACATGCTGTCGCCAATAAACCAACGGGACGAAGTTAGCACTGCGGGGTCCGTGTTACTCCCGGCTTTTCCTCCGGCCCCTCAACATGAAAGAGGCCTATCCGTAAGCCCCATGTCATGGCCAATCCCAGCAGGAAACCGAGAGCGATGTTGTTCAGACCCAGGCAGGCGGCGGCCGTCAAAAGCATAGCAAAAGCATCCGTGCGGTTGGTCTGGTCCCGGCAGACGAGGGCCAATTCCATCCCACTAAAAGCCAGCATGACACCCAGCACGCTGGCGGGAAACGCCTGGCACAGGGCCATCAACGAAGTCCCGAGGAAGATCGCCAGCAGCATCTTGACGGCGCCAAGAAACAGAATGGAGCCGTTCGTCCTCGCCCCAAACCGGTACTGTCCCGCCAAACCGCCCGCCCCGTGGCACATGGGCATCCCGCCAAACCAGCAGGCGACCAAGTTCATCATGCCTACCGATACGGCCACCCTCCTCGGTTCGGCTCTGCGGTCAGGAAAGAGATCGGCCGATAAGGCACAGACGGCGATCACGGAGTTCAGCGTCGTCAGCGGGATTTGCGGCAGGGCGGCTTTCGAGAACGCCGCGACAAAGTCCTCCCACGCGGGCGGCGACCAGGACGGCAGTGTGAAGCCAACACCCAGCGAACCGGCTACGCCGGGATGGGTCCAGACGGCGAGTACCAGACCAACGCCAAACAAGACCAGAGCGGCAGGAACCTTGCGGGAAAAGAACAGCAGCAGGACTACGAGGGCCGACAACAGGCCGGTCAAGTAGCTATCGGGAGCGAACCATTGGCTTGTCCCGGCAACCATCTGCATCCCCTTCATCAGCAAGGACAAGCCCAACGCTAATTGCAGGCCACGGACCACGCTTTTCGGGACGACTCGATTCAACCAGTCAATCAGCCCGGTAACGCCGAGCATCAGAATCACCGCGCTGACAGTTGCCCCGGCAGCCAGTATTTGCGGAACCGTCAGCCCTTCGGTCAGTGCGACCGCCGCAATCGCCTTCATCGGCTGCACGGCCATCGGGATCGCAAACGTCAGCCCGGTGACGATGTTGAACAATCCGGCGAAGAACAGGGCCGCGGCGAAGTTCAGCCCGTTCTGTGACGCCATGCCGACCAGCAGCGGCAGGAACGTACCCAAATCGCCCAGGGAGCCGCCGACCTCATGGGCGTTCAGGCGGGCTTGCCGAAGAACATGCCGGACACCGCCCTTGGGCCCGCTCGCCGCTTCGGCCGCGACGGAAGCCGCCGTTTCTTCCTGCCTCAGTCCATCATGCTGCATCGGGAGACCCTTGCCATGTTGTCACCTTCGTCCGTGATCAACTGTCTCCAAACCATTCCTATTGACAATGCCGGCCATTGTAGGAGCCGGCCGGCCTTACTTCAAGCCGAACCCCACGGCGCCAACATCCCAGGGTGTGGCCGGCACGCGCTGGCAAATTGGCTTTGTTTCGCAGAATCAAGGTCACGGGTGGCGCCAGTACCGGCCCTTACCTGTTCTTGCCTGTCCGCAGGAGAATTGGCTTTGTTTTGCATGATTGCCCCGTCGGGTGGCAGCGTCAAGGCCTCTGGCCTTGGCGATGGTCTTCCGTGCCGCTCGGCGGCAAATTGGGTTTTTTGTGCAACCGATCCCCCGGCAGCGCCGGCAGCCTTACCAGCCCCCGCTCATCGTCGCCCGCGCGAAAATTGGCTTTGTTTTTCCAAAGCCATCGGAAGGTGCAATTCATCATAAGTCTTTTCATAGAAAGCACTTGTCATTCGTGTCGCTCGAGGGCAAATTGGCTTTGTTTCGCAGAACCCGACTGGGCGATGGCAGCGGTTCCGCCCCTTGCCTGTTCCAGCCTGCGTGCGGCAATTGGCTTTGTTTCATATGTTTGCCCCTGGGGGTGCCTTGGCCTTGCCAGCTCGGGCCCATTCCCGCCCATCGGGTGGAAATTGGCTTTGTTCCGCGCGATCGACTCCCGAGGGACCGCTCCCTCCCCGGTTGTTCCGGCCCGTTCGGGGGAAATTGGGTTTGTTCTGCACCAACGCTCCCGGGCCGGAGCCGACAGGTCTTGTTCGCTTGACACTTGACGCTTCAAAATTGACACTCCTCTTCCAACTTCAGACTTCAAACATCACACATCACACTTCCCCCTTCCCTCATTCCCGATAGGCGCATACTTATATGCGCCTCCCTATTTACTGCCGTGTTGCATGAATTTGACGAAAAAAGTGGATTTCGCTACCCCCCGAAATCGCCGTAAATCCTTGCGCCTAATCGAATAAGAGAATCTCAGCATGTGACCATTTTAGGTCCCCAACTGTTGCACGAATTCGACTATTCCTATTGAGGCGCAGGTGATTAGGCCGCCACGGATTCTCAACTGACTGCCGCCACGATCCTGACCACGAATTCATGCCGGCCGGCATCGAAGCGGATGCTCGCGACGACGCCGGCCACCGGCGCCACCGATGGTCCATCTTCGTCGGGCCCTTCGCGCAGCCGTGCTCCCGCGCAAACCCTGTCGCCGGCCTGGATCTTCAGGTCGTAGGCGGCGCTGAGCCTGACGATGATCTCCTTGGGGGTCACTTCGAAGGCCGGGGAAAGGGTTGGATGCCGAGCAACCGGGCGATCTTCCGGGGGATCTCGGTGTTGTCCTGCACGCCTGCGAACGACGCGGCGCCCGGCCCCAGGGTGTAGATCGGCACGGGGCTGCCCGAGTGGCCTTTGGTGGACCAACGAACGGTCAGCTCGGTGTCGGGCTTGTCCTCATTGCCGCCTCCGATGAGCGTCAGACCGCCGGTCTCATGGTCCGCCGTGACGATCACCAGGGTCTGCCCATCCCGCAGGGCAAAATCGACCGCCGCCTGCACCGCCTCATCGAACAGCAGCGTCTGGCGGATCGCGCCTCGGGCGTCGTGGTCGTGACAGGCCCAGTCGATCTGGCTGCCCTCGACCATCAGGAAGAAGCCCGCGTTTTGATCGGCCGGGTCGGGCTTGACTTGCCCCAGCAGTTCAATCGCCTTGCGCGTCAGTGCCGCCAGGCTCGGTTCCGGCGGAGCGGTCGTCAGGCCCTCCGGTTGAAACAGGCCGAGTGCGTAGGCCCCTTGCAGGGGCGTCAGTTGGTCGGCCTTGTCGATGCAGGTGTACCCCATCTCCTTCGCCACGGCGAGCAGATCGAGGTTGTCTTTGCGGCCGCTCTTGCGGACGGATTGGGGCTGGAAGAACTTCCGGCCGCCGCCGAAAAGGACGGTCACCTTACTGGCGAGCAATTGCTCGGCGATCTTGTCCTCCATCTTGCGGGATTTGACGTGCGTGGCAAAAGACGCGGGCGTCGCATGGCTGATCGTGGAGGTTACGACCAGGCCCGTGGCCATGCCCCGCGCCTGAGCCGCTTCGAGAATCGTGCAATGACTCCGCTCCTCGGGATCCATGCCGATCATGCCGTTCCTGGTCTTGATGCCGCAGGACAGGGCCGTCCCGGCGGCGGCCGAATCCGTTACGGACGAGTTGGCCGAATGGGTGTGGACCAGGCCGGTGACGGGCAGTCGCTCCATGTAAAGTCTGCCGCCCAATCCGGCTACCTTCACGCGCGCCAATGTGATCTGGCCCAGGCCCATCCCATCGCCGATGCAGAAGATCACGTTCCGCACCTTCGTGTCGCGCGATTGGGGGTACGCCGCGGTCGTGTCGGACGGTCGATAGAAGCTCAGGTCAGTCGCGTCCACCTTCGTCATCGCGTAGCTGGTCGCGGACGCCAATAACGCCGTCGTCCTAGTCAGGAACGTCGTGAGAGCCAGCCACACCGTGGCAGCCAGCAGAACCCGGATCGTTTTCTTCATACCGATGATTCCCCCAGGTTGACCCGACAGTTGCAGTCTAGCGATACCCGACTACCTCGCATAATCCTGCGCGTGCCAGGATCGTACCCACCGCCTCCAGGATTTCAAGTCCGAAGATCAGCGGATCTGTAGGCGACTCATCTTCTTGGGCCTACCCCGCTCTTGTCATGCCGAGCGAAGCGAAGCATCAGGCCAGTGAAGGGGGGCTGGCGTCTGTTCGCGTGCGTGGCCCAGATCCTTCGCTGCGCTCAGGACGACAAACAGAGCGCACGAATTTCTCCGAATCCGTATGAGGTGGTGTTCTCGCGGTCGATAGTTTATACTGTGCCGACAATGTCGGTTGGATGCCAGCAGTTTTTTGCCGGAGGCATGTTGTGGTTGGTTCGTTGCCGGGGGAATGGTGGAGCTTTGTCCTTCTGGGGGTCGGCGCCGGGATCATCAGTGGCCTCCTGGGCGTGGGCAGCGGCACGGTCATCATTCCGGCTCTCGTGCTGATCTGGGGGTTTGGACAAAAGTCGGCGCAGGGCATGGCCCTGGCCGCCATGGTCCCTATGGCCCTGCTCGGAGCCATTCGCTACTGGCGGAATCCGGAAGTCGAGTTCCAGGGCGTCGCCTTGGTCCTGATCGTAGTGGGCGCGATGGCGGGCACGATGGCGGGGACCGAGCTGGTCGCCCGGTTGCCCGCCGGCCTGTTGCGCAAGTTCTTCGCCGTGTTCCTGGCGCTGGTGGCGATCCGAATGTTCACCGCCGCGCCGCGCGCGGAGAAACCGCCCCGGAACGCAGGGGCGAATAATCATTCGCCCGTACAAGAAGCAATCCATCCTGGAGATCAGAATGAACCAGCAGAACAACGGCCATGACGTCGTGCGGATTTTCAGTGCCCGTGCCTGCGCCGCGCCGTTGGAGAAAGCCGCGCAGCTCTTCGAGCAAAAGACCGGCATCCCGGTCGAGATCAGCGTCTGCAGCCGGCACTGCGCGAAGCCCATGGCCGAAGAGGCGACCGGCGCGACCGGCGGCGATGATTTTCTCCTGGAGATCGCGGAGGCGGGCATCCACGACCTGGCCATCGGCGGCGCCGAGTACCTGCTCGACGACGGCGAAGTCCGGGGGATCGTGCAGAAGCGCAAGCGGCGGACCATCGGCTATCGCACCTCGGCGCTTCTGGTGCCCGCCGGGAACCCGAAGAACATCCGTTCCGTGCAGGATATGGCGCAGCCCGGCGTGCGGATCGCGGTCTCCGTGATCGACTGCCTCAAAGGGCTCTGGGAGGACGTCTGCGGCCGGCTGGGCCTGATCGAGCCGGTCCGCAACAACATCAGCTATTATGCCAACGGCTGCGTCGCCATCGTCGAGGCGGTGGCCACGAAGCAGGTGGATGCCGCGTTCGGCTGGACGAGCTTCGGACATCTCGAAGCGGGCCGGATCGAGATCATCAAGATGCCCAAGGCACAGCAGGTGATGAGAGGGACATGCGTGGGCCTGCTGTCTTGGGCTAAGCAGCCTGCTCTGGCCGAGCAGTTTATGGATTTCTTAGCCTCGCCGGAATCTCGGCGGGTCTATCGCGAGTATGGGTGGATCGTGCCGCGAGAGTGACCGGCACGCGGTCGCGAAGCTTGCAGCATGTAGGATGGGCTTTAGCCCATGCTGCTCTTGTGCGTCGATATCCGAATAGTCCGCATGGGCTGAAGTCCATCCTACGTTGGCTTACCTTCTCACCTTCGCACCTTCTTACTTCTTTTCCCTCAAGTCTTCAATCTTCGTGGGGCAGCCGTCGAAGATGTTGTCCTGCAGGAGGACGCGCTGAGCCTCCTTACCGATGCGGATCGCTGTATTCTGTTTTCCGCCGGGCGTGTTCTCGATTTTCGTATTGCAGATCGTGATGTCCTGCGTCTTGCCCTGAATATCGATCCCGATGCCCGGCTTGTCTTTGCCGGTGTCGCGGATGACGCAGCTCTCGATCCGGTTGCGATGGCCGGCGCGGAACTCGTTGCCCTCGTTACGAAAGAGGATGCCCACTTCGCCGTTGCGTTCCATCGTGCAATTCTTGATGACGTTGTCCGTGTCGCGGTGCCCGATGCTGACGCCGTACCGCTTGTTCTCCGAGAGCGTGCAACTCTCCGCCAAGCCGTCGGAAACGCTCCAGCAGAAGAAGATGCCTTGGCTGTTGCCCTTCGACGTGCAATTGCGGAAGACCGGCCGCTGGGACCCGCTGCCCGGATGGAAACCGAGATCGGCGTTGTTCAGGGCTTGGCAGTTTTGATATTGGATATCATCGCAGACCTGGAAGCTGTAGCCGTCACCGTTGTAGTTCCGCGCGGTGACGTTCTCGAACTGCCAGCGGTTGCAGTACTGAAGGAAGACCGCGCCGCTGAAGTTGCCATTGATATGCTCGTTCTTGTCGCGATTGCCTTCGAGGACGAGGTCCTTCACCGTCACGTCGTCCACGTTTTCCGCGGTGAGGATCGGAAAGATCGTTGCGGCGGTGGCCTCCTTATCGAGCCAGAAATTCTTCTGGGTTAGCCGGTCCAGGAACAGGACCTTGCCGCGCACGGTCGTGATTGTGGCCCGCACCACATCGTATTGCCAGTCGCCCGGGCCGGTCTTGGAGCGCAGCATGATCCCGCCGCCGGGCGCGAATCTCGCCGGGTCCTTCACCTGCACGCCATACTCGAACCAGTCGGAGTCCCTGTCCAGCGTTGTCACGACGCTGGCGGTCTTTCGCAGGACCGTCGTCTCGCCGGCGCCTTGCAGGGTGATGTGGGGTCGCAGGTAAACGGCATTTTGCACGGTGTACGTGCCTGGCAGAATCCGCAGCGTGCCGCCGCCCAGCCGGTTCAGGTACTCGATACCCGCCTGGATCACCTTGTCGTCTCTGCCCTGCAAATCGCCTTCGGTCTGGCCGACCGTCAGGACCGGAGTCTGCTGGTTTCGCATTGGGCGGTTGGTCGCCGCCTCAGGTCGTACGGGCGAATGATTATTCGCCCCTACCATGCTGCCGACGACAATGGCGGAGACGAGCAATGCTGTCATCGTCATACGGTCACCTCCGGCACGACGTAGGGCTCTCGATAGAAACCGCGGGCCAGACGGTTCGCCTCCTTGTTACCCCGGAAGCGTTCGTTCTTGGCATCGATATTGAGCCAGGGGCCCAGAGTCACCGTCGCGGCGTCCACATCGATCTCATGCGCGGCGAGGTGTTCCATGAAGCGCTCGAAGACCGGCACGAACAGAGGTGCGTTCGCCAACTGTTTCTGCATCTGCTTGCGGGAGGCCTTCTCGCCCAGGCGGTAGGAGATATTGCCCGTGTGGCAGACGGCGGTGGACACGTGGCCCACGAGGACCTCGGCGTTCAGCACTTTCGGGTCGCCCTGGCGCACGGCCGCGATGAAATTGGCGAAATGGTCGCCGCCGCCGGCGAACTTCTGGACCTCCTTGCCGTCCTTGTCCCAGGCGATGCCGCGATAGAGGCTCACGGAGCCGCCTTCGCACTCAACGATCACGCCCACGCCCTCACCGCGGAAGTTGGGCATCTCCTTGGAGCCTTTGGCCTTGGTCAGGTTATGGATCTCGTACAGCACCGGGGCTGTCGGGAAGTCGTAGTAGGTGATCTGTGAGTTCGGGACATCACAAGCGTCGTTGAAAACGAACCGGCCGCCCAAGCTGATGACGCGGCGGGGCAAGCGCTCTTCGCCGAGACACCAGCGGGCCACGTCGATCTCGTGGACGCCCTGGTTGCACGACTCGCCATCCCCGGTGTTCCAGTCGAAACTGCAATCGTACTGCAGCTTGTCACGGTAGATGGGGAGTTTCTTCGCCGGGCCGCACCAGAGGTCGTAGTCGACGCTGTCCGGGATCGGCAGGGGGGTGTCGCGCTTGCCGCACGAGGAGCGGGGCTTGTTGTCAAAGGCCACGACGTACTTGATCTTGCCGAGATGGCCCTCGCGAATCCACTGGATGCTCTGGCCGAAGTGGACCTCGGAGCGGTGTTGCGTGCCGCACTGCACGATGCGGTTGTACTTCCGTGCGGCGTTGACCATCTGCCGCCCCTCCCAGATGTAGTGGGACAGCGGCTTTTCCACGTAGACATGCTTGCCGGCCTGGCAGGCCCAGATCGTGCTCAAGCCGTGCCAGTAGTTCTGCGTGGCGTTGGCGATCACGTCGATGTCCTTGCGGTCCAGCAGCCTGCGCATGTCGGCGCACTGATCGGCCTTGTTGCCGTACTTGGACTCCGCCAGCTTGGCGGCGCTCGCCATGTGTGCCGTATCAGGGTCGCTGACGGCCACCACCACGACCCCGTCCAAGTTCGCAAACCCGGGGAGGTGCGCCCCGACGCCGCGACCGCCGCAGCCGATCAGGCCGACGCGAATGCGATCGTTGGCTCCCAGGACGTGCGAGGAGGGCAGGGTCAGGACGGCCCCGGCTGTCATTGCACTCTTGAGAAGATCGCGACGTGTGAAAGCTCCCATAGTCACTCTCCATATCAGCCCTGTTTCATTGACATTTCTGAGTCAAGGCACTCTCAGACGATAGCAGGCCTGACCCGGAAATGCAATCGCCGATTGCCCCGTCCGGTGATATACTTCTTCGTAGGGCGAGCGTCCCGCTCGCCGCAAGACGTCGTGCGGGACGCACGACCTACGAAGAAACGGTAAGGATCGACCCGCGGCTTGTGGAGGACACAACGAAAATGGAAATCCGACTTGCTCACATGATGGTGGTGACGTTGCTCCTCGGTGTCGCCGGCGGCCAGACCACCAGGACTCTCGTCGTAGAGGCCCCTGATCGTTCGATGGATGTCCCGGTGGAGATGCCGCCGAATGGGCTTCTGCCCTCTGACCGTGTCCTGGGCAGCACCGCCACAGCAGCGGGCGCGAGGATTGTTCTGCAAAGCTGTCCGTCGGTGTTCTTCTCGCCCAGTGCGGAGGCGGTCGCGCGGACGTTTTGTGCGGTCCTGCCCAAGAATATCGGTTCGAGCCGCTTGACGCTCAAGGGTGAGTCGGCGGCCGAGAGCCGGTTCTCCCTCACGGAGGCCGGTGACGGGCTGTCCCTGTCCGAGGGTGGGCGGCCGGTGTTCGTCTATCGGCACAAGGAGCAGCTTGCGGCGGGTGTCCCGGAGAAATACCGCCGGGCCACGTACATTCATCCGCTCTTCGATCTGCGGGGCAATGTTATCAGCGACGATTTCCCCAAAGACCATCTTCATCATCGTGGCCTGTCCTGGACGTGGGCGCATGTTGGCGTCGGGGGCGCGGTCCACGACCTGTGGGCCGGCGAGGGTGTTCGGCAGGTCTTCGAGAAATGGCTGGCCCGGGAGACCGGGCCGGTCTGCGCCACCATCGGCGTCAAGAATGCGTGGTGGACCGCCCCGACGCGCAGCGGCGCTACGGGCCAGCGGAAGATCGTGGATGAATGGGTGTGGATTCGAGCCTTTCCCGCCAACGAGTATGGCCGGGCGATCGACGTGCTTTTGACTTTGAAGGCCCTGGAGCCGATCGACCTGTCCGGCAGGAAGGAGAAAGGCTACAGCGGTTTCGGCCTGCGCTATGGGCCGCGTCAGACGACGATCATCACGACGCCGCAGGGTAAGGAAGCCGCTGACAGCGATTTGAAACCCCTTCCGTGGGCTGATGAGACGGGCAACTTCGGCGGCTCTGCCGGCCTGAGCGGGGCGGCGATCTTTCAGCATTCGAGCAATCCGCGTTTTCCCGGCGGCTGGTGTCTGCGGCACTACGGCTTCATCGGCGTCTCTTGGCCCGGCGTGGAGGTCATCCATCTCGAGCCGGGCAAGACTCTCACTCTGCGCTTCCGCGTCTGGGTCCACGAGGGTGATGCCAAAGAGGGCAAGGTCCAGGAAGCCTACGATCTCTTCGCCGAGCCTCCGTCTTTGTCCATAAGCGGTTGAGGGGCTCGTAGGGGCAACCCCCCGTGGTTGCCCTCGACGGATGGGTAGGCACGGGGGCCTACCCCTACGGATATGCCCTTGCGGGCACACTACGAACCTGTCTTGACCTCTACGGAATCCAGGAACTCCTTCAACATCGACCCGCAGGCGCTCATTTGATGTCTTGTGCAGGTCCGCCTTGCGACGGATTCCGTCGGCCGATCTTATCGAATGGGATCGGCTGAAAGCCCAGCTTGTGGGCGGGAGAATCCGGCTTCAGGCGGAAGTCACCTTGGGCCGCGTCGACGAAAAGTGGGTCGACGTTGACGAGGTTGTCTTTGTCTTCGGCCATGCCTTCCTTGGCGCCCCAGGTGATCTTCAGAAGTTGGCTGCCGACGCAGATGTTGCGGGCGACGACGATTTTGCCGGGAGGGACACCGTCGTCCTTGGCATAGTGAGGTTCGAGGTCGGCCAGTTCGGGATAGCGGGTCCGGTAGGGCGGCTCGCGCCAGTTCACATCTTCCAGCCTCTTCTTCATGGTCTGGTAGACCATGTCATGCCAGACGGCCGACTTGCTCAAGCCGCGACCATCCAGCTCGACCGCCGGGTCGCAGTCCACGAAGATGTTGTTCTCCACCTTGAAGTCGCGCCCGCCGCCGAGGAAGACCGCCCGGTGCAGCTTCCAGAGGACATTGCCATAGATCTGTGTGCCGCTGACGCAGTCGTCCATGTAGATGCCCATGGAGCCCATGCCGACGCCACCGGTATGGTGGATAAAGTTGTGGCGGATGACGTTGCCCCGAAAGGTGTAATCCCGGCCCGTGTAGATCGCGCCCACGTCGCCCGTTTCTAAGCAGACGTGGTGAATCTCGTTGAGTTCGATCGTGTGCTCGTTACCCCAGAAGAGGATCGCACAGTGCGGGTGATCGTGGATCAGGTTGTTCGACGCCCGGATTCCCACGCCCGTCATGGCAATCGCGGGGGCGTAGCAGCGCGACCAACGGGCAATGTGATGGATGTGGTTGTTCCGAGCATAATGGTTCGCGGGCGTCAGGGTCTGGCGGTCGCCACCCGTGAGCGAGATACCACCATCGCCGGTCTGATAGATCACGCAATTCACGACGCCATGATTTGTACCGCCGTTGACTGTGACGCCGGAATTGCCCATGTCGCGAATCATGCAGTCGGCGACGAGGTTGTCGCTCCCGCCGGTGATCTGCACCGCATCCGCGCGGCCGCCTTCGAGCGTCAGACCCCGAATCTGAATGTGAGAAGCGTCGTTCATGCGGATCAGAGGAGTTTCGACCAGGGAAACGGTCACGTCGCCGCTCTCCAATGGCGCCGGCGGCCAGAAGTAGAGAACTCCGGTCTTGCGATCCAAGTACCACTCGCCGGGCTCATCCAGCTCTTCGAGGATGTTGAGGAAGTAGAATCGTTGTCCAGTCCGGAACCCATAATTGCCGTGGGGCGGACTGGTCTTGATGAGTCGCCTTTCCTTGTCAATACTGGCTATGTGCTCATAGGAATTGGCCCAGTCGTAGGCCCAGTACCCGTGAATCCAGATGTCGTTGGCATCCGCCCATCGGTTGGGGCGGTCGCCCTCGTAGTTGAAGCCGGCGGGAAGCTTGCCGAGAGTTCCGCCGTGCTCATCACGGGCCGAATCCGCCGTCCCGGCGATCTTCTCGAAGCCGTTGTTCGGCCATCGCGCCAGCGTCATGGGCTGGTCCTTGAAGAACAGCTCCAGGGCCGCCGGTACGGTCGCGCGGCCGAACCCCCTGGATCGAAGTGCACCGTAATTCGTTATGCCTTGTGCTTTGAGGTGGGTCTGGAAGACATTTCCTTTCGCGGAAGGTTGAAGTCTGGCCAGGATCGCCGGATCGGTGACCTTCTGCCAGTCGGTCACGGCCTTGCCTCCGGTGATCCGCACCTGCCCCTCACCTGCCGCACGGTAGACAATCGGCTTGCCGGCCAGGCCGGAATCCTCCGCGGTCAGTTCCAATCCCTGCTCCAGGCAGTACATTCCGGGTGCGATCCAGACGGTTACTCCGCCATCCGGCAGACCGGAGGTCTTTTTCAACTGCCGGATCGCGTCCCTGGCCCTGGATAGCGTCACAAACGGCCCGTCACTGGAGTCGCGATTGGGCGCGGCCAAGCGGCCGGACCACTGATCGTTGCCGGAGGGCGCGACAAAATAACAGGGGCTGGTTGACTGCGTCCCGGAAATACAGGGGCAAGATGCCCATGCTACGAGGAGAATCGCGGAGACTCTGGCGTGGGACAAGGAGTGCGTAAGCATCGGTCTTCCCTTTCTGTGTCTGAGCGGGCGCGTAACCCAGCCGCCGTGGCGAGGGCGTCCCGCCCTCAAATCGCGGGCAGGATGCCCGCGACACGCAAGGGCGGGACGCCCTCGCCACGGTCCGGCGTCACATGGACGAGACTGTTGTAGCAGGGGGCCGCAGGTTCCGCAATCCTCACCGTGCATATTGATCGTGACGCGTGCAAATGATAAGATGAACCATCAGTTGGCGGAGGTCGGTGCAGGGGCGGGGTGTTATTAGAGGCAAGTGAAAAGGAGGAATACCATGAGTAGCATGTCACGCAGAGCATTTCTGAGGACGGGACTGGCCGCCGGGGCGGTCGCCGCGCTGGGTGGTCCCCTGGGGAGCGCTGCGGCGAGCGGGAAACAAGACAAATCCGCTGGCAAGCCCAACATTGTTTTCATTCTGGGGGACGACTGGGGCCTGGATAACACCGGGTGCTATGGCTCGGACCGTCACAAGAACCGGACCCCCAATATCGACGCCTTGGCGGCCGGCGGCATCCGCTTCGAGCGGTGCTACTCGACGCCGCTGTGCGGACCGACCCGGTGCCAGATCAACACGGGCCGATATCCCTTCCGGACGGGCGGTCTGACCAATCAAACCGCAGGTAACCCTGTGGCGAAAGACGAGTACCCGCTGGCCCGGATTCTCAAAGAGGCCGGCTATGACACCTGCCATGTCGGCAAATGGCGGCAGGTGGGCCAGACGCCAGCCGACTGGGGCTTCGGCGAGTACGTCACCGACCCCACCGCCGGCGGCTGGTACTGGCAAAAGAGCTACACGAAGAATGGGCAGCTCGTGGAGACGGCAGAGGAGATCTACTACCCGGACGTCTGCCATGACTATGCGGTGGACTTCCTGCGTAAGCACGCGGCGCAGGGCTCGGCTTCGGGCAAGCCGTTCTACCTCTACTATGCGTCGCACCTGTGCCACGGCCCGATCCTGCGCACGCCGGACAGCAAGCCGGGGGAGACGGACCCCGTGGCTCTCTACAATGACAACATCGCGTACCTCGACAAGCAGGTGGGTTTGCTGGCGGCCGAGATCGACAAGCTGGGCTTGCGGCAGAATACGCTGATCGTCTTCTCCACGGACAATGGTACGGTCGGGCAGCCGAACTCCATCGGGGGCCGCACGATCAACGGCGTCAAGGGCACGATGCTGGAAGGCGGCTCCCGCGTGCCGCTGATCGCGAACTGGAAGGGCGTCGCGCCCGCCGGACGCGTGCTCAAGGACCTCGTGGACTTCAGCGACATGCTGCCGACGTTTGTGGAGGTGGCGGGAGCGAAGCTGCCGAAGGATGTGACGATTGATGGACGCAGTTTCGTGCCGCAGCTTCGCGGCCAGAAGGGCAAGCCACGCGAGTGGATCTACGTGCAGCTTGGCAGCCGCTGGTACGTCCGCGACGATGGCTGGAAGCTCAACCAGGCCGGGGAGCTGTTCGACATGAAGGATTCGCCTTTTGTTGAAGAACTGGTGCCGGCCGATACAAAAGACAAAGCCGCCGGCGAGGCCCGCAAGCGGCTTCAAGCAGTTCTGGCCAAGCTCAATCCCGCGGGCGGCAAGACGATCTCCGCCGAAGAGGAAGCCGCCGCGAAGAACCGGCAAAAGAAGAAGGCCGCGGGCCAGAAGCAGGGACAGAAGGGCCAGAGAAAGAAGGCGAAAGCGAATCAGCAGACTCAACCTTGAGGCTCGTCGAATAGTGGCGGGGGCGCGGCTCGTTTCGTTCGTAGTGACGCCGTAAGGCGTTGGAAGAGGAAGTAAAAAGTAAAAAGGCAAAAGGAAAAAGATACAGCGCTCTGCGACCGGCGGCACTATCGTCCTTACTTTTTACCTTTTCCTTTTTCGCTTTTTACCTTCTTTCTATGCTCTTACGAGCACATTACGAACGAGTCGCGTCACCACTTGTCGATTGACCACCCATTGCCAGAGGAGATGTCGGAAGATGAGTGCCAGCAGGAGTACGCGCCGGGAGTTTCTGAAGTGGACAGGCTCGGTCGCTGCGACCGCTTGGGGAACGCAACTCCTCCCGGCGGCGGAGCTGTCGGCCGTGTCCCAGCCCAACATCCTGCTCATCATGGTGGACGAGATGCGGTGGAACGCGCTGGGCTGCGCGGGCCACGCGATCGTCCGGACGCCGAATCTGGATCGTCTGGCGCGGGAGGGCACTCGTTTCGCCACGGCGTACACCTGTGCGCCCGTTTGCGTGCCGTCGCGTTACTGTTTCTTCACGAGCCGCTACGCCCACGTGCACGGCTCCACGGACAATGGCACGCCGCCGCAGGCCGGAGAGGTCCTGCTGCCGGCGTTGCTCCGGCACTACGGGTACGAGACCGCCCTCAGCGGCAAGCTCCATTTCCTGCCGCCCAACCAGGAGTACGGGTTCGACTACTTCTGGTCGTTCACCACTGAGGGCCCGGGCCAACTCCAACGCTGGCCCGAGTACATGGACGCCAAGCATGGCCGAGGCTCCGCCCGCCGGCTCGTCCCGGGCTCGCAGCCGTACCCCGACGATCCGCTCGGAAGAGACCTGGGCAAGCTGCCGTACCCCAAGGAAGATTCCCAGACCTTCTGGATCACCGATCGCGCGCTCGATTTCCTCCGCCGGCGGGACCGGCAGAAACCGTTCTTTCTGTTCGTGAGCTATCTCGATCCGCATAGTCCCTCGCACCTGTGCGAGCCGTACTGGTCCATGTACGACGCCGACAAGATGCCGAACCCGCGCATTCCGGAATCCGTCAAGAAGGAGCGAGTCGAAGCGGTTCGCAACGATGCCCGCGGCGGCGGACGTCACCTGATTGACAACGAGGCCATGGCGCGAGCCCTGACCGCGGCCTACTACGCCAAGGTCACGATGGTGGACGACAACGTCGGCCGGCTGTTGCAACAGGTGGAGTCGATGGGGCTGTCCGACGACACGATCATCGTATTCACCGCCGATCATGGCAATATGCTCGGTGACCACGGCCGGTGGTTCAAGGGCGTGATGTACGAAGGTTCGAGCCGGATCCCGCTCCTCATCAAGGCCCCGCGCCGCAGTGCGTTCGCCGCCGAGTTCAACCGGGGGAAGGTCGTCAACGAGACGGTCGAGAATATTGACGTGATGCCGACCCTGATGGAGATGGTCGGGCGGCCGCTGCGGGCAGACGCGGGCTTCCAGGGAGCGAGCTTGGTGAAACTGGCGGCGGGCAAAGAAACCGCCTGGAAGACCGCCATCTTTGCTGAACGCGGGAGCAGGATGATCCGCACCGCCCGGTACAAGCTCATCAAAAACCAGGAAAAGACTGTTCGAAAGGGCGACGGCGAATACGAGCTGTACGACTTGGTCAAGGATCCCGGTGAGGACGTAAATCTCATTGATGATCCAGCCTGCGCCTCGGTAGTGACAGAGTTGAAAGCTCGGCTGGAGGCCTGGCAGAAGGACCGTCCGTCTCCGCCGGTCATCCAGGGCGTTTGGACGACCCAGGCCGCTGCGGCGACCAACCCTGCTGCAAAGGGCAAAGCCAAAGCACGACGACGGCAGACCACGCTGAAACAAGAATAGGACGAATGGGTGCAGCTTCAAGAGCGTGTGAGGAGATGGCACGACCGTGATTTATGAGGCAAAGGGTGGCAGCGTCAAGGCCGAAGGCCTTGGCGATGGCTTCGTCCGTGAGCGAAACGAGCCATCGCCAAGGTGCGCTTGACGCTGCCACCCGGACAACACACGAGTTCTCGCGCATTCTTGGGATCTGAATACAGTCAAAGGAGATCGTATGATGAACCGGCGAGGTTTCTTGAGATGGGCGGGCGCGGCTGCAGCGGCGACGGTTGATGTCCCGATGCTTTGGGCGACGGAGCGTGCGGCGACCTCCAGGCCCAACGTCGTGCTGATTCTCGCCGATGATCTGGGCTGGGGCAGCCTCAACTGCTATGGCGCGCCGAAGAACCTCGTGCGCACTCCCAATTGTGATCGGCTCGCGCACGAGGGTATTCGGTTCACCGATGCCAATACGGCCTCGTCCGTCTGCTCGCCCACGCGCTATGCACTGGTGACGGGCCGTTACTGTTGGCGGACTTCGCTGAAACACGAGGTGCTGGGGACGATGGCGCCGCTGCACATCGAAACCAGTCGCCTCACCCTCGCGTCGCTGCTCAAGAAGCATGGGTATCGCACGGCGGCGGTCGGCAAGTGGCACCTGGGTTATGGCTCCTCGCCCAAATGCGATTACACCCAGGAGCTCACGCCCGGGCCACTGGACATCGGCTTCGACTACCACTTCGCGGTCCCCTCCAATCACGGCGACAACACCGGTGTCTTCGTCGAGAACCGGCGCGTCGTGGGACTTCGTTCCAACAAGCTCGATCCGTCGAAGTACGGCAAGATGTGGAACGGCCGGGGCTCATTTGTGGGTCTCGATGCTCCGCAGCGCGTGAATGAGGACGTCATGGACACACTCACGCGCAAGGCGGTCGCGTGGTTGGACGAGCAGGAGGCCGGGAAGCCGTTCTTCCTTTACTTCACCCCGGTGACTGTGCATCGCCCGGTGACGCCTTCGACTAAGGCTAAAGGCAGCAGCCCCGCCGGTCCCTACGGCGACTGGATTCACGAACTGGACGCCAGCGTGGGCCGCATTCTGGAAACGCTCGACCGCAAGGGCCTGGCGAAGGACACCCTCGTGATCTTTACCAGCGACAACGGCGGGGTCATCGTGCCGCCGGCCCAGGCAAGCGAGCCGGAAGGACGGGCGGCCAAGGCGGGCCTGGCCATTTGTGGCCCCTGGCGCGGCCGCAAGCACAGCATCTACCAGGGCGGCTTCCGCGTGCCGTTCATGGCCCGCTGGCCGGGCCGGATTCCCGCAGGCGCCATCAGTGACGAAACCATCAGCCTGACCGATCTGCTGGCCACGACCGCAGCGCTCGTGGGGGAGCCGCTACCGCCCAAGGCGATAGCGGCCGAAGATAGCTACAACGTTCTGCCCGCGCTGCTCGGCAAGAAGCCCGCCCGTCCCATCCGGGACGCCCTGGTCGTGCACAGCGCCGACGGCAATTTCGCCATTCGCCAGGGCCCGTGGAAGTGGATCGAGGGCAAGGCACACCCCGACACGACGCCTGGTGCCCTCAAGCTGCGTGCCCCCGAGTTCCGGCCGCAGCTTTACAATCTGGTGGAGGACCCCGCCGAGAAGATTGATGTGCTCGCTAAGTATCCGGAGGTCGCCCAGCGTCTCGAAGCCCTGCTCAACCAGTATCGCGAACAAGGTTTCAGCCGTCCCTAAAGGATATCTGCGAGGTATGTGAGGCGTCAGACAATCTCCGGATGGCAGCGTCAAGGCTGAAGGCCTTGGCGATGGTCTTACGCGCAGGAGGACCGCCATCGCCAAGCTGCGCTTGACGCTGCCACCCGGATGCACACATGATAGCTTGACCTGGAACAATGCGGCGTTCGACTGATGGTTTGACTGATAGGAGTATCATGCGTCATTCGAATGAGATGAGAATCAGCTTTACTGAAATGATTGTCCTTGGCACAAGTCTCGTGTTGTGTTCGATGCCAAGCGTCCTGTGGGCCGGCGCGACAAATGCATCAGAGTCAGAGCCGGTGTTGCGGCACTCTGAAGTGGTCTTCATGTATGCCGCCTCAGATGACGCATATCGGGCCTACGACGCCACGTTTGTCGCCTGGGGCGGAGCCGAGACGGCGGAGAAGGTCAAACGCCATCACGACCTCGACATTCGCTGCACGGGCTCGATGTGGTGCTTGACGGCGGGCGCGGAGAACATCCACAAAGACCCGAAGCTGCGGGCGGCCTGTGCGGTGGATATCGAGGGCAATCCCGTGGAGGTGCCTTGGCTATTCGACCACACGTATCAGGGGACGAAGTCCTACTTCGGCTGCACGAACAACCCTGACTTCCAGAATCTCTGCCGTGAGCGGGTCCGCCAGGCAATGGCGGGCAAAGCCGATGGCCTGCACGTGGACGATCACCTGGGGACCGCCGGCTCCTGCTGGAACGGTGGTGGGTTCTGCGACTACTGCGTGAAGGGCTTCCGGGAATACCTCAAGAGCCACGCCACGAACGAGCAGTTGCAGAAGGCCGGCGTCGAGCGGCTTGACGATTTCGACTATCGCACGCTGGTGCGCGAATATGCCACGACCCGGCAGGAGTATAGGAAGGTTCAGTATAAGATCCCCTTGATGGACGTGTTCCTGCAATTCCACGCGGAGACAGCCGCCGAGCATACGCGGCAATTGGGGCAATTGGCGGCGGAAGTCGTGGGGCGCCCGGTGCTGCTCAGCGCCAATGCGGGTCTGCCCAATAAGACCCACACCTATGTCGTGAAGTACCTCACACACGTGATCTGCGAGGTGGGCCAAAACGCCCCCGCGGGTACCAAGCAGATCGACCACGCCCTCGAGGCGTATGACTTGGCGGCGAGTCTCGGGAAACCGCTGGCGGCGACCGCCTCGGGTCAGGACTGGGCCTTCGTCAAGCAGAATAACTGTGAAGAGCTGGTCCGTTTCTGGATCGCCTTGGCGTATGCGTACGGGCAGCGGTTCATGGTCCCGCATCCGCAGCGGCAATGGTGCTTCAGCAACGAGTTGGGGACGCACTGGTACGCTGCCCCGGTCGAGGCGTACGCCCCGCTGTATCGGTTCCTTCGCAAAAACGCCGGCTGGTTCGATGGGTTTGAGACGGTCGATGTCAAGGATCACAAGCCGAACGCGCCGGCGAATGTGCTTGTCACCATTCGCAAGAAGAGCGGGTCGAACCTGACGGTCCTGCACGTGCTCAACCGGGATTACGATTCCCAGCACAAGAGCACCAAGCCGCTGACGAATGTGGAAGTGACTGTGGACAAGAGTCTGGTTTCCCCGGCAACACCCGTTGCCAAGCTTCTCTCGTATGACCAGCCCGCGCAGCAAGCGGAGCTGGTACAAGATGCGGGTACGGTCAGGGTGCGGATACCCGAGTTGAAGTTGTGGACCTTGGTGGTATTACAGTAATACCGGAGTTCAGAGCGTTAGGAGCACAATCATGAGCATGGATCGTCGTGAGTTTCTGGGATCGGCGCTCGGTGTCGCCGTGGCAACCGGCGCCAATAGCACTGGCGCGCAAGCCGGTGCGAAGTCCTATTCCGAGAGAATAGAGACGCCCGTTGTGGCGCGGTATCAGGTCGTCGTCGTGGGCGGGGGGCCGAGCGGAGTCATCGCGGCGGCCGCGGCGGCGCGCAGCGGGGCCAGCACACTGCTGATCGAGCGGTATCCCTTCCTCGGCGGCAACGGCACGGCGGGTCTGATGACCTGCTACAATGGCTTCCGCAACCAGCGGCCGCCCGAGGCCCTGCAAACGGTCAAGGGAATCCCCGCGGACTACATTGCCGAGTTGGTCAAGCTGGGTGGCCTCGCGGAGGACGACCCCTATCCCAAGAGCAAGCACGACACTGCCAAAGGTGATCTGCCGTACTGCATCGGCTTCGATCCCGAGGCGGCCAAGATCGCCTCGCTCAACCTGCTTAAGAAGGAAGGTGTCACGCTGCGTCTGTATAGCTGGGTCGTCGGACCGATGCTGGATGGCGTGCGTGTCACGGGCGTGATCGTCGAGTCCAAGTCGGGCCGGCAGGCAATCGCGGCGGACATCGTTGTCGACGCCACGGGCGACGGCGACATTGCCGCCCGCGCGGGGGCGCCCTTCATGGGCCCTGCGGACAAGGGCGACCGCATGCCTATGAGCCTGATGTACATCCTCGGCGGGATGACTCCCAGTGTCAAAGACTCCGGCGGCATTCGCCTCGGCGACCGTGTCGTGAAGTGGGGGCCCGGTTTCGGCGGCGATTGCCTGGACGTCGAGAACCTGACGAAGGCCGAAATAGACTGCCGCCTCAAGTTGTGGGACCAAGTCCAGAAATTGAGAAAAGAGCCGGGCAAAGAATCCGTTTATCTGGCGCAGGTCGCCACCGGTATAGGCGTGCGCGAGACCCGGCGCATCCAGGGCGAATACACGGTCACCGAGCAGGACGCCATCAAGGGCACGCACTTCCCCGATGTAGTCGCGATCAGCTCCAATCCCATGCCGAGCTACCACGGCCAGCGGTTCTTCTTCGCCCATGAAGGCTTCGATATCCCTTATCGTTCCCTGGTCCCGAAGAAGATCGAGGGCCTGGTCCTGACCGGCCGCTGTATCTCGTGCGAGCAGGGACCGTTCCAGTCCGCGCGCTCCATGGCGCCTGCGATGGCCGTCGGGCACGCCTCGGGTTGTGCCGCGGCCCTGGCAGCCAAGGGCAACGTCGCTCCGCGCCAGCTCGACGTGAAGACCTTACAGAAGCTGCTGCTCGCGCAGAATGCCGAGCTACGCCTCAAGGCGTGAGTTGCCGGTTTCCAGCGTGTAGGGTGCGTATCACGCACCACCTCGTGGCAACGGAGGAGCGGTGCGTGGTACGCACTCTCCGAGCCTGGCAATGCTCTATAGCACGATCCAACTGATCGCCCACAGGACGACGAGGGAGGCACAGCCTTGCACGAGGCTGCCCACGGTCTGGAGCTTGTAGCCTTGCTTGACGGTCATCTTGGAAAAGCCCGTGACGACCCAGAAGTAACTGTCATTGGCGTGGCTGACGACCATGGAGCCGGCTCCGATGGTGACGACCGTCAGGGCACGGGCCGTGGCGCTGTCCAAGCCCAGCGGCTCCAGCAGCGGCAGCATGATGCCGGCGGTCGTGATCAGGGCCACGGTCGAGGAGCCCTGAGCGGTCTTGAGAGCGGCGGCGATTACAAACGGCAGCAGGATGCTCAGGCTCTGGCTGGTGCTCGTGCCGAGGGACTTGGTGATGACGTCGGCGATGCCGGACTTCTGGAGGACGGCACCGAACGAGCCGCCGCAGGCCGTGACCACGATGATGATGGAGGCGGCCACAACGGCCTCGCCCACCCAGCCGGACGTCGAGAGCATCTGGCGCGTGAGCTTCTTCGGCAGCAGGAAGGCAAAGAAGACGCCCAAGAGCAGCGCCACGACCGGGCTGCCGATGAAGCTGAGGAAACGCGCGACGCCGCCGGTGCCGAAAGGATGGTACTCCTGCAGATCGGCGACCGATTTGAGCACGATCAGGACGATGGGCAGCAGGATGGGAATGAGCGACTTGAGGGCGGAAGGGCCTTCGGTCTCCGCTCCCGCCGTCTCCGGCGTGTCCGGCTCCGGGCCCAAATCGATCGGCGTCTTGGCCGCCACGAGGACGGCAAACAGCCAGCCCGCGGCCAGGGCGAACAGAGCGACCAGCAGGCCCCACAGAATCACCAGGCCGAGGTCCGCCCGGAGAATGGCGGCGGCGCCGGCCGGCCCCGGGGTCGGCGGCACCATCGTGTGGGTGGCATATAGACCAAGGCTCAGCGCGATGGCGCTGGCGGCCAGGGAAGCCTTGGCCCGGCGTGACAGAGCCTTACTCAACGGGGCCAGGATCACGAAACCCGAATCGCAAAAGACCGGGATGCTGACGATGTAGCCGATGATGCCCATCGCGAGGGGGACATTTCTGGAGCCGACCAGGGTGAGGACCCGCTCGGCCAGCTTGCGGGCGCCACCGGATTTCTCCAGGAAGGTCCCGATGACCGAGCCAGCCAGAATCACGATGCCGATACGACCCACCGTGTCGCCGAATCCGCCGTTGACGGCGTCGACCACCTCCTTCAAAGACATCTTGTCGCTCAGGATGCCGTAGCCGAACGCCGCGAATAGCAGCGCCAGAAAGGGATGCAGCCCCAATCGAGCAGTGCTCAGGATGATGAAGACGATGGACAGCAACAGCAGAACGGCAAGCCACATAGAAATTGTCCCCTGACCCAAACGAGCAAAACCAACCACCGGACGGAACTGGCCTCAGTCCACAGAATCGGTTACTATCATCGTCACGCGGTTGTGAATAGGCAAGGGGTATTCCGATGTCGATCGTTCGAAGCAGTCTCAACGGTGGGTTGGTTCGCGCGATCGTTCTGTTCACTCTCTGGCTGGCCGGTTCGCAGATCTCCTACGCGCGAGTTGTCTGCCCCCGGGTGACGAGCGAGCATACGGCTGATACGAGCGATCTGGGGCGGTTTCGCCAGTTCGCCCCATGGAGGAACAAGAGCGGCAATGACCTGGCGATCGCGATCTGGCGGTACTTGTGCGACTACGAGACCGGCGTCTATCATTTCAACGAAGTCCTCGACGGTCCCGATCTCTTCGACGAGTACGCGACGGTCCGCGACCCACTGAAGATTCTCAACGTCTACAATATGGGTTACTGTGGCATCTTCGGCCCGGTGCTGGACGGCATCTTCCAGGGTGTTGGCTTCGAACAGGGCCGGTCGTTCGGATTGGTGCGGTGGAATCACTGCGCCACGGAAGTCTGGTACGATAACGCCTGGCACTACTTTGACATGGACGTGCGCGGCATTCTGCTCGATGGCACAGGAACGGTCGTCAGTCTTGAAGAAGCGCAGCGTAACCGCAGTCTATGGGTGACGCCACCGAAGCAGATCGAGCCCTTCTTCCCCAACGAGGCTGACAAGGGCCGGGTGTTTGAGATCTACCACGACAGCCCGGTGTACCGCTACTACCGCTGGTTCGAAGGCACACACACCATGGATTTCTCCCTTCGGCAGGGCGAATCGTTCACCCGCTGGTGGACGCCCCAGGGCGGCCGCTGGAATCATCTGCCGCGCTACAGCCGGGAGAAGTGGGTGCGGGACCTGATCCTGACGCCCCCCGTCGGGATGAAGCCGAACCACCGTGACTTCACTCGGTGGAATCATGGCAACGGCCTGTTTCATTACGCTCCCAACCTCTCCGCGAAATCGACCGATTTCCAGGATGGGGTGTATGCCGTGCGCAACCTCGCTCCCGGCGCAGAGGGGCTGTATCTTGTCGACGGCGGCGAGGCCGAGGCTGTATTCGAAGTCTTCACGCCGTACATCATTGTGGCCAAGATCAATGACATGGACGATCCCGGCGATGATGCCGAGGCTTCGGTGGTGACTCTGGAGACCGCCTTGCCCGCAGACCTCGCGGTATCGCTGGATCACGGCCTGACCTGGAAGCCGGTGCGAACGGTGCCGGCTGGCAAACAAGCGGTCGATCTGACGGGCCCGGTCAAAGGGACCTGCGGTTACCTGTTGCGGCTGTCCACGTCGGGCCGCGACAAACAGGCCGCGATCAAGTCGATGTCGATCGACACGTGGGTCCAGGTGGCGCCGATCAGCATCCCTCGGCTGAAACGTGGCGAGAACCATCTCCGGTATGAGGCTGGCGACCGCTACGGCCTCAAGACCATCCCTATGCTGGTGAGCCCCGACCCCTCCAATCCGAAGGACTTGACGAAGTACGTCGGGGCCATGCCGGAGAACTATGATCCGCAGCGCCATACGTCGCGCATTCTCGGCGACGTCACCTTGCGTCTGGCAGCCCCGGCCGGGATGAAGATTGCCTGGCTCAGTGTCGGAGCGACGTTCCGCACCCACCAGGGTGAACAGGCGGTGAAAACGGATAACCGGATCGACTATGCCGTCGATGAGCCCAAAGACTTCCGGGAGGTCTATCGCTCACAGATCCCGACCTGGGTCAGCCACTGGCGCTACAACCGGGACACGGACATCAAACTGGACCAGCCCGCTCCGGTCGTCTACGTCAGGTTTCACGGTGACCCGGGCCTGAACACCATGCGTGCGTGTCTGCACCTGCTGCCCAACAATTCTCCGAGCCCCAGTATTCGCGTCACGCATGCGTACGACAGCGACGGTCGGCGACAGGAGAAGGCGATAGACTTGGCCGGGCCGGTCGCCTATACAGTTTCGTGCGAGGGCGACCCGGAGAATGTCTCGGTGACCCTCGCCCTGCCTTCCAAATGATTCCCCCGAATCTCAGGTATTCAAAGCCTCTGTCATTGAACTCCGGGTGGCAGCGTCAAGGGCGCAGCCCTTGGCGATGGCTCCTTCGCAGGGTATCAAGACCATCGCCCAGCAGCGCTTGACGCTGCCACCCAAAGAATTCGGATCGAATGCCCAGATTCAATACCTGGGCAGCCACGTGTTCAGCACATACTCGCAGTTGACCACCTTCTCGACGAGGTCCAGCGGCAGATAGTAGTAGTGATTGGAGGCCTCAAAGCCGATGCGTGAGTCCCGACAAACGAGCGTGAATAGCCGCTTGGCGGTCTGGATCTCGGTGGTCGCGGCTTGCCTGATACCTTCGATCTGAGCCTGACGCTCGCTGCCTTTCAGGGAGCCGGATAGTAAAGCATTTCGGGCCATGATGAAACGGACTTGGCTGGCGGTGCTGCGGAAATGGAGTCCGGCCGCTTCGGCGAGACCAGCATCTTCGCGGAGATTTGCCTGCTGAGAGGGTGTCGTTGTCTTCTGTGCCGCGGCTTGAAGGAGGGAAAGGCCCCCGTCCCATCCGGCTGTGATCTTCTCGAATTGGCCAGCCAGGACCTGGGCCGGGTAGATCGCGCGCCATCCGTCGAGATCGTCGTAAGGGAATCCGACCATCGTAGCATGGTACCTAGTTGGCTGCGGATACAGCAGATTGGCGGGCGCGCATTGCATGGGGCCATTGTAGACCAGGCCCCCGTGGAAGGGATACTCGGCGAAGGCGGTGCTGAACTTCGACCAGGCTTTCAGGACGCTCGGGGCGGCGTCCGGGCCGTAGCGGGCTTCGGCTACTTGCGCCAAGGCTTGATCCACCGTCGGTCTCGGCTCGGCGTCGAAACAGCGCACGAGCTGAAGATTCGGTGACGGGTATCCGCCGACGCTCCAACTGAGCATGAGGCCATCGACATCGGCATCTGCCAGATTCGCGCAGTGCTGCGCCACAAGGTTCATCACCGGCAGGTACGGTACGGCGGAAAGCTCCCACGTGCAGTTGGCCTGGATCTTGGCGAGAGTCTTGAGCCCGCGTTTCTTAGCCAGGGCCCAGTGCTTCGTCGCCCGCGGGCCGGGCCCCACGGTGGAAATCGAGTATTCGCCCACGGTGCTCGCCACGCCGCCACGAACAATGGGCTTGCTCCACTCGCTAACGCTCATCAGATAGACGTTCTCCGGCAGGGCGTTGAGGATCTGCTCCGGCCAGTCGGAGCTCTTCTGTTTCGTATCGCTCGCGTCGGGCCAGCCCCAGTCCCAAACGATGACCTTGGCATTCGGATTGCCCGCCCAGACGCCCGCGGCGATGGTCCGGTTGACCTCGGCGATCACTTCCGGTCCCCGTCGCTTGGAGCAGCGGGGGCAGCCCGCCGCCGTGCGGCTGTGACTGTAGCAGTTGGTCAGGTTCTCGGAGGCGGTGATCGTGAAGACCCCGCCCAGGCCCGGCACCTGCTTGAATACGTAAGTCAGCGAATCCGTCAGCCACTGTCTCACTTCGGGCGTGGACGTACACAACGTGTGAAAGTTGCCTTCCTGAACGCCTTTGATATTCTCCCGGCCCTTGAAGAAGGAGGCCTCCATCGCCCGAGGCTCATTCATGTAGAGGTAGATGTCGATGCCGTACTTCTTCGCCCGCTCGACCAGGCGTCGCAGGTTCTCGACTCGCCGCTCGTGCCCCGCGCCGAATTCCGGAAAGATCGAACCGGGGGCCAGTTGCCGCAGCACCACGTGCAGCCAGACGCCATTGACGCCGAGACCCGAAAGTCGCTGGAGCAGTCCATCGGGGTACGGGTCAAGTTCCGGCGTCAGCAGCGGGTCCCCGAAGACGCCGCAGTAGGAGTACAGGAAACGGATTCTCTGTGGCGAGGGCGTCCCGCCCTTGTCTCTCGTGGCGAGGGCATCTTGCCCTTGCACTCCACGGGCGGAGGACGAGTCGTGGTCTGGCAAGGCAAGGCCAAGATGGCCTCGCGACGCAAGGGCGGGACGCCCTCGCCACGTGAGAGCGCCGTCGAGCGCCGCCACTGACAAATCCCGTACGAAGTCGAATCTTGGCACCGGTGGCGTGGCGAATTGGTCCGCGAAGTGCGAGGCGACAACCACTTTGATTTCTTCGCACCGACGGGTCACCGCCTCGTTTGGCTCGGCATAGCGGAGCGGCGAACAGGCCGGTTTGAGATTGCCGAGCTTGACCCAAAGGAAATCGTCCTCCCGGAGTGTGAAGGCGAGCTTCTCGGCATCCCAGCCGAGCAGTTGCAGGAGTTGCTCATAGGGCAGAAGGTGCCAGTTTCGACGGATGATTGTGATATAGCCACGCTCTTGGTACTCGGCGGGAGGTCTCCGGTGCGGCGGCAGGCCCATCGACCGGCCCAAGTCCTGGACCTTCTCCGGCGTTGTGCCCAGGACCTCGGCCATGCGCTCAAGAGTCACCATCTCCCAGTTCCGCCAGACGAAGGTGTGCACGCGATCCGGGAAAGGCTGGAACTCGATCGGGGCCGGACTGCTGCCGGTGGGCAACACGCTGATGGCGGCGCTGGAAATGGTGGCCGCGATGAGAACGCCTACCCAGGCTATGCTTATGCGTGTCTTAGAGCCTCTCACATAATTACTGCCAGCGAGGAGGCCGCTGTTTCTTGTCATTCCCGCGCCAGCGGGAATCCATTGACGCCGCGACTTTCCTGGACCCCCGCCTTCGCGGGGGTGACAGAGGGGGCCCGGGCTTTCATTCTGATAAAGGCTCTTGGCTGCCATGTGACCTCTTGCGACACTGAAACAAAGAAGGAGGGCTATGAGCGAATCATAGCCCTCCTGCACGAGTCCTTTCAGTATACCCGTGACGTTCCGTCTTTCAAAACGAGCCTGTCAGGGGCTCAGACGCGGTCACGGTTTGACGACCCGGATGTCGTCGACGTACACGGTGCCGTTGCCGGCGGCCTTGGGGGCCGTGCGATTGCCGACCCCGACAACTATCTTCTTGACGGTCTTGGTATCCACACCCGCGAAGCCGGCCAGCGGGATCTTCCATTCGGTCCACTCGGTCTTGGTCAGCAAGGTGGCAGCAGGGTTCGTCACGACGGCCATCTTCCCGGCCTTGTCCTCCAGGGCGACGTAGATCTGGTCCGCCGTATTCGAGGTCAAACCCTGCACGAAGAGCACCAGGGTGTTGATCCCGTTGACCGTCCAATCCTGCGGCGTGTCCAAAGCCCGCTCGGCCTCCGAATAGAACGGCTTGTTGCTGTTGTCGTAGGCCATTGGCATGGCTTGCTTGCCGCTATGGACGATCTTCTGCTCGGCAAACGGAGCCACGATATTGCCCACGGTGGAGCCGCTCGCCTTGTTGGTGTAGCCGTCGATCCAGGTATCGAAGATGGTGGTCTTGGCGTCGAGATCGTCATTGTAGCCCTCGAAGTCATCGACCACGAGGAAGTTGGCCGTGGTGAAGCTCCACACGGAGCCTTTCCAGGGGCTCTCCGCCGCGGCGTCATTGACCTCATCGACCCGCCAATAATAGGTCTTGCCCCATTCCAGGGGAACTTCCTTCGGCGTATACGTGGTGGCATCCAAAGCCTGTCGGCCGCGATAGATATTGGCCGTGGCGGTCGTGGCGCCGGCCACCGCAGCCTGGTCCGTGCCAAAGTACACATCGTGCTTCGCCGCTTTATCTCCTTTGGCCCAGCGCAGGGTGGGTATCTGCCGAACGTCGGTAGCACCGATGGCCGGCTCGGGACTCCGGGCCCGCAGCGGCAGCGAGTAGGCGCCTTGCGGAATGATCTGCTTGGGCTGATAGGGAGTCAGCCACGAGGGGCTGCTCCAGTACAGGATCGCTCGCGCATCGCCCGTATTCTCATAGTACTCCATGACAACGCTGTATTTCTGCCCGGCGACAAGGTCAATGATCCCGAACCATTCCACGCCCGACTGTTGGTCCCATTTGTCAAAGAGCAGTTGGTCATTCACCCAGAGGCGCACACAATCATCGCAGTTGGCGGTGAAGGTCCAGGACGAGGTGAACGGCACCTCCAATTCCCCCGTCCAGCGGACGGAGAAGTTCTCGGCCGGGACCTTCGGGTCCGGCGCCGCCGCACCCCAGTTCAAGTTGATGCCGGGGTCCGTACGCGTAAGGACCAGAGTCTTCAATTCCATGTCCTTGTAGTACTCTCCCTTGACGCCGCTGCCCGCGCGCATCGTCGTGAAGCTCCAGACGTTGCCCTTGTTCGTTGTGGTGCCGTCGAACTCGTCGACCCTCCAGTAATAGACTTTCTCGATAGCAAGCACGCCGGGATCGAAGGTGGTCTTGGTCTGCGGCGGGGCGCCCTTGGCGTTCGTCACCGTATCCAGATTGTCGCCGAAGTACACATAGTGCATCACCGCACCGCGACCGGAACTCCAGCTCAGGTCCGCCTCGGGGTCGATCCATTTGGCGCCCTCAGATGGGGTGGGATTCCAGGCGGTTGAGGGACGAAGCACAAAGCTCCAGACATCGCCCTTCCACGGACTGCCGGCCTTGGTCGCATTCACCTCGTCGATCCGCCAGTAATAGGTCGTGCCCCAGGCCAGATCGGCCGCCGTGAACTTGGCTTCCTTCACGTTGCCCTTGAGGGTAGTGCCGGCGCCATTCTTCACATCCTCGAGACTCTTGCCAAGGTAGACATCATGCGAGACCGCATACGCTCCCGGCAGCCACTCCAGAACCGTCGAGGTGGCTTCAACCTCCGTGCCCCTTCCCGGCTTGGGATGAGAGGCTTTTTCGGTCGGCAAAGCCTCCAGTGCCAAGAGACTATTGATTTCCTCTTGCGACAGTGCCCGCGTGAACAAATAGAGCTCATCCATCAGGCCGGTGAACGGCCGGGCGTTGTCAATATTGTATCCCACGCGCGCCCCGGTCCCCCAATCGGCGATCAGTAGACCCGGAGCCCCATCGTTCTTGGCACAAACTTCCCCATTGATATACAGGACGCCCTTGCCGGTCTTGCTGTCGTAGGTTCCGGCGTAGTGGAGCCATTCATCCCACCCATGGGTACCGACACCGTTCAGGTTGAAGATCTGCGCCGAACCTTTGGCGCGGAGGAGCCAGCGGAAGGTGCCGTTGTCATTGATCTGAGGGTGAATGACCCAGGTGTTGTCTGCGGCCCGGCAACTGAGGATGGCGTGATCCTTCCCGGTCTTGCGACAGTTGACCCAGGCGGAGAGCGTAATCGCAGCCTTGGGAATATCGGCCGCGGGATAATGCGGGCTGTCCAGGTCGAGATAACTATACTTCGTTGGTCCCCACTCGCCCAGGAACTTGGCGGCTCCATACCACTTGATGTCGCTGGGAGCGGCGGAGACATCGCCGCAGACCGCGCCATGGTGGCCCTTCCCCGAGTCGTCGGGAACGATCAAGCCGACCTCCTCGTAGGAGTAGTAGATCACCAGGTTCGGGTCCCTGGGAATCTCGGCCCATACGCCCCCGGCGACGGCCAGAATGGAGACCAGACAGATTGCGTACAAGGGTGCTTTCCACATACTCGTCCTCCTTCCAAAGACAGGCCCACGATGTCAACCACCCGAAGTCGTGCGACCTCGGGCACACCACCGGGACCCCAAACGCGACACCTCGCGTTGGGGAACCCGACCAACATCCGGCGCGGTCACGGTTGCGGTTCGACAATATGTGAATCGCAACGTCTTCCAGGCACAGGTATGTCAAGAAGCGCAATGCATAGTGCCTCTGAGGTGTATTTATACCCCATTCCGGGCGTCCCTGCAAGAGAAAATGTCCCCCCGTGGTCCGTTTGTTGGGGCGAATAATCATTCGCCCCTACGGCGTCTGCGCGGCTTAATCCTCGACCAGGGTGATATCCACCGTTGGCTTGGGGTAGTGCTTGGCCGCGATATACGCCTTGGTCTCGTCCACCATCTGCTGGGTGATCGTGTAATGGTATTTGCGGTAGTCGTTCAGCGTCAGCTCGCCTACCCAGAAGAAGCCCCACTTCTCGAAGAAGTCCGTCAGGTCCTGCTCGGCCACGTCGCAGCAGATCTTCACGAACTCGAACTGGTTGCGAATCGAGTCGTCTCTCGAACCCGCGTCCGGGCGGCCCCGCATTTGCTCCATCACGTCGGCATAGAAGTCCGGGCGGCCGTTCCGCGAGAAGTAGAGATGGAGCTGCCAGAAGGGGACCAACCGATCGAAGACGTTCGTAGCCTCCAGGAACGACTTTCTGGGCTCGACCTCGATGATGTTCTTCCGTGCGGAAGCATAGTTCTTCTGCGCCTTGACCCGGCTGGGATTGCCCATCTGGCCGACGGTATACAGCGAGAAGATGTTGTTGCTCACTTCCGTCATGCCGCCCCAGGTCATCTGCGGGCGCATCTGCAGGACGTGTCCCACCTCGTGACAGAACCCCCAGCAGGGGTCGCCGGTAATCACGACGTTCGGATCGGCCACCTTGCGCATGGTGCTCTTGTCGCCTAAGTACGCCACGCCGTCGCTGTCGCGGAACATGTAGTAGTTGAAGTTGACGCGCGCCAGGATGCGGTTCCTGGGCACCTTGTGGTACTTCACGAGTCCCATCAGGGTATAGTGGTGGTGGAGCATCGCATCGTAGTTGCGGATCAGCTCTGCGCCTTTGCCGCGGGTGTACACGTTGAACCACTCCACGGGATACGCCACCTGAATATGCTTGCCGCGGGCATCCAGGATGGGACCGACCGCCCGGTCCAGCAGGCGGTCCCAATCCGCGTTCGTATGCTTCGACGCATCGAAGAAGCCATTGACCTTGCCCGTGGGAAAGTGAATGGCCACCTTGGGCGCCTGCTGGGCATGGTCGTCGAAGTAGCTCACATACGCATTGCCGCTCTTGGTGACCTGGATGACATTGACGCCTTCCTTGAGCTCATCCACCTGCTTGCGCAGCCCCCCAGCCATTGGGATCTTTGGCCGGCGTGACTCCCGGCGCGGGCTTCCGCATCCAGTCCGGCACGAGCAGCCAAAGTACTTTGCCCGCGGTGTTGCCCACGAGGACCACGTGCTCGCCCGCCTCCAGATAGATGCCCGTGATATTCTCGTACCGGCTGAACCCATCCCCCAACTTCAGAGTTCGCCCCAGTTCGCTGGGCGAAGGATAGGCCTCGTAGCAGGCCGTCCGGTACGTGGTGTCATACGTCCCCTCCAACATGGCGGCCGCCACGGATTTGAGCAGATCGCTCTTGAATCCCGCCAGGTCCTGCGCCGAAACCCCCGCCTTCAACTGGCTGCAACTGGCCTCGGTAAAGAACTTCGCATCGGCCCTGATCGCCTCGACATCGTACGCCGCGTCACCAACCGCGGACCAGCACAGTACCAAGAGAAGGGGGAGACCAAGAGCCCCTAACGGAACGAACGTCCCGCTCCTCTCTGTCACCCCCGCGCAGGCGGGGGTCCAGGCAAGCCGCTGTGTTACTGGATTCCCGCCTGCGCGGGAATGACAAGAAACAACAGCCTTGCCGTGAACCGTCACTGCGTTAGAAGGGCTAAGTCTCTGCATATCATTCCTCCGAGAGGTGAGCAGACCGCGACGTTACCAAGCATCGCTGCCTTTACCCATTGTCACCAACCGTCTGGCTGCGGACCAAACCTGCGCATCCACAGCGGTGGCAATTCTACTCCGCTGGGCCCCACCGTGTCCATCGCTGGGGGCACATCTTCAGGCACGCACCCAGCCTGTTACGTCCGTTGTAGGGGCGAATAATCATTCGCCCGGGTGGTGTTGGCGCGGTCCCGATCCGTTCGTAGGGGCGACGGGACCCCAAACGCGAAAGACCGCGTTTGGGAGCCCGACGCATGCGTCGCCCGTAAGGCGTTGGCGCGGTTCTGATCCGTTCGGAGTACCGCGTCTACGCGGGTCGGACTGGTCTTTCCCGCCTGACGGCGGTACTCCAGACTACGCCTTCTCCCACTCGATCCACGACTTCGGAATTGCCGGGGTACCGCCACCTTCCTGGAATCCGGCGACAGGCATGTGGTGGTAGAGCGACTTCCTCTTAGTGCCAGGGCAGCGCCCAGAGGTAGACGGCCCCATGTTGTTCGTCGACCACCATCGTGTAGCTGGCATCAAGACCACCGACGGAATTGCACGTCAACAGCTTCCCCGAATGAATGGTGTCTTGGTCATAGATCTGCACTCCAAGCTCCTTCTGCCAGTGCAACCACCCCGCGAAGGCATTCCACCCGGAGCGTAGCTTCTCTTCATCCAACACCTCGATCGCCGAGTCCTCACCAAACTCCTTCAAGATATACCGCAGGCCCTCGTCGTCGGTCCGGAACCCTATGAAGAACGATGGTTCCCTGCCTCCCTGAACAATACCTTGGCCCTCCTCCACCCTGGCGGGTGCCTCATGGCCGGTAGAGAACCTGATCGCGGAGCGGATCAGGCGTGTGGGCAGCACATGTCGATGCCAGCTAAACTGAACATAACACCAGAGCGGGGGACGCAGAATCAGGGCGAGCACTATCACAGCAGCAATGGCTGCCAGTCCTACGCACACACGAATCCTACGTTTTTCCATCTTCATCTCCCGTCGGGACGATGACAGTCGAAGCCAACACAACACAACTCCACTGACCTTTGGGCAGTCAGGACGATTCGGCTCACAGCTAACCACTTCCCATTGAGGAATATTCCCTGCGGCTCTCCACCTTGCCGAAAGGGCGCCGATTCCCACGCCGATTCTACCCCGTTGGGCCGCAGGGTGTCCATCTCTCTCGGCACATCAACGATGGCCAATGGGAGCGTAGACGGCCAACTCATTCTCCTGGCCATGGATGACCAGAGCTATTGTAATCGGATGCAGTACCTGGGCACCCTGGGACGCCAGCGGTGCACACGCACAGTCCCTGAGGACAAGTGGGAAATCCCGGACTGTGCTTGCTCAACTGGCCGTCAATCGTGCAGCATTTTGAAGGAAGGAAAATGGAAGAACCATCGGTGAGGGTTGCACCGTCTCGGAGGGTGACTTCTATCGATGCCCTGCGTGGCTCCGATATGTTCTGGATCATCGGAGGCGAGGGGGGCTTCCGCAGGTTGCACGCCATCTTCCGTCACCCGACAACGGCCTGGATCAGTCAACAACTCACGCACGTGCCCTGGGCGGGATTTCATTTCTATGATCTGATTACTTCCTGCGGGCGTTTGTCGATTTTGGGCGAATCTCCTCTTTCTTTCTCACGGGTGTTTCGGAACACGCCGGCATGATCGGACCGCTGATCCTGGCGTTGGGCGTCTTGCTGGTGAAATGGCTGTTCCTCTGGTTCTTGTACCGCCACAAAACATTCTTCCGAGTGTAACCAAGACGCACGACCAACCGCTTGAGCGACTCACACCGCCGCATGGCCGGGGGAGACCGCCGCGAAGCCTGACCCTGCGGTGGCAAGGGCAGCAATCTCGATTCATGGCGGGCTCACTCCGGTCGTTTCTGGTCCGGGTTGATCGCCGACATCCGAATCTACAACCAGGCGGTGAAGCCGGAGCGAGCGGCACCCCGTGGGCACACGCGCAGGGACCGGCAGCCCAAGAGAGTTGTCGGCTCTCTCGGTCGGGAGTTGGGCGGGGAAAACACTCCCCATACTCTGCTTGTCGCGTGGTTAGGATTCTCGGAAAACGCTTGGCGTTACGAGAATCGAAGTTATCATGAATCTGTCAGGATGGATCACACGGGACCGAATCGTAGGATGCCTTGGAGTCCCGTGGCGGCAGCAGGCGGGTGGCATGCGACAGGACCGACGCAGCGCCAAGGCATCTCTTGTCAGGGAGAAACAGAGATGGGAACCGTAAAGAACAGGCGACGATGGAAGCACGAGTATGCCGCAGTCGTGAAGGACCTGGCGCAACCGGCGCTCCGGCGGAACCGGGAGTTCGAGGAAGGGGAATTTCGCCTGATGTTGAATCTGCTGGGACCGCCCGGCGTGGGCCCGCGGGCGGTGGGGTCTGCGATTGACGATTTCGTGGAGGAACGTCGGCAGGCCTGTCCGACCGCGAGCCTGGGGGATTCGGACTTGAGCGACATGCTCGCCGAGCACGTGACTCGCGTGTACGAGCGGTTCCGCGTCCATCCGCCGCAGGTGGTCCAAGCAGTGCTGAGGGATATCCTGCGAGCTTTTGCGGAAGCCGACCTGGCCGTGGAAGAATCGCTGGAGCGACGCGACCAGATTCGCGCGATGTTCCGTGCGCTGGACGGCCGGACGCGGTGCGTCGTTGCGGCCGTGGTGAAGCTGTACCGAATGAGAAGGGAGGAGGGGCCGGATTTCGTGCGGGACCTCGAGCGGGAACTGGCGGACCGGGACCCCGAGGAGTTGGTGGCCCTCTGCTGCGGCGCGGGGGAAATGCAGTCGTGGTTGTGGCTGATGCGAAGGTGTGACGCGGTACACGAAGCCAACCGGCTCCGCGAGTGACAGGGTCGCATTCGGGGTAGCTCCGAGGCCGAGCCTTAGCGGCCAAGAATAAGGGCGTTTGGCCCATTTGTCTCTCGCGTTCAGATCGGCACCGCGAGCGATCAGCGTCTACACCTTCTGCAAACTGCCCCGCTGGGCCGCCCGGTGCAGGGCGGTGGTCTGATCGCGGTCTTTCTTCTGGCAGCCGCCGGCGACGAGGGCCACGGCCAGAATCCCGCAGAGGAACTTCCTTGCTCTCATGTTCTGCCGCCTCTCAAGAACACGGACACACTCCCCATAACAAGGCACGAAAAGGCGTGAAGGTAACACACTCCGCCCGCGCCTCACGGTCATACCTATCGATTTCGCCTCTCGGCATATTCCCTGCGTCCATCCGCCGATCCTCATCCGCGCCGGCTCACCACCATTCAGGCCGAGCGCACCTTATATGGCAACGGGCCACAGAAATTCCTTACTGCGCGGGTCCGCTGGAGGCCCATCTTCTCATCAACTCCGCGTTATCGACCCACATGACGAAGAACGGGTGACTCCCTTCTGTACGCTTCTTGACGTAAATGAGAAAGGGCTTGTCAAAATGGAAATACCGACGGGGAGGTGCCGCGCGTACGGCACCCAGACGCACCTGCGATTTCAAAACCAGACCGGTGCGGCTGAGGCCGAAATCTATCATCTGAATCACCTCGAATAGGCAATAATCCTCGAATCGCTGGTTGCCAAGCGACTTTCCCTCCAGTTCGCTGAAGTGGTGTTCCAATTTGAACAGAAGATCCGGTGCCATCAGCGAGTCTTCGGGTCTCAGTCTCCGCTCGCTCTTATAGTCGGGCTTTTGTTTGAACTGCGCGATCCTCTGCTGAACAGAGGCGACGCCTTCCGCGAGGCTCCCAGGACGAGACATGCGGGCAAGCACAATCTGGTAGGGTCTCGTGTCCTTGCACAGGTCCACAGCGAACTCAGCATTCTCAAACCCACTGCGCGCATCATAGTGCAATGCGTCGACTTGGTCGCGAGCCGCCTTCGGAGGACCGCCGAACGATGTTATTTCCACAGACTCACCGTCTGACTGCCTGAACTTATACGAGAAAGGTCCGTTGCTGAACGGATGTGTGAACGGGATGTTGACATAGAGATAGGAGTACGCCACGAGGGTGGGCAGGGACCGTCGGTATTGATCCGAGAAGAGGGGCATGGGTTCGGAAGGGAAGCGTCTTGCCATCTGCTTTTGGATTCGTTCGAGGATACCATCGCTGACCAGTCCGGCATCCGCGCAAAACGACGTTGCATCGAGATCTTCGGCGGATACTCGCGCATTGTTCAACTCGCGGCTCAGCTTGTCAGCCCCGACGAGCGAGATCGGCTCACGAACGATGTCATCCCTGAGCTTGTTCCAGGCTAATTGAAGCGTTCCACACCAGATGGCGTTCTTGTGGTCCGGCAGGGGGGACTCCAGCGTTACGACCACCGCCGTCTCTTTGAGAGCCGTGGTCTTCTTCTCTTCGGGCGGTGCTGATGCTTGCACCTCCCCGCCCCTTCGACAGGAGGCAAGGGCGAGCAATACACAGAGATACATCGTGAGGATGCTGGACCATCTACACGCCGTCAGGTAGACGCGTTCTCCGCTTCTAACATGGTGCGAACTCATGATCGGCCCTTTCGATCGTCTTCGCTGCTTCTCAGGCAATTCGCCTGGCGATCCGCTACGGAGGATCTCCACACAGGAGCGTCCGGGCTCGCGCCTACCCTTTTCACTTGCCCAAGGTCCCCTGCGCCTACCCGCCTTGCCGGACTCTGAGGGAACCGCAGTTCAGGTCGCGCTGCCCTTCGCATGCTAACGTGCCTCTCCGGTTTGAGGCGCACGACCAGCTCGATTAAGGACGCTACTCCATGTAATATAGGCCATCTTCTTGCCGAACAGCTTGATTTGTTCTGCCTCAGCTTCCTTCGCGATCCTGCGGGCCAGAGAGTCGGCTTCTTTGAGCAACTGCTCCTTGTTCTTCTCATCCGATCGAGCAATCTCGCGAAGCTTGCGGCCCAGGTTCATCAGCATGGCAGGCAAACAAGTGTTCGGCGACCATGTATAGCCGAAAATATCATCTTCGTAGCAGAATATGAAGGTTGTTCCATCCAGTCCCGTCCTGCGATCTTCTGCATATCGAGTGAGTTGTAGAGTATTCAGCCAAGCCTCCTGTACCGCCTTGCCGAAGTCTGTTGTCACGATAGTACGGCTGAGCTCCACGTCCTCCGAGGGTTTGATATCGGGTGGATTGCTGCCTTTGCCAAGGGTCTTCCATTTTAGGGGCTTTACGGCCACGTGGTCGAGAAGCCATAGTTCCCGTTTGACTCTGCGCCCTTGGAGGGGGCTATCGTCGTTTGGATCATATTCGACCTGCCGGCGCAGCATCACCGCGGAAGGCGGGGAGAAGCTGGGCCATTCGATCATCCACAAGACCGGCCGCTTCCTGTCGATGAGAGCCGTGAAGACAGCCTGACCAATGTCGTAGCCGACACGATCCAGGTAATAATTGTAAGGAGGAAGTGGTTCAAGGTGATTGGGGTTGGCCTGCGCTCCCTGTATGAGCATGCACAGAAGGACGCCGGACACGATGATGAGTCTTCTTCGCCGCGTGTGCATTGTTGCACTCCCGTACTGGAGACTGAAGAGGTTAGGTATACACTTCTCGTTTTCGAATATCTTCTGCGTCCGTCTTGCCGAAACCGGAGGGAACCGACCTGTGAAACCATCTCTATTGACCGACCGCCATGAGAACCTCACCGGTGTTCTTGTCGATCAGAACTGATAAGTCCCCGTCGAGTACCGCTCCTCGATGCACGTATCGGACCGCCTGATAGTCGTGCCCCTCAAGTCCGATGCGACGCCCTGGACCAAACTCCTTGCGGATATATTCGTTCCATTGTTCATGCCCTCTGTTGTAGTCCAAACGTTCGTCGGGCCACCAGCCACGTTCGCCAGCCACAGTGTCCGCAATGGCAATTAGCTCCTCTTCGGAGAGCTGGGCCTTTGCCTTGTCCATCTGCTCCTCGGAAGCGCTGCTCGTCACACTCTGGCGAGTTGCCTGCGTCTCCGTTGGTGTACATGAAGTTATGGCAAAGCAGACGAGCGCGATTGCCACTGGTATCTGTATCTTTCTGACTAATCCCACGCCGAATCCCCTTTCCTCAAAGGACTCAAACGACTCGCGGTCACGCCAATCCGTTTCACGTTGACGATTCTACTCCATTGGGCCCCGGGCGTCCATATCCGCCTGCACGTGGAAGATGGCCCTTGTACTATCTTGGTCCTTTTCACGGGGCGAAGATGAGATTTTATTTGACAAAGAAATTGTGTTGTAGTAAGATAATCGAAAAACAGAATATAGGATTATAGCGACGATAGTTCTGGAGGGTTTCGTCGGTAGGGGCGAATAATCATTCGCCCGTACGAGCGCGTCAGAGATTCAGCACGGGGTCTCCGCCCGGCCTCCGGCCGGAACCGATGCGCTTAGCGCCTTGCGGGTGCCGGTGGGGAGATGTCGGGCTCGGGTCGGCCTTTCAGTCGCGACATATCGTGATGGGGATCCATTATGTCAGTTCTGTCCTCCCCGCTGGTAGCAACAAACCCAATTTGCCACGGATGGCTATGGAAGACCATCGCCGAGGCCGGAGGCCGTGACGCTGCCACCCCGCAGGGACAAACGCGCAAAACAAGGCCCAAAGACGGTAGCCGGTAGTCGGTAGTCAGTAGTCGGTTGGAGGACCACTATGCGAAACAAAGCCAATTCTCACCCGAGCGAAACCGATGGCAAGTGCTTGTTGGGAAAAGACTTATGACGAATTGTACCTGTCAGGGGCCTCGGAAAAACAAAGCCAATTTCCGTATGGTCGGCAGTGGCCAAGGGCCGGCAAGGCCGCCGGTGCTGCCGGGGGACCAGTTGCACAAACAAACCCAATTTGCCTCACACCGATTGGGAGGGGTGCTGGCTGGCAGGGCCGCCAGTGCCGCCGTCGCCGGAGACAATCGTGCGAAACAAAGCCAAATGATGGTAGCCGGTAGTCGGTAGTCAGTAGTCGGTTGGAGGACCGCTATGCGAAACAAAGCCAATTCTCACATGAGCGAAACGGAGGGCAAGTACTTTATAGGAAAAGGGTTATGATGAACTGGACCTTCCAAGGGCTTTGGAAAAACAAAGCCAATTTCCACGCGGATGGCAGTGAGCGGGGCCGGCAAGGCTGTCGGCGCTGCCGGCGGGGCCGGTTGTACAAACAAACCCAATTTGCCGCAGACGGGCACCGAAGACCATCGCCAAGGCCGGAGGCCTTGACGCTGCCACCCGGCAGGGGCAATCGCGCAAAACAAAGCCAATTTGTCCCGACGCGATGTGAGGGACAAGTCATTTACGGGAAAGGCGTTATGATGGATCGGATCTGCCCAGGGCTTCGGAAAAACAAAGCCAATTTCGCCGAATCAGGGATGGGCCGGCGGGGGAGCCCCGGCGCCGGCAGATGCCGGTCGCACGCCGGGCCGGGAATTCTCCGGCAATGCTCTGTTGGGAGGGCCGACTATTGTGTATAGTTGAACGATAATATGCTCGAACTCCAAGGCAACATAGCGAAGGCCCAAGCCGCGACGGTCGGTCTGCGCCGCGGCCTCGTCAATCAGGCACTGAAGGAATACTTCAGCGTCGTGGACGCGGTCCGCAGTCCCGCGACCGGCGATTTCCAGGCCGCCGAGGCCCGCGCCAACACGGTCCTCAAGCAGGAGATCCTCTCGGCGGAGGCGATCACTCTCATCGGCGGCGCCAAGCTTGAGGAGAGCGACCTGGCTCTGGTCGCCTTGAGCTTTGACGGGATCGCGCAACCCCTGCAAATCCCGGGGCCGGCGGTGATAGCGGAGCCCAAGACGCTCATGCTGGCTGTGGCCGGGGCGGCGGGAGCGGTAGGGGGCATGTTCGGCTTGGCCGCGTTGCTGCGGCTGGCGGTCGATATGCGCGACTTGGGATTACTACTGGGCGCACCGCTGGGGGCGCTGCTGGCCGTGCTGGTCGCGCATCGGTTGGCGCGGATCCGGCTTCTGACGCGGATCCTGCCCTGGATCTTCGTTCGGCCGAGGGCCTGGCGCGGGGCTGTGCGGCGCGAGCATGAGAAGACCGTGCGGGCGTGCCTCGCGCAATGGGTGGATTGGGCGGTGCCTATGCTGAACGTGCTGTGCCTTCATCGCGCGGGTGTGGCTACAACGGGGACCGACCGTGACAAGGTCCTGCGGCGGATTGGCAAGCTGATCTACGTCCTGCACCGGACCAGCCCGGAGACGCTGCCGGTGGTGGCCCACGAACTGATTCAGGAGGCCAAGAATAGCGGCTTTGAGGATCTCGAAGGACTGCCCGCGTTTCTGGAGCAGGAGCGTGCCGAACGGGAGACCCTGACCTGGACGCCGGACCTTCAGAACAAGTATGAAGCCTTCGGGCATATCGTCGAGGGCGATCCGGTCTTGGTCGAGCGTCCGGCCGTCATTCTCGGCGGTCGGGTGATCCAGCGCGGGCTGGTCCGAAAGGTACGGGACAAGACGTAGCATGAATGCGTGGATCGGTTGCGGTTGCGCGGCTCGTTTCGTCGAGCGGTTGCGTTCCGCGGCGCCAGCGCCGCTCCACGGCCTACGCAACCGTAACGAGTATCGCAACCGCAACCGGTGTACGATCTTTATGGAACGAGCCGCGCGAGCGTCGGGCGACAGATGAGTAACGTGGAAACCAGGAACATCTTAGCGATCGACTTCGGGACGACGAACACGTACTTCTGTAAGTGTCCGGCGGACCAGATTTCGCCCATCGGAGTCGATTTCGGCACGGGGCGGGACGGCCTGCCGACGGCGATTCTCTACCGTGGCGAGCGCGAGCCGCTGGTGGGCGAGCCGGCGCTGCACGAGTACGGCGAGGCTCTGCCCCCGGAGCGCGCGGGCTACCGGCTACACACGCAGTTCAAGCCGGACATTGTTGACAGTGAAGTAGCGGCGCAGGCTGCGACGGATTTCCTGCGGTGCGTGGTGGTCCAGGCCCAGCGGCAACACATCGCCCTGGACCCGGCCCAGTACGATGTCATCGTGGGCGTGCCGAGCGAAGCTCAGACCGACTTTCGTTCCAAACTGTCGCAGATCGCCAAGACGGCGGGCTATGGCGACGTGCGGCTGATGGACGAGCCCAAGGGAGCGCTGCTGCACCACCTCTGGCACAAGGATTTTTCGCCGGAAGAGGCCCGGCGGGGCATTCTCGTCATCGACTTCGGCGGCGGGACCTGCGACTTCGCCTTTCTCCAGAGCCTGCAGGTCAGTCATTCCTGGGGTGATATGGAGCTGGGCGGTCGCCTGTTCGACGACCTGTTCTTCCAGTGGTTCCTGGAACAGAATCCGGAGGCCCTGGCGGCGCTGGAGCAGGCGGGCGACACGTATTACGTGCACTCTTACGTGTGCCGCGAGGTGAAGGAGTTCTTCTCGCTGACGATGGCGCGGGACCGCTTTGAGAAGGTCAGCAAGTCGGTCGGCCGTTATGGCAGCCTGCGGGGCCTGGACTGGCCGGGCTTCCTGGAACGCGCCCAGCGCTACGCGCCGAGCCCGACGTTCGTGCGACATTTGGAGAACATGGGGCGGCGGATTACGGAGGATAGAGGACAGAAGACCGAAGACGGCAAATCAGGGCGGCTGGAATCCGCAATCCGCAATCCGCAATCCGCAATTGATCTGATCGACTGGTTTCGGACGACTCTTTCCCACGGGCTGACGGAGCAGGGCATCGACACCGGGACCATCAGCCGGGTGATCCTGGCGGGCGGCAGCAGCCAGTGGCCTTTTGTGGCCGACGTGGTGATCGAGGCGCTGGGCGTGGAGCGCGGGCGGCTGATGCGCAGCGACCGGCCCTACGCGGTTATCGCCCAGGGGTTGTCCATCCTGCCTGCGTTGCAGAAAGCGTTCGATGCGACGCGGGACGAGCTGCGCCGCGATCTGCCGCGCTTTTGCCGGACCCAGGTGCGGCCGCTGGTCGAGAAGGTGACGGACAGCTACGTGGCCGGGGTCGCCGCCGACGTGACGTCGGAGCTGTTCGACAAGACCATCCGCCCGATTCTGGAGGAATTCCGGCAGAAAGGCGGCTCGGCGAAGAATCTGCGTGGCGCCATCGCCGGGCAGGTTCAGGCGAATGAGGCCAAGCTCCGGGAGATCATCGAGGGCCGGATGCGCACGCTGCGGCTGGGTCTGCCCGGCGAGTTGAACGAGCTGCTGCGAGACTGGTTCGGCTCTTACGGACTCAGTGTGGGCGAGAAGCCGATCGAGGAAGCCCAACGGGCGGCGGGGGGCCAGGACCTGGTGCAGCCGAGCACGCCGGACTTGTACGGCGGCATTATGGAAGCGGTCGGCTGGTTTGTGGTCGCGCTGGCGGCCACGGTCGGCGCCTCGCTCAGCGGTGGCGGCGGCATCGCGCTGCTGGCCTTTGCCGGTCCGGCCGGACTGATTATCGGCGCCGTCATTGCGGCGGTCGTCGCGTTCCTGGCGGTCCGCTACGGCACCGCCCGCGCCCGCGAGCTGGCCGACACCTGGAACGCGCCGCCCTGGGTCGTCAAGAACGTCCTGATGCCGTCCCGCATCGTGGCCCTGCGCCGGGATTTTCAGCAGCGCCTGCAGGACAACCTCCGCCGCGAAACCGCCTCCTTACAAGGAGAATTGGAATCCAGAATCAGGACAATCACCGAACGACAGGTCGAGAGTCTCTCCGAGATCGCCCAACTATAGCCGTCTGCGTTCCTGTCTCACAAAGCCCTGCGCCGCCGCAGCCAGCCAACCAATCCCGCACCAACGCTGGCAAGCAGGATCGCCCCGGGGGTTGGGATCGGGGCTCCGGGGGCCGTGTAGGTCGCCATATAGATCTCCCAGTCAGACCCACTCCTGCCCATCCATGCCACATTTGTGCCTGAAATGACAGGTCCCAAGTCGTCAGAGCTGTTGTCGGTCAACTGCCCGCCGAAGCTGCTATAGATCTCAAAATCATGGCCATCCCAGCCTTCCCACACCAGGTTCGATCCTGAGATGCCCGGATAGCTATCGTCCACGCCATTGTTGGTCAACTGCCCGCCGAAGTTGCTGTAGATCTCATGATCATGGCCATCCCAACGTACCCACACGACATCCGTGCCCGAGATGGCGGGCCCAAAGTCGTCGGTACCATTGTTGGTCAACCGTCCGGCAAAACTGCTGTAGATCTCATGATCGGCGGCCTGCCACACCACGTTCGCGCCGGAGATGGCGGGGCCACCGTTAAGCAGGCCGTTGTTCGTCAACTGCCCCGCGAAGTTGCTGTAGATCTGACCCGATGCGGACCAGACCACATTCGTCTCTGAAATGTCAGGGTCAAAGTCGCTCACGGCGTTGTCGGTCAACTGCCCGGCGAAGTTGCTGTAGATCTCATAATCAGAGCCATCCCAGCCGGACCACACGACATTCGTGCCCGAGATGGCGGGCACAAAATCTTCGGTAGTATTATTGGTCAACCGTCCGGCAAAATTGCTGTAGATCTCATCTGAGGCGTACCACACCACGTTCGTGCCGGAGATGTCGGGCCACCAGTCATTGATACTGTTGTCTGTCAACTGGGTTATCGTCCAGCCTGGAGCGGCAGATGTCACACTGACTGTCAATATGTTGATCAACGTGAGAACCAGGACTCGTCTTACCCACGCTCTTCGATTCATCCGATCACCCTCCAGATTCCCCCATCACCCAATGGTCCCACACCGACCATCGCACACGGTTTGCGTCATCTGGCTACAGTGCTTTGCGTCGCCGCAACCACGAGGCGAACCCGACGCCGACCGTGCCGAGCAGGATGCCGACGGGGGCGGGAATGGGGGTTGTGATAAGCGTGCCGGTGACGCGAAACGCCTTTGCTGTGCAGCTAGCACCGCCGGGACCGGAACCACCCGACCACGGCCCATCATTCGTTCTACTCGCTTGGTGAACGTCGAAGTAGGCATCAATATCGTTGTTCCAAACCACATTGGTGCCCGTCGGCACGGAAAGCACGATCCAATACGGGGTATCCGGCGTGAGGAGCGGCTGGAGCACAGACGCAGCAACTACTGGATGGTCGGTTGCTCCAAACGGTCTCATGGCACCGGTACGCGTGAAGGACTCGAGGATGGCCCCCGGTCGCCCGGCAACATCGCTCATGAGCCAGATATCCAGAACGTTGTTTCCACTGAACAGAGTGGCTCCTACCTCGATGGTGGCAAGCTGGTATACCGCTGTACCAGCGAAGAGGAACTCATTTCCCAAGTCAAAACTAGCTCCGATGTTTGTCCCTCCACTTTGGTAAGTGTCCCCCGGGCCGAACGTGTTGAAAAGTGTTACGGGAGCTCCTTGTGCCGCGCTGAAGCACAACAAGCTGGCCAGCATCGCTATCGCAATTCCATACCCTCTCATCTGATCACCCTCCAACCAATTCCAGTGAGTTACCATCGTCTTCCAAGTTGAACTTCAGGATCGGTCTTGTCGCTATCTGACCGTCGTCCCGAACTTCCCTTCCGACACCATCCTGGGTGCAGGTCTCAAAATCCTTATCCCAATCTTCCTCTTTTGTTCGGTGTTTGTCAATATAGGAAGAATAAAAAAACATGGGAAACTCGTGCAGCAACGCGTGCGTGCGTTGGTTCTCGTGAGGCAGACGCCGTGCCGCCGCCTGAAGACGACTCTGCGGATAGCCGCGGCGGGCGTGACATAAGTGCTTGTGGAAAAAGGGATTACACCTCTCCCGAGGGGCCTGGGGGCAGCGGGGCTGAATGGACGTAAGAACCCCGGAGTGGAAGGCATGGGGAGGCCTTCTTCCTTTGTGCTTCCGGTGCCTCGGCGAGAATTATTCCGGTTACGGGCGGTGGATCTCGTCGGGTCCTACTGCATCTCGCGGGCGATGAGGTCTGCAATCTGATCGACGAACGACTTAGTTGGCTCAAGCCACGGTTGGACGTCCCTGACGTCGAAGATGGCGAAGTCGGCATAGTCGCCTTTCTGTCGACTATCGAAGAGCAGGTCGTAATGATCGCCCATCTCCTTGGAAACGTGCCCTGGTTTGATGTAGTCGCGATGCAGCCGTGAACGTACATAGCTGTGCTTGCTTGTCGACACGTTCCGTGTGAGCAGTAAGGCGGAGACGGCGTAGAAGCACGCGTAGTAGAGCCGGTTCACGCCAGCGTTGGCATGACCTGTCTGCAAGAGGACTCCGGCTTCCTCCAGAGTCTCGCGCGCCCGTTCGAGCCGGTAATCGATCAGTGCTTGCCTTTCCGGTGTCACAGCAGCACTCCTTCTCGGTCGACGTTTTCGTGGAATGGCATGGCCTGGTACAGCCGGGAGTTCCACAGGGTGCGATTGTAGACGGCCAGCGTCAGCACAGCTCCATCCCCCTCCAAAGGGGAGATCCTGGAGATCAACTGCTCGTGCACCGCCACATCCGCGGGGCGATCGACGAGGACCAGGAGATCGTAGTCGGAATCCGCAGTCGCGTCTCCCCTGGCTCTCGAACCATACAGGATGACGTCGGCGTCCGGAACGACGGTGCGAATCGCCCTCTTGCAGCGCTGCAACAGGTCGGCGTTCGCCGTTCTTGCTTGCCAGGATTCATAAGGTATCATGCACGTTCATCCCAAAAGCTCTGGCAGAGTTCTTTCCAATTCTGGACCTTCATGATAGCAGATGCGGCGGCCGGTGTAAATGGCCGCACGATGGCTGCTTACCCACATCATCGGCAATTTGTCTGGGCGGATTGGGAAATCTGCCAACGCGGTCCGCAGGCGGGCACGAGCTTCTTCGCGGGCCGAAGATGACGGGCTCCTTCGATGGCTTACAGGCCGGCAGTGTGGAGTTTTCAGTTTGAAGTGTGAAGAGTCAAGTTTGAAGCATGTCATTGCGAGTGCAGCGAAGCAATCTTCCATCCATGGGATTGAGATTGCTTCGTCGCTGCGCTCCGCGCAAGGACATTCGGAAGTTGTCAAGCCGAATGAGACAGTTCCTTTTCAAAATTAAGCTCTAATGAATCGCTTGCTTTTGGATGTCCTTGGGCGGATTGATCCAGACGGCCTGAGGCGGCAACGCCGCCTTGGGCGGTTGGCGTACGAACCGG
>CAYHAJ010000203.1:0-2295 GCA_964354535.1 uncultured Pirellulales bacterium
GAAGTAACCGTGCACATTGAACAAGCCACAGGGTTTGGTATGGAGACCGAGCTGCGCCCACGTCAGAGCCTCCAAGAACTCCTCGGCCGTGCCGTACCCGCCCGGCATGGCGATGAAGGCGTCCGCCAGCTCGGCCATGAGGGCCTTGCGGGCATGCATCGTCTCGACGACCCGCAGGGAAGCCACCCGCATCGAGATGAAAGGATTGCATCATGACTGGTCTTTCATAGCGGATTCTTCTGGTCGCCAGAGCGAGGGCCGAGGCTGCCCAAATGCTTGCCGAACCATCATCTGCCATGTATTCTATCCTCCGGAAAAAGAAAACGTTGGATCAATGGCGTGACCGCCAGGAAAGGCGCGTTCGGGTCCCGATCCCAGAAAAGGGGTAAGCCATGATTAAGAAACTTTATGTAGACAACTTCCGCTGTCTGGTCAACTTCCAACTCGACCTGCAGGCGAATCAGTTGTGGCTGGGCGTCAATGGAACGGGCAAGTCTTCCGTCGTGGATTTGTTGTGCAAAGTCCAGTGTGTACTGGACGCGCAAAGTCCTATGAACGTGGGGGACGTCTTTTCCGTCGATGATTTGACCCTCTGGCAAACGAAGAATACGCAGACGGTTGGCGTCACAATGGTCATCGACGGCGACCAATACGACTACGAGTTGGCTATCGAGTGTGATCGGAAGCAGCGACGAAGTCGCATTCGAAAGGAGCAGTTGACTTGGAACAACCAGCCGTTCTATCTGTTCGACGGCCGTGAGACGCATTTGTTCCGGGTTAACCGGGACACTGGGCGAGTCGAAGAAGGGACCCAATTCAGCGCGGACTGGGGGCGGTCCATGATTCCCTCCATCGCCGAGCGTGACGATAACAGACCTTTGGTCCAGTTTCGACAAAGCGTGGGCAAGTGGTTGCTTGTACACCCGATCCCCGCACTGGCAGGAGAATTGGCCACGGGAGAAGCCCCGCGTCTGCTTCCTTACACGCAAAACTTCGCAGACTGGTATCGCCATGTGTTTCAGGAGAACCCAGGGATTGGGTATGAGGCGACCGAGGCCCTGAAACAAGTTTTACCTGGGTTCGAGTCTCTAAGCCTAAAGGAACAGGGTGACTCACGCAAGTTGACGGCCGCCTTCCGCTTGGGTGGTCGCCCCTTTGCTATCTCTTTCAACGACCTATCAGACGGCCAGCGTCAGTTGGTGATGCTGTACGTGATCTTATGTTCGCTCAAATACAGCCACAGCGTACTCCTGATCGATGAGCCGGACAATTTCGTCTGCCTTCGTGAGATCCAGCCGTGGTTGCAGGAATTGCTGGACTTGTGCCAGGAAACGCGAGATCGTCAGGCAATCATCATCTCGCACCACCCGGAAGTAATCAACAAAATGGTGGATGGCAGTGAGATTTTGTTCTATCGTTCGGAAGCGGGCCATACTCAGACGAAGCGCTACGCTGTTACGGAGGGGCTGACGGCGGCCGAGACAATGGCCAGAGGGTGGGAGAAGGAGTCAAGCATCTGAGATCATCGTCCTATGCGAGGACCGGCTCCAGGATGTGTTTGTGTGCCGTTTCTTGAAGCACGGGTGGGGGATTAAGAGACGTTCTATCCGCGTCGTTCCGTATCCGTGCGGTGGTTCCGGGGGAGCGGGAGAGAAACATGTGCGGGACAACTATCCGAATCAACTGAAGGCATATCGTACTCGTCACGCTGGGACCGTTCTCATCGTAGTGATCGACGCCGATACGAGAACCGTGTCGGCCCACCACAGGGAGTTGGACAACGCCTGCCATCAGGCAGAACCTGCGGTCACTGCTCGTTTGGCCAACGAGGCTATCGTGTATGTGATACCCAAGTGGCATATCGAAACATGGTTGGCTTATCTTGACGGCAGCAGAGTTGGCGAGGACCAGTCATATAAGGCAAGTCATGCGTTCAAGGGATGCGAGTCCGACTGTCATCCGCTGGTCGACCAACTGGCAACAGCGTGCAAGAGCGGACGGCGACTGACGAACCCACCCGACTCATTGGTGCAGGCTTGCAGAGAATTTGATCGCATCAGGGAGTTGCTGGAACGTTAATCGAACGCACAGCACCCGTCTTCATCGGACAGGCCGATGCTTCATCAATTCTCTGGCCCAAGCGGCTTTGTCCACCGTTGGCGGCTGCCAGGAGTCGAGCCGGTCCAGCAACGCCTCGGGCGCGTCGCCGACGAGCAGCAGACCGCGATTGGCTGGGTCGATGAACTGCTCCTGCACCGCGTGATCCACGAAGCGGATCAGGTGGTCGAAGTAACC
>CAYHAJ010000204.1:0-13010 GCA_964354535.1 uncultured Pirellulales bacterium
CAGAGGACGGCGAACCCATGAATCCTTGGCGATCTCTGCGTCTTTGCGAGAGACATAAGCGTTTGTGTTCTCAGGCTTCACGGCAGCATCCCGGGGAAATTTGCGCAAGAAAACAAGATTCTGACAAGTAGTAATACGGAGAGGGGACAGAAATACCGGAGGGGCAGAGACTTCGGGCTTTCCTGAGGTGGTTGTCCGGTTCCGCCGTTGCCGATGAATCCGATCATTTTCCGTGCCGCGGCCCGCTCCTATCTTGTCATCACCAGACTTCTGAGATAGACATGACAGCCTCCCATCTGGTATACTATCTTTCAGCAATTCTCTATTGGAGCATCGTCTGGTATGCCGGTGGGCAGGCGGTGGTCTTTCTGCCGAGAGTTGGGGGGACGGAGGAACAGAAGTGTTAGGAGCGAGTCATTCTCAAATCGTGCGGGCCATCCCTGTTCTGATCGCAGCCTGTCATTGCGAGCGCAGCGCGGCAATCTCACTCCGAGGCATTCTCGGCGTTGGTCTGTTCCTTTTGACCATCGTTTCCACCGCCACGGCCAAATACAGCGGCGGTAGCGGCACGGCCCAGGATCCATACCACATCGCCACGGCCGCCGATCTGATCGCCCTCGGCGAGACGCCCGGCGACTACGATAAGCACTTCATCCTGACCGCCGACATCGACCTGGACCCCAACCTCCCCGGACGAAAGGTCTTCGACAAGGCCATCGTTGCCCCGGATGTAGACCCCAATAAGGACGATTTCCAGGGGACCCCCTTCACGGGTGTCTTCGACGGCAACGGGCACGTGATCTCGCATCTGACGATCAAAGGGATTGGGTATCTGGGGTTGTTTGGTCGACTGGAATTCGCGGGCGTGGCTAAGCGCCTTGGGATGGCGGATGCCAACATAACCGGCTCGGGTAGCTGGATCGGTGGCCTCGTGGGGCACAACCATGGTACTGTGGCCCTGTGCTACAGCATGGGCGCGGTCAGCGGCGATATGGGGGTAGGCGGGCTGGTGGGGGACAACGGTGGCAGCGTAATCCAGTGCTACAGCACGGGTGCGATAAGCAGTGCTGGAAGGGCCGGCGGGCTGGTGGGCTGGAACTCCTGGGGGGGCACTGTGATCCAGTGTTACAGCACTGGCGCTGTCAGGGGCACTTGGGAAGTCGGGGGCCTGGTGGGCTACAACTTCGGTAGTGTCTGGATGAGCCTGTGGGACATACGCACCTCTGGGCAAGTGACCAGTGCCGGCGGCACAGGCAAGCCCACAGCCCAGATGCAAGACATCCAGACCTATCTGGGTTTAGGATGGGACTTCGTCGGCGAAATTCAGAATGGAGTGTCGCAGGTCTGGCAGATGCCGCAAGAGGACGGCTATCCAGTCCTGGCGATCTTCAATGGATATGCCCCACCCCAACTGCAAGGCCTGGGCACGCCTGAGCATCCCTACCTGATATCAGACGCGATGACTCTTGGCGCGATGGTCTACAACAGCCGCCACGCCCACTACCGACTTACCGCTTCCATTGATCTGTCGGGCATCCGGTGGGCAGTGCCAGTAGTCCCGTGGTTTTACGGTACGTTTGACGGCAGCGACCGAACGATCTCCCATCTGACGATCAGCGGGGAGAGCGGTCTGGGCCTCTTTGGCGGATTAGGGCGGGGGGCCGTAGTTAAGAACTTGGGAGTGGTGGATGTCAACGTGACCGGTTCAGGCCCCGTCGGCGGGTTGGTGGGGGAGAACTCGGGTGGTATTGTGACCCATTGTTACAGCACCGGCGCGGTTAGTGGCAGAGTCTATGTTGGCGGGCTGGTGGGCTTCAATTTAGGCACTGTAACCCAGTGTTACGGCACCGGCGCGGTTAGTGGCGGTCTGAATGTCGGCGGGCTGGTGGGAAGCAACAGTGGCACCGTGACCCACTGCTACAGCACCGGTGCAGTAAGTGGCGATCTGCATGTCGGCGGGCTGGTGGGGCTGAACAACGGCGATGTCTACTATACCGGTTATGGTACTGTCACGCAGTGCTACAGCATGGGTGCAGCCAGCGGCGAGGCCTGTGTCGGCGGGCTGGTGGGCTGCAACCAGGGTGAGGTAACCCAGTGCTATAGCACCGGTGCAGTGAGTGGCAAGCGGATGTTCGGCGGGTTGGTGGGAAGCGACCGGTTGGACCGTTTCCTTCACGACTCTGTGGGCGCCAGCTTCTGGGACGCCCAGACCTCGGGCCAAGCCACCAGTGTTGGCGGCACGGGCAAGACCACAGCCGAGATGCAGACTGCCAAGACCTTCCTCGATGCCGCCTGGGACTTCGTCGGGCAGGCCGATGGGCCGAGCGATATCTGGGCCATGCCGGCGGGCGGCGGATATCCGATTCTGTGGTGGCAATTATCGCCTTGGCCAGGTCTCCCAAGGTTCTCCGGAGGCAGCGGTGAACCAAACGACCCCTATGCGATCTCGACGCCAGAGGATTTGAACAGCATTGGTCACAATCCGAGACTTATGACGCGCCACTTCAAGCTCGTGGCAGACCTCGACTTGACAGGTCTTTCCTTCTATCCCATCGGTCGCGCGGATGATCCGTATGCCGGTGTCTTTGACGGTAGTGGCCGCGCGATCTCGCACCTCACGATTCGGGGCGTGAACTACCTGGGCCTGTTCGGATATCTGGGGTCTGGGGCGCAGGTCAAGGACCTCGAAATAACGGATGTGAACATCACCGGTTCGGGTGACCATGTCGGTGGGCTGGTGGGCAATAATGCTGGCACTGTGACCCGGTGCTACAGCACCGGAGCGGTCAGCGGTGCCGAGGCTGTCGGCGGGCTTGTAGGAGAGAACAGCGGTACCGTGACCCGGTGCTATAGCACCGGCATGGTCAGTGGCACCGTATGGGATGTGGGCGGGCTGGTGGGAGGCAACGGGGGGACCGTGAACCAGTGCTACAGCACCGGCATGGTCACTGCCACCGGATGGGATGTCGGCGGGCTGGTGGGAGGCAACGGGGGGACCGTGAACCAGTGCTACAGCAGGGGGCTGGTCAGCGGTGCCGAGGCCGTCGGCGGGCTGGTGGGACGCAACGAGGGGAGCGTGAACCGGTGCTACAGCACCGGCATGGTCAGTGGCACCGTATGGGATGTGGGCGGCCTGGTGGGGACCGGAAGCCCATCGCTCTTGAGAGCCTGTCTCTGGGACACCCAAACCTCCCGTCAGACGAAGAGTGCCGGCGGCACCGGCAAGACCACGGCTCAGATGCAAACAGCCAAGACGTTCCTGGATGCCGGCTGGGACTTCGTGGGCGAGACGGCCAACGGGACGGAGGAGATCTGGTGGATTCTCGAAGGGAAGGACTATCCGCACCTGTGGTGGGAGGCACGGAATTGATGATTACTGATTTCTGATGGATGATTGAAGCGGAATACGGATCACGAGGCACCGGCCACAGGCCACGTGTCCGAGAGCGGTGCCTTTCTGTTTGATTCAGCCACGCACATCCGGTAGAATGAGACAGCCGCCATCTTCAAGGTGCTGCGTTCGCGAAATCCGAAAACAGGAACGAACGAGAGGCTCTATGTAGTTAAGGGGTTGACCTTTGATGGGGTCGATGTCTATACCAAAGGCAAGATATTAAAGAAAGAGGGAGTTGAGGTTTTCTATGTCCTCATCTCATCGAAAAAAAGCACCGATGTCTGAGGCCTTGCCTTGCCCGGAGTGTGGCCAGATTCAGATGGTTCGCGTCCTGGAAACCACGCGGCTCGCGGATGGGCTGACGGTCAGGAAGCTCGCGCACCACAAGTGCCGCGCTTGTGGCTCACGTTTCTTCGATGACGACGCCATGCACGCCATTCAGAGAGCACGTGCACCACACCGCTCATCGGCCCGAGCTTGCTGACTGCTCCGTGGCAAGCGCCGGGGCCGCCACGGACCACAATTCCCGAAGCCGGCTGGGACTTCGTGGGCGAGACGGCCAATGGGACCGAGGATCTCTGGTGGATTCTCGAAGGGAAGAACTATCCGCGTCTATGGTGGGAACTGCCCGAACCCGGTGGGAAGCCGTCTGCGAAGAACTGAGCCGCACCTCGGCGTGGCATGATAGACTTCGTAAGTGCTTTTGGCAACTATGGTTAGGGATGGCGCCCTCCTGGGTGTGAACCCGAGAGTCGGTTCCGTCGTATCGTAAGTCGTAGAAGATGCATGTTGGGTTTCTGATTCCACCTGTTGCTCAGGGAAGGTTCGACACATGTCAAGATTCGCTTCTATGGCAGGCCCTTTGTCCCTTCCTGTTTTTTTCATTCCTTTCTTAGGCGTCGACGGGATGTTTCTCTGAATCAATGGAGGTATTATCGATGCTTCTGAGAATCAGCGGACAGAATGTCAAGATTTCCAGCGACATCAAGACTTACGTGGCGGAGAAGGCCGCCAACTTAGCCAAGTACTACCACAACCTCGACCATGTCACGGTAACGCTGCGCCGCGGAACCAACGGCGCGGCGATTACCAGGATCATCGCCAGTGGCAAGAGAAGACATCGCTTCGTCGCCCAGGAGACGGCGGACAATGCCTATGGCTCGATCAACCGGGCGACCCGGGATCTGGAGCAACAACTCACCAAAGCCAAGACCAGGAGAAACAGAAAGCACACCCCCAAACCGACGGTGGCTTACGGGATGATGGTCGGTTAGCGCTCTGCCCCGACCTCACTCTGTCCCGAAGGAACACGCAGGGCTGCGCGGCGCGGCCGCGTAGCCCTGCCAGAGCAGTTGGTCATAACATCCGGACGTATTCTGGGCCCGGCACCGTGTGTCCCCGCCTGCCCGACCGGGGCACCCGTAGATTCTCATGCTGCCGGGACCCCCGGCGGACCCTCTTGGCGAAAAACGTACGCCCAAAAATGGAAAATTTCATTTGACGGCCAATGCGCTTGTCTGTATGATATTCAGAGAACTGAACAAATGGCGATAGGTGGTAGATAATGAAGCAGGCAGTGCGGTCGATCCTGCTGGGCAGTCCGGCGCAGCGAATAAGGCCGATTCCCGCAGAGCGGAATCGCGCTTAAGCTTCGCCGGGGAAAAGGTTTAGGGAAAAAACGCTTCATTTTCGCTTTCGCAAAACGAAGCCAATTGCTGACGCGGCGGGAACGGCTATAATAGGCCCGCGGTGAAGTAGGGAAGGCTCATTGGGTGTAAGGAGATCCGTTGGCGGCGCAGGTGTATTTCATCCAGGCATCGATTCGCGAGGGGGAGCGGACGATCTCCGAGAAGGCACAAAGACTGTTCCAAGCCGGCGGGTTCGCGCAGTGCTTCCACGAGAATGACTTCACCGCCGTCAAGGTCCACGTGGGCGAGGCTATCAACAACACCTACATCAAAGCTCCGTGCCTCAAGGGACTGGTGGAGGAGTTGCGGAAGCTGAAGACGAAGCCGTTTATCACCGACACGAGCACGCTTTACACCGGTCGGCGGCACAACGCCATCGACCACACGATTCTGGCGACGGAGCGTGGCTTCAGCGTGGAGGGGCTGGGAATTCCGTTTCTGGCCCCGGATGGCCTGTTCGGGACGGCGGAGACGGCCGTGCCGATCGAGGGCGAGTTGCAGAAAGAGGTCGCGATCGCGGCCGATATCGTGCGTTGCCAGTCGATTTTATCGGTCGCGCATTTTACGGGTCACGTGGCCACCTGTGCCGGGGCCACCCTCAAGACGCTCGGCATGGGCTGCGCGAGCCGCAAGGGTAAGATGCGCCAGCACTCGGCCCTCAAGCCGAAGGTCAAGAAAGGCAAATGTACCCGTTGCGGCGAATGTTACCGGCATTGTCCCGAGGCGGCCATCTCGCTGGACAAGATCCAGGCCCACATCGATCAGGACAAGTGCATCGGCTGTGCCGAGTGCGTGGCGGTGTGCCGGTTCGAGGCGGTCCAGTATGACTGGCAGCAGGAGAGCGAGATCCTGCAGAAAAGCGTGGCCGAGCACGCGCTGGGCGCGGTGAAGGGCAAAGAGGGCCGGGCGGCCTTCTTTAATTTTCTACTCTCCATGACCAAAGATTGCGATTGCTTCGACAAGGCAAACATGCCTACAATGGTCCAGGACATCGGGATCGTAGCGTCGACGGACCCGGTGGCGGTGGACAAGGCAGCCATTGATATGGTCGAGGCCCAGGACGGCAGGAAACTGCCGGTGCTGATCGGCAATCGCGGGCTCGACTGGCGACACCAGATCGAGCACGCGGTGAAGATCGGCCTGGGCCGTGCCGAGTACGAACGTATTGAAGTGAGGTGACGACGCAACAAAGGTGAAGGCTATGTCCCTCGGACAAATCATTCGGAGTAAACGCGAACAGTTGAACCTGACCCTGGACGAAGTCAGCCACAAGGTGGGGTATTCGAAACCCTATTTGTCCACGATCGAGACCGGCAAGGTGAAGAACCCGCCCAGCGACGATCTGCTGACGCGGCTCGAACGAACGCTGAAGTTCGAGTCCGGCCTGCTGTTGCACCTCGCTCACATGGAGCGGATGCCATCCGACGTCCGGGGCCTCTATGAATCCAAAGAGGCGGAGAACCTGAAGCTGCGGCAGTTGGTCAAGCGGGTCGCGGAGAAAAAAGCGCGGACCAGCGAGATCAACGCTGCCTTGGCTCGCACCAAGCCGGACAAGGAGAGCAAATCCGGGATCGCTGCCGGGCGGCTGGTCCCGATCATCAACAAGGTCGCCGCCGGTTACCCGGTGGACTTCAACGACCTCGACTACCCGGTGGGTATCGCCGACGACTACGTGCGCTGCCCCGATCTGCACGATCCGAATGCGTTCGCGGTCCGCGTCGTGGGCGACTCGATGGAGCCGCGCTTCCATGAGGGCGACATCGTGATCTTCTCCCCGGCGCTCGAGGTCCAGAACGGCGACGACTGCTTCGTTCGCTTCACCAATCCGCACGAGACGACGTTCAAGCGGGTCTTCTTCGAGAAAGAAGATAAAGTCCGCCTCCAGCCCCGCAACGAGCGCTATTCCCCGACTGTTGTGGAGGGGGACCGCATCGACGGTATCTATCGTGCCGTCAGCCGCTACGAGAAACTCTGAGCGGCCGCGTTCGTATCGGATCACACGGGTCTCTGGCCCGCGACGGCCAGCACCAGAGCGTATACGCGGGTCGCGCCGGCCTCTTTCAAGGCCTTGGCGCACTCGTTCAGCGTGGCGCCGCTGGTCTTGATATCATCGACGAGGCAGATCGTTTTGCCGGTGAAATCGTGCCTATGGCGGACGACAAAAGCACCGGCGACATTTCGTGCCCGGGCGGCCGGCGTGGCGGCCTGGGGTTGAGCTTGGGTTCGCCGAGCGCGGACCAGGTCGGTGCTGACACGGGCATGCGGGGCACGCAATCTCTTGGCAATCAGATGCGATTGGTTGTACCCGCGCCGCAGCCGGCGCGTCCAGTGCAGAGGGACAGGCAGGAATAGATCAATGTCGTCGCAGAAGCCGGTGCCCTGCAGCGCGGCATCGGCCAATGGCGCCAAGGTAGCCGCCAACTCGCTTCGGTCGTGCTTGAAGGCGAGGATCATCCGCTGGAGGGCATCCATGTAGACGCCGACACGCGCGATGCCGTCGAAGTGGAGTCCCTCGTTTTGGCACGCCGCACAGGCACCACCGACCAGCCCATACCGACTGGCATCCCGGCCGCACCGAGGACAGTAGTCTCCGGCGGTGCAGGTCAGAAGCTCATTCCAGCACTTGGCGCAAAGGTCGTTGTCCGTGTCGCCAATAGCGTCATTGCAGACGCCGCAGACCGCGGGCCACAGAAGCTGGCTCAAGCCCCGCCAGAACAGAATCGGTATGTGCTTTGCCGAACGCGCCATTTCCCGGAGTCTAACGGCACTTCATCGCTCGTTCAATCCCGCGCTGGCGAAACGGAAGGGATCAGATCGAGGTAGGCGAAACGATTCTCACGGACGACGGTTCGTCCCGTCTGGAAGGGGACGGGCCTCTGGAACAACGGCCCGTCATAGACAAAGGTATGAAACTCACCATGCTCGCCGCAGGGGTCCGCCTCGGGGGGCAGATCGGCCAGGAACGCCGAGTCGTAGCGCCGCCCGACGAATCCCGGCGCCAGGGCATGGAGGTTAACACAGGTGACCATCGCCTGGAACCCAACGTGCAGGAAACGCTCTGCCAAGGCCCGCGTGCCCCGCCCCCACAGGGGAAAGACGGCCTGCATACCCACTTTCGAAAGATCCCGTTCCCGATACTGCCTGACATCTTGCAGGAAGAGATCGCCGAAGATTACGGCGTGGATGTCCCGTTCGCGGCAGCGCTTCAGGCAGGTCTGCATCTTCGCATCATACCCTTCCTGAGATTCGTTCGTGGCAAGATGGATTTTGTCCACAACGAGCCCCAGCGCTGCCGCTTGTTGCTCCAGCAGGACCGTCCTGACGCCGTGCATGCACACCCGGTCATAGTCCTCGGCGATGGTCGTCAGGAGCCCTTGGATCTCCCAATCGCCGGCACGCTGGACTTCATAAAGGGCCATCGCACTGTCTTTCCCACCGCTCCAGGACAGGATCGCCTTGGTGCCCATGGCAGGCTCGTCTAGCGCAAGTCAAATGGCGTATTGTCGACGGGCTCGAACCAGCCCAGGTGAAGGGCAGCGGAGTTGACGCCGTAGACGTTGGAGAGATCGAGGGGGGCCAGGGATTCCGACCCGATATGGCCGTCGGTCCAGCCGATGTTGGCATGATCGGCATGCCGAAAATGGATCGAGGGCGACATCCGAAAGTCGGTCATTACCTGGCCACCGAAAACCGCGAACGGCGGCTCGGCGAAGGAGTACTCGATCAATGACCTGCCCTCATTGGCCATCGCCGTGTCGGCGAACATCAGCGTCTGCCCCGGATTTCTCACGTCGGTGACCGCCGTCCCATACGCGTAGGTGCGGCGCGACATCGAGCCGGCGTCGGCACACGTCTCCCACAAGCGACTGCCGAGGTACGCCAGATTGTACCCATATCCGCCGCCGCCTTGCTCGAAGTTGCGGCTCCATTCCTGTCCCTTGGTGAAGGCGATCCGCAGGGGACACTCTTTGACCTGCCCTTCGGCCAGGTAGCCCGCGAGCGGTCCGCGGCGTGGATCGAAAGGTTCGTTGAGGCTCTTGCGCACCCCGTGCCAGCGACGCAGACCGGCGCTGGCCCACAGGTCGCTGGCGCCCGCCACGTAGAACCCGCCAGATTCCGTGGCATAGGCGGTATTCGCCAGGACGAGCTGGTGGAGATTCGAGCGGCAGACCATCTCCCGGGCTCCCGAGCGCGCGCGGCCCAGGGCCGGCATCAGCAAGGCCGTTAGCAGCGCGATCGTGGCCAGTACCACCACGATCTCGATCAACGTAAAAGCGCAGGTGTCACGACGTCTCATGGGGTTGATCTTCCTTGGGTACTCGGCGGGGCGGTCCGTGGTCGCCGCCACGATTCCACAGCGCCCCATTGGGAAGCCAGGACATCCAGGTCCCGGCCGTCGATGAACAGGTCCGGGGGCCGCGCCAGATCGCAGCGGGCGATCCAGCGGGCGTCGCCGAACCGGCTGTTCCATGCGGAGGTCATGAGGTCCAGGTCCCGAGCACCGACGATGCCATCGAGATTGATGTCGGCCTCATACTGCTGTTCGTTCAGCACACCGACCGCTTCCAAGTCGAAGCCTCCGGAGCCCCACGTGGGCCACTGGTCGAAAATGGGATGAACGCCGCCGTAATTGGCCCAGGCCGGCCAGGTATTCGGATCGAGGTGGCTCTTCGCATCATCGAAGAAGCTCCCGTTGCCGGGGATATCAACGAGCCGCACATAATGGATCGCGTTAGGGTCGACTTTGCCCGAGAGCACGTCGGGGTGGGCGGCCAGATCGTCCACGTCGAAGGCTGTTGCCGTGCAGATTCCGCCGGCGTTGGGGTGCTTGCCGGCCAAGTTGTGGAGGCTGCCCATATCGGTCGTTCCGTAAGCGCCAACACGTCCCGGTGTCAACGCTACGGATGGAAATCGGGCGAAATCCCGGCCGTTGGACGAGACCTCCACATAGGCCAGCTCGGCGAGCAACTGGCCTTGCACGGAGCCGTTGACCGTAGTGATTTGCGAGACGATCCCATTCTCGAAGACGGCGAAATCCGCCCCCTTGCCGTTGCGGATGGCCCGGTGGTCATTCGGATTGTTCGGGTCGCCAAAGATCAGAGTAATGCGCCCGGGCAGCTTGCCGGCGTCGATCTCCTGTTGGGTTAGCTCGCCCAGGCTGACGATATCGAGGGGATCGCCGGTGGCCGGACCGAGGGCCTTGTCCGGATGGTCCCAGGTGCCACTCCACACGTCATCCGCGGGATGGTACTCCACCACACCCTCGGCCCAGCCGCGGAAGATGGGATTGAGGATCGCGTTAGGGTCCTGCCCGCTGGCGTGAGCTCCGCTGAGCGGGTCGAGGTAGCCGTTGATCGCCGCGTCGCTGCGGAAGGGCTTGCCGGGAGCGGTCGGCGCCGCCGGGGCCGGGTCGCTGATGACGCTGTCGAGGCAGAAGTACGCCGGCGTGTTCATGCCGAAGGCCCCGACGTCACTCGAAGTCAAGGAAAACTCCAGCGCTTTCACCGGGCCCAACGGGCGCAGACTCACAAAGGCCCAGGAGTCGAGGAGGTAGTCTCGGGTGTTGTCGGCGAATCGGAAATCCGCGAGATAGAAATCGATCGTGCCGGTGCCGTTTCCGGCGGCATCCTTGCCGGTGATCGTCAGCTTGAACCAGTCCTTGTCGTTACCCGTCGGGCCTCCGAATTTCTTTGAGAAGCCACTGCCGAGCAGCATCTCGTAATACGTGTAGTTGTCATTCGTGAGGTACAGGCCGCTGACGACCTGGGGTGTGGGAAAGGTCAGTGTCGGCAGGGCCGCCCAGCCGACGAAGACCACCCCGTAGTTGGGCGAGCCGCCCTGACCGCCGCCCGGGATGGCATGATACTGAGCCGGCAGACCCATGACGTTAGGATCGGTGCGGTTGGAATAGGCAAATCCATCCCAGAAGGCCCACTCGGCATCGTAATGATTCTCGAAGCGGCTCTCGCCGCTGACGAATCCACCGGAGCCCTCGGAACCGTTCCAGAAGGATTGGGGCGGCAACGTGAGGTCGTCAAAGGTGGCGATGGCTGCCTTCGATGCCCCCCCCAACAGTAGGATGAGGAGGCAAATCCGCCATCCGCATTGCGGCGCTCCGCTCGCAATGACATGATCCGGAAGCCGCAATTCCTCCGTCGCTCCTCTTCGCTGCAACCGTGTGGACTTCATACACAACCTCCTTTCCGCAGCGGCCCACGTCGCGAGACCGTCTGCAGGACAATAAAAAAACCGTCGTTCCCGCGAAAGGAACGACGGCTCTTGTCCCGAAGGTCCACCGGTTTGGTCCGGGTAAATAGGGTGCCATCACACGTGCGTTCCAGATCGCGAGAACACTCACCATGCGCAAGCGACCACAGGCAGGTTTTCTGACTTGCATCCTACCGAGAGGCTCCTTCCCATTCGCCCCAGGCGAACAGTGGACTACGCCTCACGGATTTCCCAAGAGAGTGTCAAGTTTCCAGTTTGAAGTCTCAAGAGCACTTCTCACTTCGAACTTCCCACTCTCTTCTGGAGCAGATGCTCACAGCGGCGCGACCGTCGCGGATTCTCACCGCGTTCCCGTTTCGTTATCCCAAGGCAGGGGCCTTGAGACCTGCAGCCGAGCTACGCACTTCCCAAAGAGCTTACCTGCGGATCCTATGAAGCGGCGCGCAGAGCGTCAAGTGGAAAAATTTCTCATTAGCCGAGAATTTCCAGCGCGATTCTCTCAACCCCTGGTCCCGTCGTGAGTTGCAGTTTTTCGTGGCCCCGGAGGGATCTCCTTACAGTTTCCCTTGTCGGCTTGGTCGAAATCTGATAGATGCAGGGCATGAATAGCAAATATGATTTTCGGATTCTTCGCGTCCTGCGTCGGCGGCTGAATCTGACATTGCAGGCGTTGGCCGGCCGGGCCGGACTGACCTACCCCACGGTCGAGTCCATCGAAACGAACAAGACGTTGCCCTCGTTGAAGACCCTGGATGCACTGGCGGGGGCGCTGCAGGTCTCTACCAGCGCCCTGCTGGGCCTGGTGGAGCGGCGGCTGGTCCAGAGGCGAAAGGCCGAGGTCGAGCCGCGCAGCCACTCCACCCGGGCGGATCAGGGCTTGGAGAAATGCCGCGTGGCCCGGTACGACAAGGGCAAACTCATCCGGGTGACAGCGGAAAAGGGCGATCGTGTACATGTGATGGGGCTGCACGAAGACATCGACGAGTTTTGCTATGTCTTGAGCGGTTGCGTGGAGTTGCGTGTTGAGGACAAGACGTATCGGTTGGAGCAGGACGACACCATTCTCTTCGACGGCCTCCTGGATCATTCCTACACGCAAATCGAGGCGGGGGAGTACCTCACGGTCCACATCCCGAAAGATGTTCGCGTCATCGAGAACCTTCTCGACGGCAAGCCGGAAGAGGCCGCGGAGCCATGACGCCTGCCTGGCTATACCGCGACCATGCCTTCTTTGGCAAACCACCTTTGCTGGAGCCACAGGCTCACGTTCACCAAGCCGATGAGCGCAGGAACCTCCACCAGCGGACCGATCACCGCGGCGAACGCCGCACCGTGATGGATGCCAAACACGCCCACGGCCACCGCGATCGCCAACTCGAAGTTGTTACTGGCGGCCGTGAACGAGAGGGTGGCTGACTGGGCGTAGTTGGCCCCAGCCTTCTTGCCCATCCAGAAGCTCACCAGGAACATGACTACGAAGTAGATCAGCAGAGGAATCGCAATCAGCACCACGTCCCCCGGCTTGTCGATGATCTTCTGGCCCTGCATGGAGAACATGACGACGATGGTAAATAGCAGCGCGATGAGCGTGATCGGGCTGATCTTCGGGATAAACCGGCCGTGATACCACGGTTTGCCCTTGGCCTTGACCAGGACGAAGCGCGTGATCATTCCGGCGAGGAACGGGATACCGAGGTAGA
>CAYHAJ010000205.1:0-19942 GCA_964354535.1 uncultured Pirellulales bacterium
GGCCCCTGGCCTTGCGGCTGCCACCCGTCACGGGAGCCAAGCGTGCGAAACAAAGCCAATTTCCGCCGCTGTGCCGATCGGGAGATCGGCGTTCCCGGGGGGCCAACCGTGCGAAACAAAGCCAATTCCTCCAGAGCAGCAGGAATCGCAAGTGCTTTATGATAAAAGAGTTGCAACGTATTTTCGCCCCAGCGGCCTCGGGAAAACAAAGCCAATTTCCGGGTCGGGGCGCTGGGACCGGAACCTTTGTCCCGCGTGCTGAACCTCGGCGGTTGCAGCAGCGTGGGAGAGCGGGTACTCTGGTGTTCCAGATGTCCGGATCTGGCGGTCCGTGTGACTGAATAAGAGAAAGGTGGCCCAATGCCGGCTTTCAACGCAAGTGGAGCGGGGGAGAGTCAAGGGGAGCCCAATCAGATGAGCGTACGAATCACGAGAACTCACGTCGAAACAGGAATGCACTTGTCATCCCTTCTGCCGGTACTGTGCCTCTGCATGCTCGTTGGCAGCAGCACCAGCGTCACTATGGGGGGTGATTGGCCCGCGTATCGGCATGATGCAGCACACAGTGGCGTAAGCCCCGAGAGCCCGGGCGACAATCTGGCCCTGCAGTGGAGCTATGTCCCCCTGCACCCACCGGACCCGGCGTGGCCGGCGACGGCGGAGGAAATGCCCCGCATGCACGCAGACAACGCGTTTCATGTGGCCGTCGCGGAGGGGCGAGTCTTCTTTGGCTCGTCGGTGACGGATGAGGTCACGGCGGTCGACGCCGCCTCCGGTAAGATCGTCTGGAGCTTCTGCACGGAAGGGCCTGTCCGCTTTGCCCCGACCGTGTACAACGGCCGGCTGTATGTCGGCTCGGATGACGGCTACGTCTATTGCCTCAAGGCTGGGGATGGGACTGTCGTCTGGAAGTACCGGCCCGGACCGAGCGAGGAGAAGGTCCTCGGCAACGAGCGGATGATTTCCCTCTGGCCGGTGCGCACCAGCGTATTGGTGGACCAGGGTACGGTCTACTGCGGCGCGGGCGTGTTCCCCTATGAGGGAATCTACCTCTGCGCTCTGAACGCGGACAACGGGTCCGTCGTCTGGAAGAACGACACTATCGGCGACCGGGCCCATGAGCTTGCCTTCGGGGGTCTGACGCCCCATGGGTACCTGTTAGCGTCCACCGATATCCTCTACGTTCCCGCAGGCCGGGCCATGCCCGCCGGTTTCAGCCGGCGGACGGGGGAGTTCCTGTTCTGGGCCTCGCCCGGCGGCAAGCAAGGGGGCGCGTGGTCGCTGCTCAGTGACGATCAGCTCATCGCCGGCGTGGATCGCTCCGGCGTCCCGTACAAGGGTGCCTATGATGCCAAGACCGGGGCCAACCGGGGCAATGTCTTCGCCTGGTTCCCCGGATTGGACATGGTCGTGCGGGACAAAACGGCCTACGTCCTGACGCCCGCGGGCGTCTATGCCATCGATCGGGACGCCCATGCCCAGGCGATGCGCAAGGCCTCCGGCGCGACGCGGCAACGGGAGGCGATGGCTAAGGAACTGGTCTCGCTCAGAAAGCAGGTCGAGACGGCCAAGGGCACGGAACAGGCGAAGATGCGGGCCCGGATCGAGGAGATCGGTCGTCTCACCGCGACTTCTCTCGCGGAGGAAAAGCATCTGCAGGATTCCTGTGTCAAATGGCATCTGGCCGCTCCCCAGAGCAGTTCTCTGATCCTGGCGGGCGATACCCTTTTCGTGGGCGGTTCGAAACAGGTTCTCGGCGTGGACGTGCAGACCGGCCGGAGGATATGGCGGGGCAATATTACAGGAAAGGCTCTGGGTTTGGCCACCGGCGTCAATCGCCTGATCGTCAGCACCGATGAGGGCCGAATCTGTTGCTTCGCCAACAGCAAGGAACGCGTGTCGCCGAAGGAAACGAGGATCGCCCGTGATGCCAAGGCCTTCCAGAACTATCCCCAGAGACGATTGTACAGCGAGGCCGCACGGCGGATTGTGGACGAGAGCAAGATCACGAAAGGGTATTGCCTCGTTCTCGACTGCAATCTGGGCCAACTCGCCTATGAGCTGGCGCAGATCACCGACCTCAAGATCGTCGGACTTATGAGGGCGAATGATTATTCGCCCCTACAGAGTGTCCGCGAGAAGTTGCGGGCGGCGGGCCTGTTGGGTTCGCGCGTAGTCGTCGAGCCCTGGGATATCTCGACGCTGCCGCCTTACTTTGCCAATCTCATCGTTTCCGAGGAATTGCTGACGACGGGGAACGTTAAGGTGACGCGGGACGAGGTGGAACGCGTCCTGCGGCCCGCGGGCGGGACGATTGTCGCAGGCCGACCGAGCGACGGCGGCGGTCTGCAATGGTGGACGTTCAAACGCCCCAAGCTCGAACAGGCGGGGAGCTGGACGCACGAGTATGGCAATCCTCAGAACACGGCCTGCTCCGACGACCAGTTGGCGAAGGGACCGCTCGGAGTCCTGTGGTTCGGAGAGCCGGGACCGATGTCGATGGTGGAAAGGCATGCCCGGGCCCAAAGTCCGGTATCCATGGACGGCCGCATGTTTGTCCAGGGAGAAGAGCTGATCCTGGCAGTCGATGCCTATAACGGAACGGCGTTGTGGCAACGTAAGATTCCCGGCGCCGTGCGGCCCCGCGTGGACATCGACGGCGGCAATTTGGCTTTAACCCAAGAGGCTCTGTACGTCGCGGCCTACGACCAATGCCTGCGCCTGGACCCGGCCACCGGCGCCACCGTGGGCGCCTACGACCTGCCGCAAGCGGGCGGCGAGAGCTACCGCTGGGGCTGCGTGGCGGTGGATCGCAAGATCCTCTTCGGCGTCCGCGCCGAGCCTACCAAACAACCCTATGGGGCGCACGTGCGCGCCCTCTATGCGGAGCCGAATGACACCGTTCGGTGGACCTCGACGCAGTCCCGCGCCAAATGGCAATATGTGGCCAACTACCCGCTGTGGGAGAACTACAACCCGGAGAAGGGGTCGATCACCGGCAGGATGATGGGCGGCGATATGGTCTTTGCCGTCAATTCCGAAACCGGCGCGAATCTCTGGGCGCATCCGGGCAAGCGCATCGGCAATCTGACGCTGTCCGTGGGCGATGGGAAGGTCTTCTTTGCCGAGAGTGGGGTCACTGAGGAACTGACGAAGCAGGCGTTGGACGAACGCCGAGACCTCGTTGGCAAGGGCCTCTACGAAGAGACGCCCAGCATGAAGAAGGCAGAGAACTACTCGCCCTCGGACATCCGCGTGGCCGTGGCGCTCGACGCCGCCACGGGCAAGAAGCTCTGGGAAAGGCCCGTGGATTTCACCGGCTGCTGTGGCGACGCCATGGGCTCCGCCTACCAGAAGGATGTGCTGCTGTTCTTCGGCTGCGTCGGCAACCATGACGCCTGGCGTTTCCAAGAGGACCAACTCACGTATCGGCGGATCGTGGCGCTGTCCGCCTCGACCGGCGAGATCCTGTGGTCGCGTCCGATCAACTATCGTACGAGGCCGGTGGTCATCGGCGATCGCATCATCATCGAGCCCCGCGCGTGCGATCTGCGTACGGGCAAGATCCAAACGCGGGTCGATCCGATCACCGGCCGGCAGGTCCCCTGGGAATTCCTGCGTCCGGGGCACACCTGTGCGATCAGTAGTGCTTCCCCCAACACCCTGTTCTATCGCTCTTCCTGCGTGGCTATGTACGATCTCGACCGGGATGCGGGCGTGGCTCTGTTCGGGGGCATCCGGCCGGGGTGCTGGATCAACATGATCCCGGCGAACGGCCTCGTGCTCGTCCCGGAGGCCAGCGTCGGCTGTACGTGCTCTTACCCCCTCCGCGGCTCCTTTGCTCTCGTGAACAAGCCCCAGCGAGCTCAGCCCTGGACCGTCTTCATCAATCACACGGAGAACAAACAAAGGGAGCAGGTGGTGCCCCGCCCGTACGACAGGCCTGTGAAGCATCTGGCGATCAATTTTGGTGCACCGGCCGACATGAAAGACGAGAACGGCACGTTGTGGTTGGCTTATCCCAACCCCAAGACGGTGTACAGCCAGAACCACTTCGCCAATTACGGCATCAAGTTCAATCTGAACGAGGTGGTCTCGAAGGAGATGGGGTACTTCTGCCGCGACTTCAAGGGCATCAGGATCGAAGGAACGGATAAGCCCTGGCTTTTCACGTCCGGCTGCTTGGGATTGCTCCGCTGTGAAATCCCGGTGCGGGATACGAAATCGAACGGCGCGCCGGGCACCTACACGGTCCGCCTCGGATTCCGGCCCGCCAACGGCGACCAGCCGGGCCGGCGGGTTTGCGATATCAAGCTGCAAGGCCGAATCGTATCCAAGGACTTCGACATCGCGCAAATCACCGCGGGAGCGGACAAGGCCGTAATTCAGGAGTTCAAAGACATCGCCATCGCTGGGAACCTCCTGCTGGAGCTTGCCCCCAAAGCCCCGACCCCCGACAAGACCCAGGCCCCGCTGCTCAATTTTGTGGAGATCATGCAGTAGGGCGGTATAATGGCGGGCGTTTGACTTCGGAAGGGCCGGCATGGAGCATAAATTCGTTCGGGCGATCTTCCCGGGATCGTTCGATCCGATAACGAACGGGCATTTGGACGTGATCAAGCGGGGGATGCGGCTGTTCGACGAGCTGATCGTCGCGGTGGGCCGCAGCCCGGTCAAAAATCAGCTTTTTACGCCCGAGGAACGGGTCGAGATGATCGCCGAGCTGATCCGGGACCTGCCGGGGGTGCTCGTGGAGAGTTTCGAGGGGCTGACGGTCGAGTACGCCGCCAAGAGAAAGGCCGATGTAATCCTGCGCGGGCTGCGCAGCCTAACGGACGTGCAGTACGAGTTCCAGTTGGCGATGACGAACCGGGCGGTCGCGGGCATCGAGACGATCTTTATCATGACCAGCGAGCAGTACGGCTTTACCAGCTCGACCCTGATCCGCGAGGTGGCCTCGCTGGGCGGCGACCTGTCGAACTTGATCCCGGAGAGCGTCCACCGGCGGCTGGAGGAGCGGTTCAGCCGCTTGCGGGAGCAGAAGGCGTGAGGGCCACCGGGGCGGCTTTTTGGAACAACCGGGGGAACCCCAACGTAGCCAACAAGACTGTTGTCGAGCCGCGCGTCTGCCGATAGAATGACCGTGGCTTTGAGGTACAAGGTATCCCGCGTCACGCGGGTGTGGGTCGATAAAATGCAGTGCCAGATTTGCCAAAAGCGGACCGCGACCATTCACCTGACGGAAATCACGCAGGGTCAACGGACGGAGCTCCATATTTGCGAGCATTGTGCGTCCGAGCAGGGCATCGCGACCCACTCCCAGATGTCCATCAACGAGTTGCTGACCCATCTGCTGGCGGTCCAGCCGTCGGATGAGGAGATCTTCGGTCCGGCGGATAAGGAGCTCGTCTGCCCGACCTGCGGCTTCACGCTGGAGCGTCTGCGGAAGGAAGGGACCCTGGGCTGCCCGGCGGACTACGAGGTCTTCGAGCAGGCCCTGCTGCCGCTGATCGAGCGGGCCCACGCCGGCAAGACCAGCCACTGCGGCAAGGTCCCCACCAAGCTCCCCACGGATACGAAGAAGTTCGTCGAGTTGTCGCAGCTCCGCAAGCAGTTGGAGGAAGCCGTCCGCGACGAGGACTACGAGCTGGCCGCCCAACTGCGGGACAAGATGAAACAACTGGAGTAGTGAGGAGAAGGAAAAGGGAAAAAGTAGAAAGGCAAAAGGTAAACAGAAGAGCAGACGGCATGACTCTCTTACTTTTTCCTTTTAACTTTCTACTTTTGACCTGGAATAACGATTATGGAACTCAGCGAGTTCAGCCACGATATCAACGAATGGTTCAGCGGGTCCGGGCCGCTGGCCGACATCGTCGTCTCGTCCCGGATTCGCCTGGCCCGCAACCTCGCCGGCCATCGCTTCCTCAATAGCTGCTCCAACGAGGAGAAGGCGGAGATCCTCGAAAAGCTCAAGTCCGTCCTGCTGACCCTCGAGCTCGGCGACGAGGTCTTCTACGTTAGCGTAGACAAGGAGCCCGAGCTCAGCCGCAACTTCCTCGTCGAGCGGCACCTGATCAGCCGCCACCACGCGATGGCCACCGGCCCGCGCGGGGCCGTGATCGCCCGCCGCGAGTTCTTCACCGCGATGATCAACGAAGAGGACCACCTGCGCCTGCAGATCCTCAAAGCCGGCTGCCAGCTCCGCGCCTGCGCCGAGCAGATCGACCGGATCGACACGGCCATCGAGGGCCGGGTCGAGTACGCCTTCAATCCGCGTTTCGGCTACCTGACCGCCTGCCCGACGAACCTGGGCACCGGCATCCGCGTCTCCGTCATGCTCCACATGCCCGCCCTGAAGCTGACCAACCAGATCGACAAATTCATGAATGCGGCCAAGGACATGAACCTCGCCGTGCGCGGCCTCTTCGGCGAAGGCACCGAGGCCGCCAGCGACCTCTACCAGATCTCCAACCAAGTTACCCTCGGCGTCAGCGAGCGGCATATCGTCTCCGAGTTCGAGAACGTCGTCATCCCCGAGATCGTGGAGTACGAGAAGGCCGCCCGCCGGCAACTGCTGGAAAACGACTTGGACACCCTGGACGACAAGATCGCCCGGGCGATGGCCCTGCTGCAGAACGCCCACCTGATCAGCTCCCAGGAAGCCCTCTTTCTCCTGAGCCACCTGCGTCTGGGCCTGAACATGCACGAGCACATGGGCGCCTCGACGCCCGCCATCGAGCGGCTCTGCGCCCTCCGCGCCGGCACGGCCGACCAGGACAAGCTGACGATCCGCACGATCAATCGCCTCTTCATGCTCACGCTGCCCGCCCACTTGCAGGTCAACTACGGCAAGTCCCTCGACCCCACGCATCGCGACGCCCTCCGCGCCCAAATTATCCGCGACGCTCTGACCCAGCAGTCCTGAGTTTGGCGTCTTGATCCCGAAGGGCCCGAGACAGCCGCGTGTTCTGCTTGCGCCCGCGCAGATCCGCAGGCTTGGTGGTTGGCCACCGGTCGCCTCTCCGCCCTCGGTCTTGCGTCCTTCACCCTCGGCCCTCAGGCCCCCGGCAATCTCATCTTTTTTCGCCACCGCGGCAATATCGTGAACCTTTCCGCGTAGGTAAGGGTGCGGTAGACGGTTTTGGGGCTTTGTACGCGATTTGGTCTGTCGTCCGTGCGAACCGAAAGGAGACAATCATGGATGCCGAACTTGACCCATTGGGCATTGTCCAGATCGCCGAGGAAATCGAATACCGGCGGCTACGCTGGTACGAGCGCGTGGCGTCGCGGTGTGTCGGGGCAGGGGCGTGCGACCTGTGCCGCGAACTGACGGCCTGGAGCCAGGAACAAGCGCGCCGGCTGACCACCCTGGGAGCCCCCCTCCGGGCGGCCGCACCGCCCGAGGCGGCGACGTACCCCATCGATGCCATCGCGTCCAATCCTCGGACCATGGCGGCCCTGGCCTTTTTCGTCGCGGAGAGCTCCGCTCCGGGCCTGCCTGCGGTCTTAACGTACGAATGGATGCTCACGGATGCCATCAACCGGTCACGTCAGGCGGTCGTCTTCTATGAGGGTCTCAGAGGATTCGCCCGCGACTGGGTCGCCCGAGAAGTTATGGATGAGATCGCCCACCAGGAGAACGAACATCTGCACCAGATGCTGATCCAGTTGGAGCCCGGTCGGCGGGCCCGCGCCCCCACCCGCCCTTCTCGGGCCTGCGTCCGTTAGCCGGGGCTCGCCGCCGCCTCAGCGGCGGGCCTTCGCCAGCGGCGACTTTATCCATGCTCCCGGCGGAGTGCGGCTTCACCCGTGTCCACGCCGGCGCCGACGTAGGTTTTGCCCGCGACGACCTCGCGAATGGCGGTCAGCAGCTCATCGAAATCGGCGTCCTTGAGCAGATAGCCCCGGGCCCCGGCCTTGAGCATCTCCATGACGTAGCGCCGATGGGCGTACATGGACAGGGCAATCACCCTGGTGTTGGGCCAGGTAGCGCAGATCCAGCGGGTAGCCTCCAGGCCGCTGAGAACCGGCGGCATACTGATATCCATAATCACCACATCCGGCTGGAATTTCGCGGTCAGTTCCATGACCGCATCGCCGTCGGCGGCCCGCCCGACCCCTTCCATATCCTCCTGTTCCTGCAAGAAGTCGCTTAACGTTTCCCGGATGAGGGTATGATTGTCGGCAACAATGATCCTGATCGCCATGCCGATGCTCCTGTGCAATCTTTCTCAAGGCCTCATTCCCACGCGAAAAATCGCGTGAACGACCCAACCAACGCAACCCCTACTGCTACGCCGTTTATACGCTGGCCGGTTCGCCGGAGAGCGTTTCAAAATCCACGTTTCGCGGAACAAATCGCCTCCGTCCGCCACGGAAGCGATTCGCAAGGAAGAAATCAGATCGGCGCGTCAGGGAATCGCTCGTGTGCGCGTCCGGCCGGGGGCGACAAATTGCGTATTTTCCCTAATTGACGATCTATTACAACGACTACATAGTACGCCGTAGTCTACGGCAATGGAGCATTTGCCTGCCTGGGGGGCTTCCATTTCCGGGGGGTGCTACGCCGTCGGTCGGGGGAGATCCACGCCGCCTGTAGTTCCGCACCGGTGTACCGATGGGCAGGGATGCCAGTGAGGTCATCGATTTGAAGGAGGCAGGTATGCGAGCAGGAAGCAATCTGGGGGGCGTGCTCCTCGCGTGGGGGCTGCCGGCCGGCAGCACCTCGTTCCATGTCGTTGCGCCGGGGCCGACCGTCGTCCACGCGCCGGTGCCCGGCGCGTTGCTGCTCGCCGGCTTCGGCACCGGCCTGGTCGAGGGGTGGCGCCGACGCCACACCCGGTAGGGATCGATTCCGGAGAACCGGCCGGAGCGCCGTCACGCCAACGCTCCGGAGCGGGGAATCCCTGTCGTCCCTCGTGCGGGGGGACCACCCTGGGGGCATAACATGGGGCCACGGAGGAATTCACCTCGTTCTGCCGGCCGGGCGCATGGCTGTTCATGGGCCGGGGCGGCCGAAAGGGACCATTTTGGCAAGGAGGATGAAGAATGAGAACAAGAAAGTATGTTATCGGGGCGGCCGCCGTGTGCCTGTTGCTGCAACTGGCCGGCGCCGTCACAGCGGCCCCCGTGTACTGGGCGATCTGGGAGGGGCCCATGGATGAGTCCGACACGCTCATCGGCACGATCACGGTTCCCGGCCTCTCCGATCCCGTGACGGTCACGTACACCGGGGCGTATGACTTCGCTTATGCCACCGGCACGGGGCCAACGTACTGGACCCCGGAATTCACCTACACCGGCGGGGCGGTGGGGAATGGGCCTCCGCGCAAGGGCATTATCGGGCTGCGCGATCCCGCCTTCGCCGGCGAACATGTCCTGACGTTCTCTCAGCCGGTCGTGAATCCCATTCTGGCCGTCGCCAGCCTCGGGGGCAAGGGCTACCCGGTGACGTACAACTTCGATGCGTCCTTCGACATCGTGGCCCTGGGGCCGGGGTACTTCGGCGATGGGACTCTGGTGGAGTTGCCGGGCAGAATCCTGGAGGGACACGAAGGGAACGGCACCATCCAGTTCCAAGGCACGTTCACCGCCATTCACTGGACCATCCCCATCGGGCGGGACGGGAACGGCTTCACCGTAGGTCTCTGTGAAGCCGGGGGCCCCGGCGTGATTCCCGCCCCCGGCACGGTGCTGCTCGTCGGGATCGGCACCACCCTGGTCGGCTATCTGCGCCGGCGCAGAGCGTTGTAGCCCTTGGAGGGTCTCCAAGCGGGAGGGTGATAGAACCCACGATCGGTCACCATCGCTTCCCGCGAGCGCCGGGCTCCCCCACGCGACCTCACGCGTTGGGGGGCCCGGCTTGCTCTTACCGTCCGGCGGCGGGCGGTCAATCCGACGGGCGCGTTTCCTGCGCCGGCTCTTCTTCCGGTTTCCGGCCGCCGGCGTAGAAAAGCTGCCAGAGCCAACCGATGACGGTCTGCGCCAGAAAGGCAACCGGCAGCCCCCAGCGGCGCGCGTCCAGCGCGGAGACGAGCAGAATGCCGGCGGCCACGAGGACGGCTTGGACCCCCAGAAAGATCAACGCCGTGCCCACAAGGCTGTAGGCCAGCGCGATCACGATTTTCGCGATCAGCCAGACCAGCAGGATCCCCAGGGCCGCGCCCCCCACGACCGCCAGGATCAAGGCCCAGCCGTGCGGATGCGCGGCCTCCCAGGTGTTCGCGAGCAGAGCCTGAAGCCGCTCCGCAAAAGTGCCGGCATCCTGGCTGAGGTCTTCCATGTAGCTGAGCCGGTCCGCCGGCGCCAGGCCACTGAAATATTGAAGACCCCGCCGCGGGGCATCCTGCTGGGCTTCCGCGGGAGTCGGCGGGACCGCCTGGTCCAGGAGCACCGATAAGTAGCCCGCCCCGCTGACCGTCGAGAAAACGAGCACGGCCAGCACGAGAATCAGGACATTGCGCAGCAGAATCGAGAGGCCCCCCAGCACCACCGCCCCCACGAGCATGCTCAGCCAGGAGTTTGCCGTGAACCAGGGACCCACCAGCAGGCCCACGGCGCACCCGACCACCGCTCCCAGCAGACCGATGATGACCGCGCTGTGCCGCGTGCCGCCCAGCCAGAACACCAGGCCCACGATGATCGCCCCCACCCCAACCGCCAGCAGCACCGGGGCCTCAAGGCCCAGGAAGAGCGTCTCCGTTCGTAACAGCAGCTCGTACATACCTGTTCTCCCGGTCCCTTGTCTCGGACGAATCCCGGACGACAAATGCGACGACGTCGGGTGGCCACCCCTGGAATTATCCGATTTGCCGGAGAAAAGGCAAAGAAGTAATTCGGTCAACCGCGAAGCAATCTGCCCCGCCTACCAACCGACAAGGCCCTGGCAGCGCCGGGCTGGAGTTGCCGAAGGATGCGAACCCCGTCGAGGGCGGCACGAGGCGGGCTGAGCCGCCGCGCGTTGGTGCGCCTCCGGGCCGGCCGTCGGGAATCGTTGAGACGCCGGTCCACCTGGTAGGCGGGCCCGGGAAAGTCGTTGCAGCGAATGGCGACGACCACCGCGTGCGGCGTATGGAGGCGCTTCTTCTCGCGCAGCCACGAGATGACGCCGGTGGGCAGCCCGTGCGTCGAGATCACCAAGTCCGGCCGGAACTCATCCAACAGTTTCAGGATCGGCCGGGTATTCAATTTCTCGAACAGGTTGCGCTGCCGGCCGGGCTCCGGCTTGTTCCACCGCTCGTAGAGCCCGCCGTAAAGGTCGGGGGCGCTGCGCAGCACGTCCCGGTACGCCCGCTCGAACACATGCGCTCCGCGGCGGCGCTCCTGGGGCCAAGCCGCTCACTACTTCATCTGGAATTTCTTTTTGACGAAGGACAGCGATGCCCAGTGCGCATAGGGCAGGTAGAGAAACGAGGTGTAGTGCCCCGCCAGCAGGTAGACGGTCTCAGGACCGCCGATGGCCTGGCGCAGTTGCCGGCCCGTCCATGCGGGGACCACCTGGTCGAAGCCGGCAAGGAACAGGAGCGTGTTTCGGGCGTCGAGGTACGGGGCCAGCCGCAACGGGTCGGTGCGCACCTTCTCTCTCAACTCCCCATAGATAAGTGCGGGCTCCACCCCCAGGGCGAGCAATTCCCGGACGTACGCCTCCAAGCCATGCTCCTTCGAATGCATGGCGATGTCGGCCATGCTGCCGCCGGCCAGGCCCAGGACGGCGCAGCGGATCCGATCGTCCACGGCGGCGACCAGGCTCGTCTTGATGCCGCCCAAGCTCAGGCCCAGACAGCCGATTCGATTCGGATCGACGTCCGCCCGCGTCAGGAGATAATCGAGTGCCTGACGATTATCGAACACCGTCTGGCGGAAGTATGCCTCGACTTCCTCCGCGCTCTTCGTGTTGCGGACTTTGACGCGGCGGTTGTGGACCAGGGCGCAGTTGATCCCCTGCCTGACGAACAGTCGGGCAAAGCTCTCGACGGAGAAGTCGACGCCGCCGGAGATGGGCAACATGAGCACCATCGGGCGCCGGGGCTGGTAGGGTGGGTTCTTAACCCACGCGTCCAGCCCATCGGGGCGCACATCACGCGTGCCGACATAGTAATCGATTTTGATGTTCTCATTGCCGAAGACGTTGATGGCCGACGGAAACTCGATTTGCAGAATGTCATACTGCCTCTTCTGTGCCTTGGTTTCGACCTTGGCCTCGATCGGGCGCTTCGGATAGTCATAATAGGCCAACAGGTTGGTGGGCATCTCCTTCGGTCCGGCGTATTGCCGGCTGGCTCCCACGGGTGCACACGAGCCGCCCGGCAAGAGCACCAGGCCCATGAGCAATTGCAGGGTGCGTATCATGCACCGCCTCTGGCCATCAGTGAAGTCGTGCGTCGTACGCACCCTGGGCGTCTGCAGTCGCGTCATGCACCAAGTCCTTTCAGAACACCGTGCCCCTGAAATCCTGCCACCAGCATACCCGATTCGGAAACCAGGAAAAGCCTGCGCCGCCCTCGGTCCTATTTGTCCCATGAGCCCCATCGGTCCGATTCTTCGGCACTGGTCAGAGCCGCGGTCCCGCGATAGAATGGCTGCTGGTTCGAGGCCGACAGCAGGCGCGGAGTCCAATGTTGATATCCGACGAGGAATTGCTGCAGCGCGCGAAAGGCGCCGACGCCGACGCCTTCGAGGCGCTCTACCGCCGCCATCGCGATTGGGTCCATCGCCTCGCCTGGCGTTTCACCGGTAACCAACAGGACGCCCTCGACGTCCTGCAGGAGACCTTTCTCTACCTGCTCAAGAAGCTGCCCGACTTCCACCTGACCGCCTCGATGACGACTTTTCTCTATCCCGTCGTCAAGCACCTGTCGCTGAATCTCCGCCGGCGCCGCCAGCCTAACACCGATGAGGAAATCCTGCTGGCCATCCCCGATCCTGCGGTCCAGCCCGCGCCTCGCACGGAATTGGCCGCCGCCCTGGCCGGCTTGCCCCCCGAGCAACGGGAGGTCGTTCTCCTGCGTTTCCTCGACGACATGGCCCTCGACGAGATCGCCCAAGTCCTCGACGTTCCCACCGGCACCATCAAATCCCGCCTGCACCGCGCCCTGGAAACCCTCCGTCACGACCCCCGCACCCGGGCCTACTTCCTCCCGTAGCATGGGCATCTTGCCCATGAGTATCACGGGCGTCCCGCCCGTGCAGGCACGGCCAAGATGGCCGTGCGACCCATGGGCGGGACGCCCATGCTACGGGGTGCAGAAAAATCCCCGCGGCGCGGAACCTTTCGACCTGCTCGTGTGCTGAACATGCAGGAGAACCCAATTTATGATAGAGCCTAATCCACAATTCGATGACCTGGACCGGCAGATATCGGACCGACTCCGCCAGGACCTGCGGGGCCTCTGCGAGCCGCCTGGCGTCGTGCCGGCAAGGGCCGATAAAACCATCCTGGACCAAGCCCGCCGACAACTCGCCAAGCCGCGACGTGTTATCATCCGCTTGCGGTGGGCAGCGGGTGTCGCTGCAGCGGCAGCGGTGATCGCCCTCGGCTTGGTCCTGCTCAATCCGCAATCCGAAATCCGCAATCCGCAATCGCTTCGTCCCGCCCTGGCGGATGGTCGGGCTGATATTGATGGCAACGGCCGCGTGGACATCCTCGATGCTTTCCGGCTCGCCCGGAGCATCGAGGCCCGCGGCCCAGCGGACCCACAATGGGACCTCAACGGCGACGGCTTGGTCGACAAGGATGACGTAGACTTGGTGGCCTCCGCCGCCGTGCGTCTGGAGCCACGACTGCAGGCGCGTCGTGGCGAGACCCTCTCGTTCGTGCCTGTCCGGGTGGCAGCCTCAAGGCCGAAGGCCTTGGGGATGGCGAGCGTCGATGTCGGAAACCATCCCCAAGCTGCGCTTGAGGCTGCCACCCGTTTTGACGCCTCAGGTTCGGGAATCCAAGGAACCTGGGGTGTTGTCGATCTATTGAGAGGTCCTCTCGGTAAGGGAGTTTGACGATGAAAATGAGAATGATTGGCATCCTGTTGACTCTGTGTCTTGTGCCCCCGCTGCTCGCGTACGTGCCGGCGCGGGGAGCCAAATACACCTCGGGACAAAAGGTCCGTTTCGCCGCCGTACACATCTACCTCGATTCGGGTGACAAACCTGTGGCCGCGTACCAATTCGAGCTCAAGGCGCGCAGCGGCCAAATCAAGATCGTCGGCGTCGAGGGTGGCGCGCATCCGGCGTTCCGCGAGGCCCCCTACTACGATCCGGCGGCCCTGATGAACGATCGCATCATCATCGCCGCCTTCAACACGGGGACGGACCTGCCCCAGGGCCGCACCCGCATCGCCACGATCCACCTGCAAATCCTCGGCGACGCCGAGCCGCAATACGAGCTCAAGCTCGTCACCGCCGCCGATCGAGACGGCCGGGAAATCCACGCCGATCTGAACCTGCAAGCAGGAGAGAACAAATGAAGAAGTCCACCGCCGCGTCCATCGTTTTCACCTGTCCTACAGTCGCACTGACGGCCTTCTGTCTTTCCTCCTTCAGTTGCCAAGAAGCGTCATCTCCTCGCGCTTATCGCACGAAGCCTGCTTCGCAACCGCCGAGTGACACCCAACAGCTACCGGCCGGGCAGACGTCGCCTGCGAGCAAGCCCGCGCGTGAAGCGAGCGTTCCGTATGCCGATGAGATCACCTACCCGAAGGACTGGCGCGAGGCGCCGGCGAGACCTTCCTCCTCTGCCTCCTCGCCCACGTCGGCCAGTAGTACCGAGACGCAGAAGATGGAAACGCGCGTGTACGACATCAGTGATCTGGTTGATGAGTCACGCAACCAGTCCCAGCCGGGCATGATGGGCGGCATGGGCGGCATGATGGGTGGCATGGGCGGCATGGGGATGGGTGGGATGGGTGGGTACGGTGGCGATCAAGTGCCTCCTGGGTATGGCCAAGGCATGGGCATGATGGGCGGCATGGGAGGAATGGGTGGGTACGGCAGCGGTGGGGTGCCTTATGCCGATGAGATCACATACCCGGAGAACTGGCGTGAGGTGATGCAGCGCCCGACGCGCAAGCCGGAGGCGCCCGTTCAGTCGGACCCGGCGAATGTGACCGTATACAAGCAGCTCAACCAGGAAGTCGATCTTTCGCAGATCACGGCCGCGACGCCGTTGACCACCGCCGTCGATATCCTGCGAAAATCGGTGGACCCGCCGCTGAACATCGTTGTGCTTTGGCGGGACTTGGAGAAGAACGTAGCTATCGAGCCGACCAGCCCGATCAACATGGAAGGACTAACGAAGGTCCGGCTTGGCACGGCTTTGGACAACCTCGTCAAAGCCCTATCGGATCCGACCTATCCCGATCTCCCCGTCGATTACGTGATCACCGGGGGTGTTGTGACTATTGCCACGACGACGGGTCTGCCCCAGGCCGCTGGCGTGCGCACGAGCGCAAGGTCTCAATCGATGTCGGCGACCGCTAGAGTCCTCGCGGATTTGGCCACTGTGAGAGAGGACGAGATTTGGGTGATTGCGCGGCCGGAAGGACAGAGACCGCAGGCGGCAGGGCCACAATATGAGACGCCGGGGTCGGGGGCGATGCTGGCCCAGATGCGGGAGAAGCAGGTGCCGCTGCCGCTCAAGCACACGGATGTCAAAGGAAAGGTCTGCGGGTATATCGCCACAGTCGAGGTCGTGCAGCAGTTCCAGAACCCGTTCCGTGAGAGGATCGAGGCGGTGTACGTGTTCCCGCTGCCGCAGAATGCGGCGGTCAATGAGTTCATCATGGTCATCGGGGAGCGGCGGATTCGCGGCATCATCCGCGAGCGGCAGGAGGCGGAGCAGATCTACGCAGAGGCCCGCCGCCAGGGCCACGTCGCGTCGCTGCTGACCCAGGAGCGGCCGAACATCTTCACGCAGAAGGTCGCCAATATCGAGCCGGGCAAGCAAATCGATGTGAATATCAAATACTTCAACACGCTCGCCTACGCCGATGGCTGGTACGAGTTCACCTTCCCGATGGTAGTCGGCCCGCGCTTCAACCCGCCGGGCAGCACTGACGGTGTGGGGGCGGTCGGCCGGGGCAAGGCAGGCCGCTCCGGCCAATCAACCGAAGTCCAGTACCTCAAGCCCAATGAGCGCAGCGGCCATGACATCTCCCTGGCGGTCGATCTCGACGCGGGCGTCAAGATCGAGGAAATCGCCTGCGCCAGTCACGCCACCAAGGAGAGCCGCCACGGCTCCGAGAAGGTCCACGTGCAGCTCAGTCCGCTCGACAACATCCCCAACAAGGATTTCGTCCTGCGGTTCAAGGTCGCGGGCGAGACGATCAAGTCGGCCCTCGTGACGCACCGGGACGAGCGCGGCGGTTTCTTCACCCTGATGCTCTACCCACCCCAGGACCTTCAGCACGTCAAGCGGGCTCCGATGGAGATGGTCTTCGTCCTCGACTGCTCCGGGAGTATGAACGGCCAGCCCATCGCCAAGAGCAAGGAGGCCGTCAAGCGCGCCCTGCGCAAGCTCGGACCCGACGACACGTTCCAGGTCGTCCGCTTCTCGGTGGGCGCTTCGCAGCTCGGCACGAACCCCGTACCCGCGACGCCGGAGAACGTGCAGAAGGCTCTCGCCTACGTCGATGCGCTCCAAGGCGAAGGCGGCACGATGATGATCGAGGGCATCAGGGCCGCCCTCGATTTCCCGCACGATCCGCGGCGCTTCCGGCTCGTGTCCTTCATGACCGACGGCTACATCGGCAACGAGGCCGAGATCCTCGGCGAAATCCACCAGCGGCTGGGCGACACCCGCATCTTCAGCTTCGGCATCGGCTCCTCCGTCAACCGCTACCTGCTCGACCGCATGGCCAAGCTGGGCAAAGGGGCCGTCGCCTACATCGGCCTGAACGACAGCGGCACCGAGGCCGTGGACCGCTTCTACGACTGCATCAGTCATCCCGCTCTGACGGACATCCGGATCGACTGGGGCAATATGGAGGTCGCGGAGGTCTATCCGCGCCAGCTTCCCGACCTCTTCGTCGGCCGCCCCATCATCCTGACCGGCCGCTTCCAGGGCACGACCCGCACGACGATCCGCATCGCCGGTCACGTGGGCGACTCGGAGAAGGAAATCCGCATTCCGGTGGAATTCGGCCGTGCCGCGCCGACGCATCCGGGCATTGCCTGTGTCTGGGCCCGCAAGCGGATCGAAGAGTTGTCCGGGCGAATGATTATTCGCCCCTACGAGACGGAACTGCCCGGCGAGATCAAGCAGGTCGCGCTCCAGTACGGCCTGATGAGCGCCTACACCGCCTTCCTCGCGGTCGATTCCAGCCGGACCACCGCCGGTGACCACGGCGTCACCGTCGCCGTCCCGGTCCCCGTCCCCGACGGCGTCCGCTACGACACCACGGTCCAGGACTGAGCAGGAAGATGTTCAACCGCAGAGGACGCAGAGGTTCGCAGAGATAAAGAGAAGCCCAGCAGGAGCGTTCGGAGTACCGTTTGGAGTACCGCCTTTAGGCGGGAAACACTGGTCCGATCCGCGTAAACGCGGTACTCCAAACAGGCAAAGCCGTAGGGTGCGTATCACGCACCGCATTTCTGATGAGGAAGGAGTAAACAGATGACGAGACGGTGCAACGCGAAGGGACTGACATGCGTCGAGATTGTGGTCATTCTGCTTGTGGGCATTTTCGTCTTGTCGCTGCTGCCGGTGGCGTACCGCCATGCAAGATCTGAAGCCGCTCGCGTCGTCTGTGCGACCAATCTGGCGACCCTCGGCAAAGCGATGCTCGTCTACGCCAATGACTACAAAGGCAAGTTCCCGCGCGCGGGCGGAAGGAATACAACGTGGGGCGGGATATCCCAATGGGACGCGCCCAACCGCTACCGCGCCTTCGGACTTGCGGCTGATGGCACCGGCGGAGAGGCGACGATCAGTTCATGCTTCTATTTGCTGGTCAAGTACATGGGGCTCCCGCCGAAGGACTTCATCTGTCCGGGGGACAAAGGAGCGATCGAATTCAGACTGGCCGAGCAGCCCGTACACAAGAGCTTCACCCTGACTGATGCCTGGGATTTTGGCTTAGATTCAGACAGGCATTGCAGCTACGCGTATCACATACCATTCGGTCTACTCGCTCTCACAACGTCCAATGATCCCGGTTTGCCGGTGGCGGCAGACCGCAGCCCATGGTTGAAGGGTCCCAGCCTGGACCCGAAACCACTTGCCAGCTTCAAACCGGACCTCCCTCCATTCAAGGGTACGCCTGAGCAGGCACGCGCGGGCAATTCCATCTCACACGGGGAAGACGGGCAAAACGTCCTACTCCTGGATGGCCATGTCACATTCGAGGAACGAAGCTATTGTGGGCTCGATGACGACAATATCTACCTGATATCGGGCGACATGGCCCGAGGCTCACCCATCGGCACCGTGCCCGTACCACCAATCATAGTGCCGGCGAACAAGAGAGATTCAGTTCTTGTTCACGATCCGCCGGCCCATCGAGTAGTGATAACAACCTATCAGGCAGAAGACATTGATTCGAAGAGCCTCAAGCAGACCGCCGTGGTCGCCACGCTGGATTGTCCGCTGGCGGAGCACAAGAATGTGATCTGGTGCTCCACATTTCAACTGGCCTGGGATAAACTCAGGCAGGATCTCATCAGGGAGCCGGTCCAACTTGTCGGGGCTGAGCCTCTGGCGAATCGCTTGAATCAAGGGACGTATCCGACCGGCGACGTCGAGGCGAAGTCATACTATGTCGCCACCGGCTTTGTGAAAGATGGCATCATCGAGCAGGTTCAAAAGGAGATGGCGCGACGTTTCCCCTCGGAGCCTGTGCCCACCTTCGACGAGAGATACAGAACACTTCCGGATGTAATCTTGGCGTATGCCTACCTGAAGACGGAAGTGGGATTCGACTGTCCGTACTACACGTTTCTCAACTCCTTTCACTTCCGGGATTCAGGCGGTGCGCAAACACCCGTCACGGCGTTCTGTACCCAGGCCAGCGGGCGAAGCGGAGGATCCGAGCAGGTACGAGAGCAGGTGGAAATTCTGTATTATGATGACGACCCATCACTGGATGCGGAGCAATTCGCCGTCGATCTATCCAAACAGACGCAGCCATATCAAGTCATACTGGCTCGCATCCCGCGCTGTGATACCTTCGGCGAGGCTGCCAAGACGTTGCGGGAAAAGATCGCCGCGTTCAAGAACGATGCGGACTACCAGGCCCTGCGCAAGCTGCGAGCCGTCGACACTCTTATTGTGCCGGACGTGCTCTTCAAGTTGACACATCACTTCAATGAGTTGCTCTACAAGCACTTCGCGAATGAGAAGTGGCAGAGTCACTTCTTCTTCGAAGCCGTGCAGAAGATCGACTTCACCCTGTGCCGAGTGGGTGTGATCCTGAAATCCGAGGCCCGTCTTGGCGGCGCAGCCAGCAGATCGCCTGCCCAACTGGCGAAGCCGCGTCATCTGCACTTCGACCGGCCTTTCCTGATCTGCGTCAAGAAGCGTGAGCCGAACGCGACGCCCTTTTTCCTCATGTGGGTGGATAACGCCGAACTGCTGAGGCCATATGAGGAGAGCGAGAAGCCGTGAGGCGCGCCGCGATTTACAGGGACGATCCACTTCGAGAAGAGCCGAGCCGAAAAGCTGGTTGGTTTACCAGCGGTCGGGCGCTGCGTCGGGATTCTATCGAACCTCTCCCCAACGACTTGCCTCCCGACAACCGACTACCGACTACAGGAAAAGAGCCGATGGTGGGACTTGAACCCACAACCCCGGCTTTACGAAAGCCGTGCTCTACCATTGAGCTACATCGGCGAACCACTGGCCCGTATGATACTGGCCGGCCGCGTGTTCGTAAAGACAAACCTTGCGGCCTGTGGATTTTCTGACCGGAAGGCGGCTTCGCGACGTCCGACGGCCACCCCGGCCTGGAATCCA
>CAYHAJ010000206.1:0-4677 GCA_964354535.1 uncultured Pirellulales bacterium
TGCTTGCCTCACCGATGATGCCGAAACAGAGGTCTCGTGGACAGGAGGTGATACAAATGTAGTGAAGACTTTTGCCGAAAAACGGCCCTGACGCTAACGAGAACCGCCTTTTGTCCTCTTAACTGCGTAACTTGGGTTAGACTCCGTGGCGTTCTGGGGCGGCTCGCGGGTAGCGCCGTCCCAGAGGTGGCCTTCCCCCTCACCATACAGGGTCGGCACGCCAGGGGAGGTGATTGCACTTCGTGGCCCCTTCGGTGTCGGAGCTCGATGGCTGGCCTGCGTGTGCCCCTGTCAACGGTTCACCCACGCGGTTACCCGAATTGCAGCGCTTGGATCTCCGGGGAACGCAGGTCGCCAACCTTGAGGCGCTGTACGTCCTTCCAAACCTGCGCCGGTTATACCTGGAGAGAACACCATCTTCGGAGCCGGAGATCAAGAAATTAGAGACAGCGCTACCGGGACTGCACGTCACCTGATGACAGACTCAGGCGGACAACCGCTCGGGGACAGTGCCCCGGTCCACGAGGAGGCTGCGAACCTCTTCTCCAAAACGAATGGCATGTATTGCCCAGCGCAGCATCGAGCTTCGCTTTCGGCCGCAACCAAGATTTGCGCAAGAAGACAAGATTTCGACAAGTAGTAGTTCCACTGTAACCGATTTTCTGGGGTTGCCGAGGGTGGAATGCCGATGGATTAGGTATGGATACCATCGAAGAGACAGGGACGTCGTTGTTGGAGCATCCGCAGGCGCAGTCGCTTTTGGCAGACACGGAGGTGAGGGCGGCTCAGGTACAGGGCTGCCGTCCACGCTGGCGTTGCGTTTGCCCTCGCGGCTGATCGTGCTGCGCGAGCGGCCCAAACAGCGGGCAATCTCGGCATCGCAATGGCCCAGAAATCGCATTCGATAGATGACATTTCGTTCGTCCCTGGTAAGATGGCAGTACGACATCGCGAGCACTCCATAGTTTGAAGTCTTGGAACAACTCCAGAGGCGAATTAAAGGTCCGCGGTTCATTTCCGAGGGTGGGATTGTTCGAGGAGGGAAGGGGGGAATCAGGCTTCGCCGGGTCAATTGTTCCCCAGCCGGGGGCGGTTGGGGTACACCTTTGTCAGTTCACGGTTTCCGGTTCGGAGTACCGCCTTCAGGCGGGTCTGACAGTCTTCCGGCGCAGCCGGTTCCAGTCAACGTCAACGCGGGAAAAGGCCGGCTGGACAGTTGATCCGCCTGAAGGCGGAACTCCCAATGCCGCATAAACGCGGAATTCCGAACGGACCAAACGCGCGTCGCAACCTTGTCATCCTGGCCCACTTACAGGGCTTTGCGCTTCTTGGGCAGCAGGGGAATCAGACAACGCAGGGCCTTGTTCACGGACCGTGAGTCGGGGAAATGCGCCTGGACATCCGGTTCCAGGAGCACGGCATTGCGTTTGGGGATTACGTCCTTGACGATCGTTGTGCCGTCCGCCTTGCGGACCGTAACCGTGTACCCGCTCTGCAGGGCTCGGCAGTGCTTGCCGCGTACGCCGTGCGAGAAGTCATACTGGGCACGCATCTCCTTCTTCTTCTTCTTCGCCCGCCCTGCTTTACTCGTGGCCTTCTTCATAGACTCTGCGCTCCGCTGGAGTCGCCTTACGGCAACTGATGATCCGTATGCTCGCGCCGCGTTCGGTATACACCACGACCAGCACACGGCCTCTTTCCGAATTGCCAATATCAATATACCTTTGCTCCGCCGTCGAGTGGTCGGGGTCCGCAATCGTCGCGGAAAAGGGGTCGAGGAAGACGGTTACGGCTTCCTCAAAGCTGATCCCGTGCTTCCGGAGATTTGCCCTGGCTTTCTCTTCATCCCACTGAAAGCCCGGTTTCATCCTTGTTTCCTTGCCTTGCCCGGCATCTTCTCACCGCATCAACTCTACCGTGTTTGCACCACTCGTCTACAGGGTATTATACCTCCGGACCAAGAGCTCGTAAACCGCCCTCCGATCCCGCGGTGGTAGGACCGGTCCAGCGCCAAGCGCAAAACCGGTGAATCTGGGGCCGTCATACTCAATTCGGGGCCGAAATAAGTAAGCTGGAAGAAGTCGCATGGCTGATCGATACCGCAGGGGCACCATCACGGCATCCTGGACGGTTTAGTCGGGTATGATCAGTTTTGTTCCGGCCCCGACCGTGTTCGCATCCTGGACCGTCCCGCGGTTCGCCTCGAAAATCTTTGGCCACCGGCCGGCCGATCCGTAATACTTGGATGAAATCTCCGACAAGGTCTCCCCCGGGCGTACGAGGTGGAATCTCTGCGGCCTGATCGTCGCCGGTGGTATGGGTACTGCCGGCGTGGCCGGAGAATTACGTTCTACCGATGTCATCCCGATGGTATGCAGCCAGGTCTCCACCAACTCGGGCCACCGCGTGATCGGAAGTTCTGTCCGACGCAGTCCAAACGCGTGTTTGCCTTGCGCATACAAGTGCATCTCCACGGGAACACCCGCGTTCTTCAGGGCGATGTAGTACACCAGCGCGTTGTTCACGTTGTCCACCGGGTCATTCTCCGCCTGCACCAAAAACGTAGGCGGCGTCTGGCGGGTGACAGGAACATTCGGATTCAACACAAAAGCTTTATTGGCATACCACAGATGTCCCGGATACACAGCGATCGCAAAATCCGGGCGGCAGCTTTCTTGGTCCGCCGCATCCACCGCCGGATACAAACGCTTGTCAAAATGCGTGCTCAGCGCCGTCACCATATGTCCCCCGGCCGAAAACCCGATCACTCCAATCTTGTGCGGATCAATATGCCACTCGGCCGCGTGAACGCGCACCAAGCCCACTGTCCTCTGCGCATCTTCCAACGCCAGCGGTGACTCGAAATACGCCCCCACTCTCGGAGTCGGCACGCGGTACTTTAAGAGCACCGCGGTAATCCCTCGGGACGTCAGCCAGTCACAGATCTCCGTGCCTTCCAGATCGATGGCCAGACACGTGTAGCCTCCGCCAGGAAACACGACGACCGCAACGCCCGTATTCGTTCCCTGTGGCGCGTAAACCGTCATCGTCGGCTGCGACACATTATTGACCACCACCGCCGGCTTGCCGGCAAACAGCTTCTCCGTCGTTTCCGCGAACTCCGGCCCCGAGACCGGCTTCGCATCCGGCACCGCTCCCGGCCAGATCGGGATTTGCGTATGTCCCGCCGACGGCTGCCAGACCTTCGTCTGCGCTCTCAGATCGCCCAACGCAAACACAACACAGAAAGCAAAGATCAAAGACTTCATTTGAACCTCAAGGTCGATGTCTCGATTGGTGATCGCATGGCACACAGCCCGGAGGAGATGTTCGCTTTTGTGCGGGCACTGTACAACAAGCTACCGTCATCAGGGTTTTCTCTGCGACTTGAGACCTTCCTGCCATTGTTGCCAGACATTGGTCCCGTCGCAGATCATCTCCTGATAGATGGCCTTCTCCTGCTCGACGTCAAAGATGATCTGCGTCCCGACTACGCGGCCCCACCACACCTCCAGGTACAGCAACTTCTCGTTGATCCATCTGGCCTTCGGGAGATATCGGTGGTCCAAAAAGGCAATCTGCACCAGGTACTCCCGCTCGTTGAACACGGAAATCGTGGTATTCCAGGAGCCTTCTTTGCTGGTGTCGGGGTAATTCCCCATGAACCAGTACGCGTGGTTTGAAGACCAGGTCTTTTCCGTGGCCGGGACCGACACGATATCCCTCCCTATTCGGATCTGAGGAGAGAAGTACTGATCGAAGGGCGTATGATAGTTCCTGGGTCGCTCCCATTTGCCGGGTGTCGTGTGCCATGCGGCGAACTCGGTAAAAGTCATCTCACGAGCGGCCATCGCGGTCACGCCCAGACATGCGACGATCCACAGAACTCGGTAACGTCTCATCAGCACACTTCCTTTCAGCGATATCGTGAATTCCGATTCAGCCGGTTCTTCCTGGAAGCCGACATTTCCCATTTGACGATGACCGACTACGCCGCAGGCCTTTCCGAGTACCAGTATGACGGACCGCCGCCGGATTCACAAGCCGAACGACCTCAGTTCTGCAACAGCCGACAGCGGATTGGTTGCCCAGACTACGTGGCGAGGAGTGAGGGTCGCGAGGAGGGAAGGGGGGAATGAGGCTTCGCCGGGTCCATTGTTCCCCAGCCGCCCGGCGGCGGGGCGTCAGGGCTGCGCGGGCGCGGGTTGGGGCGCGGGCTGGTCCTCGGCCAGGATGCGCCAGAGGTTCCTCACGTTGCGCTCCTGGTGGCCCCAGCCATACGTGTGGGGGGGTGGCTCGCGGAAGGCCGGGAACTTGGCGCTGAGGGTCAGAAGCTTGGTCGTCTGGTCCAGGGTCAGACCTTGCCGGCGGGCGGCTGCAACTTCTTTGAGCATTCTCTGGTAGAAATCGCGGATCGGGGGCAGGACGGCGCGGGTCAGCGGGACGCTGTGTCCCGGGATCACGTGCTCGATCTTCACATTATCGGCGAGGAGACGGTCCAGCACGGCGATGAAACGGTGGACGTCTTCCAGATGCGAGTCTTCGCCGATTTCGGGGACGCGGTACTGCTGGTAGGCGATGGCGCCGGTGACCAGGACCCGCTCCTGGGGAACGTAGATCAGGATGTCGGAGTTGCTGTGGCCTTTGCCGAAGAAGATCAGCTCCAGGGTCAGGTCG
>CAYHAJ010000207.1:0-4332 GCA_964354535.1 uncultured Pirellulales bacterium
GGTTACTTCGACCACCTGATCCGCTTCGTGGATCACGCGGTGCAGGAGCAGTTCATCGACCCAGCCAATCGCGGTCTGCTGCTCGTCGGCGACGCGCCCGAGGCGTTGCTGGACCGGCTCGACTCCTGGCAGCCGCCAACGATGGACAAAGCCGCTTGGGCGAAGAGACTGGTCGACGTTGAGCCCTGAAACCATGTCGACTCCATCCGGGTATGGGTATTGCCTTGACGGGTGGAACGGGGGATAATCCCCGTATGTAGAACGTACGGCACAAGTCCGAATCTGGAATGGCCCATACCTCTGATTGTTACCATATCGAAGACCGATGCCGGGAGACAAGGGTTTCTCAAGGGGAGATTTCATGCGCACGGGGAGCCGGGGAGTTGTTGACGTGTCGCCGTCCGGGTCGTGGCGGCTTCGAAGGTCTCACGTCCGCGCCGTCTTGGCGCTGGTGGTTCTCTCCCTGGTGGGCTGCAAAGTACCGTCCGGCTATGATCGGGCTTATGTCTCCCAAGGGATTAAGGACCGTGCGGACTACGACCTGGGGCGGGTTGCAGAGCCTGGCGTGTTGAATCTGCCGGATGGGGTATCGCTCCAGGACGGCCTATCGGAGGAGGACGCGGCGGCCGTGGCCCTGTGGAACAATGCTCAATTCCAGACCGACTTGGCGGCCCTGGGTTTGGCTCGCGCCGATCTGGTCGAAGCGAGCATGCTGGCCAACCCGGTGTTTTCGCTGCTATTCCCAGTCGGTCCCAAACTCCTCGAATCGAAATTGAATCTGCCTGTCGATGTCCTCTGGCAGCGTCCGCGCCGCATTGCCGCGGCCAAGATCGATGCCCAGGGGGTTGCGGAGAACCTCATCCAGCATGGCCTGGGTCTCATCCGGGACGTTCGTACGGCTCATGCCGATCTGTGGCTGGTGCAGGAGCAGGCCCAGATTGCCAAGGAGGATGCCCAGGTTCGCAAGGAGATCGCCGATCTGGCCCAGAGTCGTCTCGAAGCCGGCGATATCAGCGAGTTGGTGGCGTCCGTAGCCCAGGTGGATTCCCTCCAGGCCACGGATGCCTCGCTGCGTTTTTCCAGGGAGGCTGTCGTCCTCCGACAGCGGCTGCTCGCCTTGCTGGGCCTGATCTCGGAGCAACCGGCCTTCGCGGCCGTATCCGTGGAGGCCGCGTCGCGGAAAGCGGTCTCTGTCGAGGAGTTGCTCAAGACGGCCCTCGCCGCCCGGCCGGATCTGCGGGCTGCCGAACTGCGGATCGAGGCGGCCGGCAAGCGCATCGGTTGGGAGAAATCCAAGGTCTACAATTTCATCGCCGTCATCGACGCCAAAGATAAGGGCGAAGACTTCCTCACGGTTGGGCCGGGCCTTCAGGTGGAAGTCCCCATCTTCAACCAAAACAACGGCCGCATCGCGCGGGCCCAGGCGGAGATGGAGCAGGCGGCGCGGCAGTACGAAGCGGTGCGGCAGAGCATCCTTCTGCAGGTGCGGGAAGCCTACACGCAGTACGTGGCGGCTCATAAGGAGCACGACCTGTGGTATGGCAATGTCATTCCTTCTCTGGAACAGGCGGCTCAACGGGCCCAGCGCTCTTTTGAAACCGGTGACGTGTCCTATCTGCTGGTTCTGGAAGCCAAACGAAAGCTGCTGGAGGCACGGATGCGCCGGGCCGAACTGGCGGCGCAACTGCACCGCACGGCCACACAACTCAACTACGCCGTCGGAACGAACGTGATATAGACAGGAGAGAACGACATGATGGGGACCTTTGGGAAGTACCTCCGCCTGATCGCGGTGCTCGCTGCCCTCGGGGGCTGCAATAAGAAACCGGTGCCGAAACGCGAGCCCGCGGCCAGGCCGGCCACGGTCCAGAACGCCGTCAAAGAGGCGGACCTTACGACGGTCACCCTGACCTCCGAGGCCGAATCCCGGCTGGGAATCGAGACGGCCGCCGTGGAGTCCCGTCCCGTGGAGAGGGTCCGGACGTTGGGCGGCGAGGTGGTGCCGGTTTCGGGACGCTCCGCGACGGTGTCCGCTCCTCTGTCGGGGACGCTGTTGGCGGTGGACGGCAGCAGCACTCCCGCGGCGGGCAAGCAGGTGACCAGGGACCGGCCGTTGTATCGGTTGCTGTTGGCGCTTCCGGAGAAGGATCTGTTGAGCGTGCAGGAGACCACCTCCCTTCGCAAGATCGAATATGACCTGGCGCAGGCCAAAGTCAGGCGCGCGCAACAATTGCGGGAGGGCAAGGCCGGGAGCGTCCGGGAACTGGAAGATGCCCAGGCGCAATTGGCCGCGGCCAAGGCGAGCCTGGAAACCGCCCAGGCCCGGCTGGAGCTGCTCAAGAAGGGAGACCTTGATGCGGCCGCCGATGGTCTTTCCACCTTGACCATCAAATCCCCGGTCGATGGAGTGATTCAGGAGGTTCACGTCGCCCCGGGCCAGACGGTCACCGGCGCGACGCCTCTGCTGAGCATTGCCGACATCGATCCGGTCTGGGTCCGGGTCCCGGTTTATGTCGGCGACGTGAGGACCATTGACCCGAAGAAGCCGGCCCGGATTCACAGCTTGGCCGACATCGCGGCGGCCGAGGCACGGACGGCCCAGCCTGTCGCGGCACCCTTCAAGGCCGACCCGGCGTCTGTCACCGCCGATCTTTTCTACGAACTGCCGAATGCGGACCTCTCCTACCGGCCCGGCCAGAGGGTCGGCGTGACGGTGGCCCTGACCGCCACGGAACCGAGTCTGGTCGTGCCCTACTCCGCCGTCGTCTATGACATGTATGGCGGCGCCTGGGTCTATCAGAGTACCGGGCCGCACGTCTACGTGCGGCAGCGGGTCGAACTGCATCACGTGCTGGGCGATCTGGCGGTCCTGTCGCGCGGTCCGGCGGTTGGGGCCAAGGTGGTCAGTGCAGGAGTCGCGGAGTTGTTTGGCACCGAGTTTGGAGTGGGCAAATAATGATGACATGGCTGGTCTCTACGTCGCTGCGGCTTCGGGTCGTGGTGGTCGCCCTGATGGCGGTCGTGCTGATCGTGGGGATTCGCGTCATCCGCGAGACGCCGCTGGATGTCTTCCCCGAGTTCGCGCCGCCCTACGTAGAAGTCCAAACGGAGGTGCCAGGCCTCTCGACAGCGGAAGTCGAGGCGTTGGTCACGGTTCCCATCGAAAACGCCCTGAACGGCACGCCCTGGGTCCAGACCAGCCGGTCCAAATCGGTGCTGGGGCTCTCCTCCGTGGTGCTGTTTTTCCAGGAAGGCACCAACCTGCAGGCGGCCCGGCAGATGGTCCAGGAACGCCTCGCCCTCGTGACGGGGGCGCTGCCGAGCGTGGCCCATTCGCCGGTGATGCTCTCGCCGCTGTCTTCGACGAGCCGGGCCTTGAAGATCGGTATCTCCTCCGACAAGCTCTCCCAGATGGAGATGACTACCCTGGCCAAATGGACCATTCGGCCCCGGCTGATGTCGATCGCCGGCGTGGCCAACGTCGCCATCTGGGGCCAGCGCGACCGGCAGCTTCAGGTGCTCGTTCATCCGGACCGGCTGCGGGCGCACCATGTGACGCTCGGCCAGGTGCAACAGGCGGCACGGGATGCCGTGGAGCTGGCGGGCGGCGGCTTTCTGGATACGCCCAACCAGCGGCTGGCGGTCTCGCACGTCTCACCCATCGCCACGTCCGAGGACCTGGCGCGAGTCGTGGTCGCGTATCGCAACGGCGCTGCCCTGCGATTGGGCGACGTGGCCCAGGTGACCGAGGGCTTTCCCGCCCCCATCGGCGACGCCATCATCAACGATGGGCCGGGGCTTCTTCTGATCGTGGAGAAACAGCCGTGGGCCAATACGCTGGAGGTCACGCGCAACGTGGAGGCGGCACTGGATGCGCTGCGGCCGGGGTTGAAGGACCTGCAGATCGACTCGACCATTTTCCGCCCCGCCGGCTTCATTGAACAGTCCATCAGAAACCTGAACCACGCGTTGCTGGTGGGCTGTGTCCTGGTCGTGATCGTGCTGGTCTTCTTCCTCTACGATTGGCGGACGGCCCTCATCAGCGCGTTGGCCATTCCCTGCTCGCTGGTCATCGCCGCCCTGGTGCTCCGTTATCGAGGCGGCACCATCAACACGATGGTGTTGGCCGGCCTGGTCATCGCCTTGGGCGAGGTCGTCGATGATGCGATCATCGACGTGGAGAACATCATGCGGCGTCTGCGCCTCAATCGCGAGGCGGGCAATCCTCAATCGGCGTTTCAAGTGGTCCTCAACGCCTCCGTCGAGGTGCGCAGCGCCGTGTACTACGGCAGTCTGATCGTGGCCCTGGTCCTGCTGCCGGTGTTCTTTCTG
>CAYHAJ010000208.1:0-27822 GCA_964354535.1 uncultured Pirellulales bacterium
TTATCCTGCCAAGATCAAGGTAACCGACGAGCAACTGGGGCAACTACGCCTCAAACGTCACGAATTCCACGGCGAATGGAACTACACCCTGTCTCCACGGAAGTGAAAGTTGTTCAGGTTATTATTGCGCAGTCACTTAGGCGCGGTGCTGCCATCGAAATGGGCCGCCGCAGGGGTCCGCAGGTGGGCGGCTCTTCCAGGATTTCCCCCCACGCAGGGCCTCCCTGGGCTCTTACTCACGCCGTGGACCGACCGGCCCGAAGCGACCGTTCCCCTGGAAGAGACCAGGATGACCCGCCCCTCCCCTGAACCGCCTCTTTTCTTCTCCAGAACCGGATGAGCCGGAATTGGAAAATGCGTTTAACGCTTTGCGGGTACCAGCGGAGAGGGTGTGGATCGACGTAGCGGACCTGCTAAAGACTGAAATGAGGGCCGACCTCAAGACCCCTGGTGTCCGGCGCAGGTCCGGGGCCAGAATGAGTAAGGTGGCCCGGGAATTCAAGACAATGAATAATGAAGACGGACCCTGCTTGCCCGCTCATTTGCTGTAACGAGTCAAGAAAAGAAACCCGCGTCAGCCTGGTCGCCTCGTGTTCGCCGGCCTGATTGCCGTCCAACTCCCGATGCTCGCCCCCAAGCCCTGTCCGCGAAGCCCTCGTGAAGGCTCGAGATAAGGGCTGGCTCCGGAATCGAACTTGCCTATTGCTGATCTCGCCTTGTCTCAAATACGGTTCGTCCGCGGTCTTCCCCCCTGATTCGGGTCATGAAATCGATGGCCATACCCGCTTGTGAGCCAGCGAAGTCACGCGCTATGTCGTCAAAGTCAAGAGTCGGGACGAGATGCATCAGGTTGTCATCGGAGTATAAGGCCAGGATCTCGGACGTGTAGGCATCCGGTCCCTGCGGGCTGCATAGAGCCTCTGTGGCGGCAACGATCCCACCGGCCAGAAGATCTGCGAGTTGTAGCCCGACCTCTCGCGTCGATTCGGCTTCTCGAATGCCTTTGAGATCCAGCGGGTAGCGCATAGTACAGACGTTCGAGATTCGAAATCTTCGGGACTCGGAGCACCCCATAAGCGTACGAAGAGCCTCATGGTAGGCTTTCATTGCCGGAGAAGTGTCATGGACGATCTCATAGGGTCCTCCTGCCTTGTGCTCAAGTTGTGTCAGCAGTCCTGAAAGTAGAGAGAAGACCGCGTTTGTCGATGTGGTCGGACTTCGCACTTCGGCTAAGAACGCCGGGTCCTCTGCCGCGATCGGTTGTATGTATGGGGAAAGGCCACATCGCGGAAGTGAGCGCGCGTGGGAACAGAACACGCCGATGGCGTCATCTGTTTTTTTCGCAGAAGCCTCCTGATAGAGATCGAGAAGACGTTGAAAGGGTTCTCGACCCCAGAGCGTTGGACCAGTGTGATAAAGCAGACCAGCCAGCGCAAGATGCTGGCCGTTCTCGTAGAAATCCAATCCACGAGCGTATAAACACGGTTCGATGCAGTCGTTCAAGAGCTTGAGGATGCACAGGAATCTCTTGTCGGCGACGTACGACACGGCGTTGTAGTTTCGGAGGCAAGCCTGCTGAGCCTGAAGTAAACCACGATGATGTTGTCGCCGACGAGCAAGGGACTGGTGTTTCAGCTCTCGTGCCTTGACACCCTGGAAGAGTCTGTCGCGAAGGGCCCTCGCGTCGTCCTCAGAGATGAAGACGCCGGAGAGAGCGAGGAATGGTTGAGTAGGATCAAGAAGGTTCCTGCCCGTGTATCCAGCTTCATCTATGTACGCAGTTCTCATGACCTGTGCGTCTGAAAACAGATTCCCTCGGTGTCACACCCACACATTTTACATTCGTCCCCGCTCTCGGAGTTTCTGTTGCTGCCGGAATTCGTGATTTCAACTATCTCGCCCGTGTCAGGTTGCAATGTCGGTGGGCAAGACGTGCGTTTTCGGGAACAGTCCTTCCACCTCTCCAGTAGTGCTCGTCGTGGTCAAGAACAGCATCAAGTATCAAGGTGATCCTTTGCCCGCATATACTGCAAGTTGGACGTTGCCTGAACATCTGGTCCTTGAGCTCACGAGAGAATAGACGCGTGGCGTCATTTGGCTGTGCGCCGGAGAGGGCCAATTTCAGTCGTTCGTTCCATGTGTCGAATACGTACTCAAGTCTCGTGTAGTCACCCGTTGTCCGTCTCACACAATCCCGCCACCGCTCGTCGGAGGAAACGAGGTCCACATACTCTTCGAAGATGGCATCGGCGCCTCGTGTGATCTGGGCAAGGTCGTACTTTGTGAATGAGACAGCAACTGCCTGAAAGATAGCGGCGTTAGGTCGTGCGGCCCACTCTCCTCCGCCGGACCCCGAGTCGCGTCGCAGTCGAAAAGCCCTATCACCGAATACCGTGACGCATGCCTTCATGGATTTCCTGAATTCACGATCATACTCCTTCAGTTTGTCGGCGGTAGGGTTTCTGTAGGTGTCGAAGAACTCGTTCAGGAATCGTTTGAGTCCAGCTTTTGCCTTGAGGTGGGTCCGTTCGTAGAACGCCAGGAAGCGAAGTATAAGTGCGCGGTCGCCCATGCGTTTTTCAAGGTTCTTTTGGTTGAGGCACGTCCGGAAATTGTCATCTTCCACGAGTTCTCGGATGAGGTTGTTTAACGCTCCACGAAATAGGCAGTTGCGAATCTCCATGTCGTTCAGCGCCATGCCGCCGGTGTTAAGTCGCTCAAAAATGACGAACATTAGATCCTTGTGTGTCTGGGGCGACAATTCAAATGTTCGAAGGGTGGTGTCCTGAATCTTGCCCTGTGCCTTATCAGGCAGGTCTTTGAAGAAAGCTCCGTTAAGGTCACGCAGTAGCTCAAGGCCGCGAAGGGGGTACTTGTTGTCGAAGAAATCAAAGACCGATGTCAGCCGTTGCAGGCCGTCGATCACCTCGTACTTACCTTCGGCATTCTTCGCAAGGTAGACCACGGGGACAGGAATATCTCTAAGGAACGACTCGATCAGCTTGGAGGCACGCCGACGGTCCCAGACATACTGGCGTTGCCATTCGGGATCGACGACGAGTCTTCCTGTCTGGAACCACCTGTGCAATTCGGCGAGACTGCGATCGTTCTTCTCGATCACGACGGCATCTTCGCCCTTCACCGGGAGGTCGCCTTCATCAGCCCCTTCGAGCTCCACGGAAGGTTCCGTCGCTTCGTCTCCTGCGTCAACCTCGTCTGCTTCACATACCGCACTATCTCTCTGACTCATCTCTCTATCCTTCTCCATCTGGCGACATGATGATTGGCCCGCAACGCCGATCGAAGGTGCAAGAATCCGCTATCACGCCTCTTATCGGCTAGCAACAGAGGCGGGATAAGAAGGAAGTGGAAGAGAACCGGGAATTATAAGCCAGCCGCTGTCAAGCCAACTCTTCCGCACGGTTCAGAGCTTGTCCTGAGCCGTCGAAGGAACAGGCTCTGAGCCTGTCCAAGGGCCGGTCGCGGGATGGTCTCGCGGGAATTCCACACGGAAAAGCAGTAGTCGGTGAGAAGGCCAGTTGCCAGTGGTCAGTTCTCAGTTCCCAGTCAGATTGCCGCGTTCCGTTCGCACTTGTCTGATCGGTGTTCATCCGCGTTCATCAGCGGTGCATAAGCGTTAGTCGGCAGGGGGAATTGGGGGTCAGGGGGAATTGGGGGTCAAGTCTTCATTATTCATTGTTCTGCAGCGTATGTCGCAGGCGGTGCAAGTCCTTGGCCAGTTGCGGGAATTCCGCGGGACCTCCATGAGCAAGCCGTTGTCAACCGTGTTCCTTCGCACGGTCCAAGACAGGTTTTGAGTCTGTGGAAGGGACGGTTGCGGGATTGTCTCGCGGGAAGGCCACACCGAAGAGCAGTAGTCGGTAGCCTCTGGATTGATGATTTATGATTGATGATTGATGATTTGCGTTGGACGCCTGCGGCGGCATGTTCTCATCAGCGTTTATCGACGTTCATCCGCTTTTCGCTCTCTTTCGTTTCTTTCGGCTCAACTCTCTGGTCATGTTTCGGTTCTTTCGTCCCGGGCGGGACTCGCTTCGCTTCTCGCCTCGGTTCCCCAGGGATGAATCCCTGGGCTATGATCTTTCGCCCGCCGGGCTGGGCTGGTGCAGCGACGAAGAATTTCTGCTATATTTTTGATTTTTGTACAACATACAGGCGTCGGGGAACGTCTTCTTATCGAGGGGCGGCCGCCCGCGGAGGTGGTCGCGACGAGATGTTGGGGCGGACGAAGACTTCGCCAAGTCCCCCCTGTTCATGACGGTGACCTCCGTGGTAGAGCAGGACAAGAGGTTGCCGTGTCAAAAAAAGCCAAAAGACGGTAGTCAGTAGCCGGTAGTCGGTGAGAGAAAAGACGATGCCAATTCCGCCAGAGATCGGGGTTCAGGGATCGGGGGTCGGCGGCCTGACACCTGATCCCCGACCCCTGCCCCCTACACTTTCGTGCGAAACAAACCCAATTCGCGCAGAACATCAGGACGCACAAGTGCTTTATAAAAAAAGACTTATGATGAATCAGGTCGCCGATAGGGCTCAAAAAACAAAGCTAATTTCCGCGAAGGGACAAGAATGGGCAAGGACTCGCGGCGCCGGGAGGCGCAGCCGCTTCCCGCGACCGCGCCAAACAAAGCCAATTCCCCCGGCGAGTGGGGGCGGGCGAGAGTGGACAAGCGAGCCAGTGGAGACCTGCGGAGACCAATCGCGCGAAACAAAGCCAAAAGGCGGTAGTCGGTAGTCAGTAGCCGGTAACCAGTTGGAGGACCGTTCGTGCCAAACAAAGCCAATTTGCTCAAGGGCGATACGAAGGACAAGCCCTTGTCGGGAAAAGAGTTATGGTAAATTGGACATGCAAGAGGCCTCGGCAAAGCAAATTCTCGCGTGGGCAGCCGTGGCCAGGGGCAGCACGGATGCCCCTGCCGCCGGCGGGAGCCATGGTGCGAAACAAAGCCAATCTGGGAACCCCGTCCCTCTGCCAGACGGTCCATCGGCGGCTGCACTCGTGCGTACAAACAAAGCCAATTCTGGAGAGGCTGGCGGACGAGGCACCGATTGTGCAGAACAAAGCCAAACTCGGAAGAACAATGGGGATCTCCCGTCGGCTGCTATTCCTGCGGCAGACGGGCCAGGTCTCCGTCGGAGCCGGCGACCATGAGAATGTCGCCTTCCTGGACCACGGTGTCGGGCGTGGGCACGTTGATGATGGAGTCCCGTCCGGTCTGGTGGCCCCAGGCTTCGCCGTTGTGCTTGATGAGGACGAGATTGACGTTGTACTTCTGGCGCAGTTGCAGGTCCATGACGGTCCGGCCGCCAAAGCTGGGCGGGGCCTTGATGCGGGCCAGGCTGTAGCGGGGGGCAAAGTCGATCTTCTCGCCGATCTGCGGCGCAATGAGCTTGTAGGCCCACCGCTGGGCCGACTCGATCTCCGGGTAAATGACCTCGGTGGCGCCGATCTTGGAGAAGACCTCGCCGGCGGTGAGACTCTCGGCCCGGGCGTAGATCTGCTCGATTCCCAATTGGCGGAGGTTGACGACGGTGAGGACTCCCGCTTCGAAGCCCTGGGCCGTGCCCTGGCCGACCCCCACGATGGCCACATCCACCTTGTCGATGCCCTGGGAGCGAAGAGCTTCCATATCGGTGCTGTCCAGCCGGACGGCGTGGGACACCTGATCTCGGATCAACTCCACCTGCTCTCGCTCCTTGTCGATGGCGATGACTTCTGCGCCGCTCATCGTCAGGGCGATGGCCAGTTTCTGTCCGAAGCGACCCAACCCAATCACCGCAAAACGTCTCATAGCCAACCTCGTGTCTCAGCCAACCACGATCGTCTCGTGGGGATAATTGTAGCGAACGGGCTTGGCATTGAACGCCAGAGCCGCCAACAAGGTCAAGGGCCCGAGCCGGCCCGTGAGCATCACCAGAATGATAATGAGTTTGCCCGCCGTCGTCAAAGCGGGAGTGGTGCCCGTGGACAGCCCGACCGTCCCAAGGGCGGAGGCAACCTCAAAAAACAGTTGCATCATGGTGAAGTGATTCGACGCCTCGGTAATGCACAGCCCCAGCGTCGCCCCGAACAGAGCCACGACGAACAGCACCGCCACCGTGATCGCTCGGCGCACGATCAAAAGGCTTACGGAGCGATTGAAGATCTCCACGTCCTCCCGCCGACGGAGCGTGGTGATGACGGCCATGATGACCACGACGAAGGTCACGGTCTTGATGCCGCCCGCCGTGCCGCCGGGAGAGCCGCCGATGAGCATCAGGAGAATCAGGATGAACTTGCCGGCATCCGAAAGGGCCGCAATATCCACACTGTTGAAGCCGGCGGTCCTCGCGGTGATGGACTGAAACAGCGCATCCAAGAGGCTGAAATTCCGGGCAGCGGAGCCGGGACCGGTCAGTCTCTCAAAGGCAAACAGAGCCAGCATTCCGCCGACGATGAGGCCGCTCGTCACGGCCAGGACGATCTTCGTTTGCAGCCACATGCGCCGGGGGGCCTGCGAAAAACTCAGGCATGGTCCACGGACAAACCTCCTGCAGACACCCAAGATCCGGTCCACGACGATGCCGCCGAGATCGTACAGCACGCCAAAGCCCAGCCCGCCCAGAACGATCAGCGGACAGATCACCACGTACACCTCCCAGCACCGGTTGTAGCGGACGAGGCTGTCACTGCACAGGCCAAAACCCGCGTTGCAGAAGGCGCTGATCGCGTGGAAGACGCTGTAGTACCACTGGTGGTGAAGGTCCAAGGCAGGGCTGGGAACTGTCTGCCACATGTGCAGCAGGGCCACGGCGCCGGTCAGCTCGATCACGGCGGTCGCCACGAAGACGAAGACAACCATGCGGCTGATCCGGCCGAGCGTGCCCTCGCTGAGGAGGTCCTGGATGGCGGCGGTTTCGCGCACGCTGAGCGCCTGCCCCAGAAGCAGGGCCAGCACCGCCCCGAGGATCACGATGCCCAACCCGCCCAATTGGATCAGGGAGAGGATCACCAATTGGCCCATGAGCGTGAAGTCGGCGCCGGTGTCCTTGACGACCAGACCCGTCACGCAGGTGGCGCTGGTGGAAGTGAAGAGCGCGTCGACAAAGGGCAAAGAAGCTCTTCCCGGCGTCGCCTTCGGCAGCATCAGCAGAATGGCGCCGGCCAGGATCAGGACGATGAAACTGGCCACCAGCACGCGAGTGGGGTCCTTCCCGCCGGCCGCCAGACGGACCGAGCCCATGAAGAACTTGATCGTCACGTCGATGATCAGGTAGAGGGCAACGGCCCACTGCCGCAGACCGCTGGGATCGGTCCGGCCAAACCAGCGTTCGGCCCCGACTACGACCACCGCCAGCGCCACCAGCATCGGGATCTCGTACCAATTCGCGAGCAGGTATTCCCGCAGGGACTTGGCGTTGAACAGCCGAATGGTCTTGCCGACGACAAAGATCACCAGGGCCACGAACAGCACGCCCACGAGAAGAGGAACCGGCAAGGGAGGCTCGTAGAAGCCGAACAGAAGACTGAAGGACGCGACAATGACGAGCGAGGTGACCCCCTTGACTCCCGTCAACACCTGTTCGAGCGTGTCGTTTCGATAAGCTATCTTCATAACGCGCTATGGATACGCCGGCATCCCAACCAACAGCAGCCCTTTTACCTCCTTTGCCGTGGAGATTCCAGTGAAATTGCGGCGCTGCAGAAAATAGCCGCTACTCGTTTCATGCGTCCCGGCCCGTTTGGATGTCCCCTGACGAAACGAAGGGCGTGCGCTTCAGGCGACGTCGGCCAAGCCGAGGGAGTTGCCGAACTTGGCCAGCAGCGCCCGGCGGATGCTGCGATGCTCGGGCAACGCCAGGGTGGGGTCCTTGGAGACGAGGTCAAAGGCGTGTCTTCGCGCGACAACGAGCAGATCGTAATCGTCGATGATGTTGGCGATCTTCAGGTCGGGCAAGCCGTGCTGGCGGGCGCTGAACAACTCACCGGGACCACGGAGGCGCAGGTCCTGCTCGGCGATCGCGAAGCCGTCGTTGGTCTTCGTCATCACATCGAGCCGGCTCCTGGCGGCCTCGTTGTCCGTCTCGGCGAACAGCAGACAGTAGGACTTGGACTCGCCCCGCCCGATGCGGCCGCGCAGTTGGTGCAGTTGGGCCAGGCCGAAGCGGTCGGCCGCCTCGATGACCATGATCGTCGCGTTCGGCACGTCGACGCCCACCTCGACCACGACAGTCGATACCAGAACGTCGATGGCACCCTTGCGAAAACCCGTCATGATCCGCTGTTTCTCGGCGGAGGGCATCGGGCCGTGCAAGAGGGCGACCTGGAACTCGGGGAAGACCTTCTCGGACAATTCCTTCCAGGCGTCGGTCGCAGCCGCGATCTCTTTGCTGGTCTCCTCGACGGAGGAGATGCGTGGATACACGAAATAGGCTTGTTTCCTGGCCCGCAGCCGCTCGCGGATGAACTCGTACGCCCGCGGACGGTTATGCGGTTCTACCCAGCGCGTGACGACCTCGCCCCGGCCGGGAGGACATTGTTTAATGACCGAAACATCCAGGTCGCCGAACGCGGTCATGGCCAGCGTGCGCGGAATGGGCGTGGCCGTCATGACCAGACAGTGCGGGGCGCCGTCCTTACGCAACTCGGCCCGCTGGTGCACGCCGAACTTGTGCTGCTCGTCAATGATGACCAGCCCCAGGTGGCGAAACTCGATGTCCTTCTGGAGCAGGGCCACGGTGCCGACGACGATATCCATCTCGCCCTGCTTGATCTTGGCGAGCGGCTCCTCGCGCTTCTTGCCGGTCAGGCCCCCCGTGATGAGGACCCGCCGGACCTGGCTGTCTTTGAGGTACCGTTCAATGCTGAGGAAGTGCTGCGAGGCGAGGATTTCCGTCGGCGCCATGATGGCTGCCTGAGTCTTATTGGCGATGGCCAGCAGGGCTGCGTAGAGCGCGACCACGGTCTTGCCGGAGCCGACGTCGCCCTGCAGCAGGCGATTCATCGGCTTGGTCTGGGCCATGTCCTCAGCGATCTCAGAAATACAGGCGTTTTGGTCGTCGGTGAGCAGGAATGGAAAGCGTTTGCGAATCCGGCTGTCGATTTCATCCGTGAGCAGGCATGCCGTGGCGGAGGCAGAGTGCTGTGCCCGGTATCGGCGCAATCCCAACCCAAGCTGCATGAGGAACAACTCATCGTACCGGAGCCGGTGTTTGGCCTGGTCGAGCTTCGGCTCCTCTGGCGGCATGTGAATCCAGGCGAAGGCGTCCCTGCGGCCGATCAGGTGGGCCTCCTTGAGGAACCTTTCGTCGTAGAACTCGTCCACCAACTCGCCCAGATGGTCCAGCACCGGCAGGATGATCTGCTTGATCTGCCGGCTGCTCAGCCGGCCGCTGGCGGGGTAGACGCCGCCGCTGAAATGCTTATCCGGCTGGGCATTCTGCGGCTCCTCGACCATCATGAACTTGGGATTGGTCAACTGGAGTTGGTGCTTGAAAACGTTGGGCTTGCCCGAGGCCACAATGACTTGGCCCAGTCGAATCTGATTCCGCAAATAGCCGCCGTTGAACCACACGATCCGGCAGACGCCCGTCTCGTCGGCGACGAGGGCCTCAAACATCGGCGGGCGGCGCTGACTCAGGAAATCGACCGACTCCACCAGGCCGATGATCGTCGCCGGCTCCTCTGCACTCATCTGCGCGATCTTGATCGGACCCGGCGCAAAGACCCAGTCGCGCGGGAAGTACTCCAGCAAATCGCCGACCGTCTGTACACCCAGCTTGCCGAAGACCTCCGCACGTGCCGGCCCGACGCCCTTAAGGTACTGCACCGCCATCGAAACCGTCATCGTCTCTTTATTGCTGGCCTGTTCTTGAGCAGCAGCTTCCATCTTCCCGATCGGTTCTTCGCCCTGCCACGCGCCCATTCATTCCTATTCTAGTCAGGACGGCTTACGTTCGCGTCCTGCCCAACCATCATATCATGTTAACTGTACAATTACCAGTGCTTCACCGCCGGATTCTCTCTTCCGACAACGCCTCTATTCGGAGAAGCCGTGTTCACCGATGAGCCTTACAAACCGGCAGCCGCAGATGGATCGTTCGATCAGCTTGCCGCGATACTTCTCGGCAGTCGTCAGCTCCTGCATGGAGCTGGAGCCGATGGGTGCGACCATAATGCCGCTCTCGGCGAGCTGCGCCACCAGGGGCGGAGGGAAATCCGGGACTGCCGCCGTAATCATGATCCGGTTGAATGTCCGCTCTTCGGGCCAGCCGCAACTGCCGTCGCCGATACGAAACTCCACATTGTCGATTCCCAGCTTCTCCAGCACGTTCTGCGCGACGGACGCCAGGTCGGGCAACCTCTCGATCGTGAAAACCCGCTTGGCCAGGCGGGCCAAGACCGCGGTCTGATACCCGCTGCCCGTCCCCACTTCCAAGACCTCGCAATCGCGGTTCACGCGCAGCACCTGCGTCATCAAGGCAACGATATAGGGCTGCGAAATCGTCTGGCCCTCGCCGATGGGCAGCGGCCCGTTCGCGTAGGCCCGCCAGCGCTCCGCCGGAGGCACAAACTCCTCGCGGGGAACCTCTGCCATGACTCGCAGGACGTCCGGATCGGTGATATCCCGCCCGCACAGGTCATATTTCAGCATGTGCACGCGTGCCTGATCGAGGTTGTCTGGGTCCTTGCGCTCCAACATGGAGTCTATGATGAACTTCAGGAACCGCTTTGGCAATCCATTTTCGCCCTCCGCCCCTACACCATGATAAAATCATGGACGTGTTTTCTTGTAAACGATCCAGGCCGCGCGGACCTCTATAAAGGCAGAGATCTCAGGCTGCATGCAGCCGGGCCTGGGCCCGGAACGGCCGTTCGCGAAGGATATGGCGACAGTGTCGGAAAAGACCTTTGACAACCTGGTCCAGGAACACGGCCCGCAAGTTCTGCGCACCGCGCTGCGTGTCCTGCACAACACGAGTCTGGCGCAGGATGTGCATCAGGAGGTCTTCCTGGCCATTTGGCGGCGCTGGCACCGGTACAACGGCGACGTGAACTGGCCGGCGTACCTGTACCGTGCGACTGTCCGAAAGGCCTTGGAGATGGCGCGGCAGGCCTCCGCTCGTAGCATGCCTGTGGGGGTGTCGGAAGCAATGCCTCCCAGCGCGACGGCCAACGGACCGGACGACGCGTTACAGGCGGACGAATTGCGGCAGAAGCTGGTTGCGGCCCTCGCCCGGCTGCCGCGACGGCAGGCGGATGCGTTCATCCTGTCGCGGCTGGAAGGGTTGGAAGCAGCCCGGATCGGGGAAATCATGGGTTGTTCCGGGCAGACGGTCCGTGTTCATTTGCATCGTGCCCTGTTGCGGCTGACCCGCGAATTGCACGAGTATCTCAGTCCCTGATGATGGTGAACCATGAGTCCTCACAAAGTAACCGACGAGCAGCTTGTTCAGTTCGTGTTGGACGAACTGCCCGGCGACAAGGCTCGCGAGATCGAGCAGCATGTCCGGCAATGCGAACCATGCCAAGAAACGGTGGAGCGGCTGCAACGGCTGCTCGACTGTGCCGGGCGCATGGCCGTGGCGCCGGTGGATGAACAGGAAGTCGAGTCCGCCAACCGCGAGGTCTTGCGGGCGGCGCAAACCCCAAGCAAGGATCAACTGCGCTGCGGGGCTCCATCCCGCGCGGCGCTTTTCGGGAGAACGATCATGAGCAATCGAATGATGAAACTGGCCGTGGCGGCTGCGGTCGCCCTGGCCGTAATCCTGGGTCTGAGCCTGTTCACCGGCGACGGGGCCGGCAAAGCCTACGCGAAAGTAGTGGATCAGTTGCACCGGGCCCATACCTTGACCTTCAGCATGGTCACGATGACGGGTCAGGAGAACATGCCGACCGTCCGCATGAACGTCGCGTTCAGCGACAGCGGACGCTTTCGGTCAGCCACCGCCGACGGCTATGTCACGGTGCTGGAAAAGGCGGGAAATGGGGTAAAGGGCATCAGCCTCGTCCCGCCAACCAGGAGCTATGTCGTGTTCGAGATGGCCAACGTGCCGGACGACCCGGCCAAAGACCCTTGGGCGACCGTCGAGAAGTTGCGGGCCCTGCCGGCTCGGGCGAGCCAGGCCCTGGGACCTCGGCGGATCGACGGCCGGACCCTCGATGGTTTCACCGTCCAGGAGGACGACGCGACGACAACAGTCTGGATCGACCCGAAGACCGGCCAGCTCGTCCGCGCGGAACTGCAATTCGCCGGGGCGCCGGGGATGAACATGATTCTCAGCGATTTCCAGCTCGACGTGCTGTGGGATGAATCATTCTTCAATCTCACTCCGCCGCCAGGATACATGCCGGTGCAGGTTTCCGCAGATGCCTCCCAGGTCAGCGAACAGGACTGTATCGAGTTCCTCCGCTTCTGGTCGAAGTGGACCGTCGATGGCAGCTTCCCGCCGACGGTGAATGGACCGGACATCGCCAAGATCGCCATGCAGATGGGCAGGGAAGGCAAGTTCGTCGCCCCTTGCCCGCCGGGGTATGACCCCGACCAACAGAAGGACATCATGTATCGAGGCATGGTGTTCATCAGTCGGCTCTCCGGAGGGACATGGCGGTACGCCGGCCAGAACGTCCGCTTCGGCGATCCTACCACGCCGATCCTCTGGTACCAACCGGCCGGCTCCGCGGCTTACCGGGTCATCTACGCCGATCTGCACGTCGCCACCGTCACGCCGGAGAACCTGCCCAAATAGATGGAGCAAATCCGCCACGCAACGTTGCCAAGCCGGGCCCCTCAGCCCGGCTTTCTCTACGCGCCTCACGGAATCGCCGGGGCTCGCGGGCTTTCTGATCACGTCAGATCAGAACAGCAGTTTGATTGCGGCGGCGGCGGCGAGAATCTGGATGATGCTGTTGAAAGCCTTCTGGGGGATGCGGCGCAGGACGAAGATGCCGGCCAGGGAGCCGGCAGCGATCAGCGGCAGCATCAGCAGGTCCAGCTTGATCGACTCGGCAGAGATCAGGGACAGATGGGCGCTGAACGGGACTTTGATCCAGTTGACGGCAAAGAAGAACCAGGCGCTGGTGCCGACGAAGGCCAGCTTCGGCAGCCGCATGGCCAGCAGGTAGACAACCATCACCGGTCCGGCGGCATTGGCCATCATCGTCGTGACCCCGGCAAGGAAGCCGAGCGTCCCGGCGAACAAGGGGTGCGTCGGGATCGGCGCATTCTCACCCCACAGACGCGTGCGCCCATAGTGGAGGCCGAGCATCGCGAGCACGATGATACCGATGATCGGCTGGAGCTGTTCATTCGTGACAAACCGCATGGCCTGCCAGCCGGCCACGATCCCGACGAGCGCCGACGGCAGCAGGCGCAGCACGTGCTTCCATTGGGCGATGTTCCGGTAGTAGCCCGCCGCGAACAGGTCGCCAAGAATCAGCATACCCAGGAGAATCCCGGTCGATTCGCGGGCGGGCAACACCATCGCCATCAGCGGAACGTGGAGGATGCCAAGGCCCGGAATGCCCGTCTTGCTGACCCCGACCACGAAGGCACAAAAGCCGACCACCAACCATCCTGCCGAATTCAGATCGAACACGCTTTGCCCTGCCACGATGCGGCCGCTCCAACCCACACGAAAGTGCTGCACTCTACCGGTTTCGCCGGCCGGTCGCAAGCGAGAAGAATCGGTGGGGTGCATGACCGTTCTTGCGCGGCCTCGTGGCGAGGGCATCCTGCCCTTGTTCCTTTGTCTCGAGGGCGTCCCGCCCTCGAATCGCGGGCAGGATGCCCGCGACACACAAGGGCGAGACGCCCGCGCCACGGGCCTGCGCGACGGCATCTGACCCGCGCGGATCGCAAGAACGGTCATGCACCCGAATCGGTGGGGCAAGCCGGGCGCAAAGTCCCGAAAGCAAGACCCTTCGGGGCGTCGCCGCCTTCGGCGACGGGCGGCAGCGTCAAGGCCGAAGGCCTTGGCGATGGTTCTACGCACGGCAGACTCGCCATCGCCAAGCTGCGCTTGACGCTGCCACCCAGACAGCAGACAACTTTGCGTTCGCCCTGATTGGTGGGGCAAGCCCCACCCTACAAACCCGAAATCGTGCGAGTGGCAAGGCGATGTATTGCCGTCCAGTCTCGGGGCGGTAAGATGGTAGCCGGTTTGCTGAACTCGTGAAGTCCCGAAGAAACATCGGAGGTCAAACAATGAGAATGAAGAAACTCGCGTTCTATTGCCTGGCCGTCCTGCTGGCCGGGTGTGTACCGGTCGTCTCGTTGCATCCCTTGTTCACGAAGGACACCATCGTCTTCGAGGAGAAGCTCCTGGGGACCTGGGCTGAGGACTCCAATCAGCCGCAGATCACATGGGAGTTCGCTCCTCTGGAGGAGAATGCCGCCGAGCGTCTCCCCGCGGAGATGCGGGAGGCCATCCAGAAATGCTACCGCGTGAACGTGATCGACGACAAGGGCCGCAAAGGCTCATTTGCCGCCTGCCTGGTCAAGCTGCAAGACAAGTTGTTTCTCGATGTCCTGCCCGACCAATTCCCCTCGGCGGAGCGGGACGCCGAGCAGATGAAACTCGCGTACAACGCCTTCTTCTTCGTGCCGGTCCACACTTTTGTGAGGGTCAGCGCGATTGGAGATCAACTGAAGATCCGGCTGACGGACGATGAGGCCTTCAAGAAGTTGCTCACGGCCCAGCCGAAGGCCGTGCGCTTCGACAGGATCGACGATCGCCCCGTCCTGACCGCCGCCACGGCGGATCTGCAAGCGTTCTTCGCGAAGTACGCCGACGACGAGCGGCTGTTCCCCAGCGACCTGACCCTGACCCGCAAGACCAAGTGATCCGCCCCACAGCGGCACACGCGGCACTGCCAAGCCGCTGCGGTGGGACTATGGACCGTCGATGTCCACCCTCCAATGGACCGTGCGAACGTTGCCCACCGGATCGGTGGCTGTGACCGTCACGTCATAGGTTTCCCCGCTGTCCAATCGCGGCTGGATCGTACCGGCGGCCAGTTGCCATGTGCCCTTGCCGTCGTTCGCGGCCGTATACGTTGTGCCGTCGACCGTTACGGTCACCACCGCCTGGGGGTCGTCGATCGCGCCTGTCAGCTCTGGACTCCGCTCGGGTGTGCTCATGTATTGCGGGGTGATGACCGGGGCCGTCGTGTCGACGGTAAGGGCCTTGGCGGTTATGGTGCCCACGTTTCCCAGCGGATCGGTGGCGGCGACCTCCACCTCGTGTACGCCGTCGGGCAGACGCGGGTCGATCGTGTTGTCAGGCAACGTCCAGGTGCCGTCGCGGTTATTCCTGGCAGCATAGGTCTTGCCGGCCACGGTTACGGCGACGGTGGCGTTGGGATCATCGACCTTCCCGGTCAGTCGCGGCGTCGTGTCCCGCGTGAGCAACGCATCCACGCCGGCCCGCGGAGCGGTGAGGTCGAGCGTCAGAGAGCCGCTACCGTGACCCACGTTCCCCGCCCCATCGGTGGCGGCAATCTTCACTTCGTGGCTGCCATCCGTCAGAGGCGGGTCGATCGCATTGTCCGGTAGCGTCCAAGTACCATCGCGACGGTTCTGAGCCGGGTAGGTCTTACCGGCCACGGTCACCTCCACCGCGGCGTCGGGGTCATCGACCCTTCCTGTCAGGGAGGGAGTCGGGTCGCGGGTGAACAGGAAACCCACGCTTACCACTGGAGGCTGCGTATCGACGATCAGCCGTCCGCTGCCGGAGCCTGCATTACCCGCGCGATCGGTGGCGACCGCCTTGACTTCGTGGATGCCATGAGCCAGAGGCGGGTCGATCGTATTGTCCACCAGCGTCCACGTGCCGTCGCCATGGTTCACCGCCGGGTAGGTCTTGCCGGCCACGATCACCGCGACCTGCGCGTCAAGATCATCGACCCGACCCGTCAGAGGCGGCTTGGTGTCCCGGGTGAGCAACGCCTCCACATGGGCGACCGGCGGCGTCGTGTCGACAGTAAGGGCTTTGGCGGTCAGGCTGCCCACATTCCCCACCAGATCGGTGGCAGCGACCTTCACCTCGTGGACGCCGTCGGGCAGAGGCAGGTCGATCGTGTTGTCGGGCAACATCCAGGTGCCGTCGCCGTTGTTCCTGGCGGCGTAGGTCTTGCCGGCCACGGTCACCGCGATAGTCGCGTTGGGATCGTCGATCTTCCCGGTCAGCCGCGGCGTCGTGTCCCGCGTGAGCAACGCATCCACGCCGGCCAGAGGAGCGGTGATGTCGAGCACCACGGAGCCGCTGCTGAAGCCCGCGTTCCCCGCGCGATCGGTGGCGGCTGCCTTTACCGCGTGAATCCCCTGAGCCAGCGGCGGGTCAATCGCATTGTCCGGCACCGTCCAGGTACCATCGCGACGGTTCTGAGCCGGGTAGGTCTTGCCGGCCACGGTCACCTCCACCATAGCGTTGGGGTCATCGACCCTTCCCATCAGGGAGGGAGTCGGGTCACGTGTGAACAGGAAATCCACAGCCACTACCGGAGGCCTCGTATCGACGATCAGCCGTCCGTTGCCGGAGCCGATATTGCCCGCGCGATCGGTGGCGGCGAGGTTCACGTTATACTCGCCGTCCGCCAAAGGTGGCTGGATTGTGTTGGCCGGCAGCATCCACGTACCGTCGCCGTTGTTCACCGCCGGGCAGGTCTGGCCGGCCACCGCTACCTCAACCGGCGCGTCTGGATCATCGACCTGGCCCGTCAGAGGCGGCCTCGTGTTCCGGGTGCGCGACGCATCCACGTGGGCGGCCGGGGCCGTCGTGTCGAGGGTGAAGGACAGAGTGGTGTGGCGGGCACCGCCGTTGAGGAACTCACCCAGGGTATCGAGAATCGTGTTCTTGAGAGTCACCGTATAGCGGCCCTCCTTCAGCAGGGGCGCCGGGAACGTGACTTTCAGGATGTCACTGTTCCATCCGGAGATGGATTTGGGGAGCGGACCGGCGGGACCTTCGATCGTAATGCCGTCCTCGGTGCCCCAAACCGGCTTGGTGAACGGGAAGATCAGCTCCGGCGTCGTATCGTTCGTCAGTTTGTCGTTCGGGTCGATCCCCGTGTCGGCGTCGAGGAACCAGTCGTCCGCGAGCCGGAAGCAGTCCGGCGGGTAGTTCGCATCGGGGCTCAGAACGATCACATTGTCCAGGGCGAGGCCCAGCGCCGTGCCGGCATCGTCTCCCGCGGCGAACTCCACGGTCGTCGTGCCTCCCCGGGCCGTAAAGCGCCAGGTCTTCGTTTCCCACCGCACCGGCCAGGGCCGGCCCCCGGCCGGCGCCGGTCCGACCAGACCCGTCGGGGCGAGGTCGAACCGCTCGGGCGTGCTGTCACTGCCGTCGGCGCGCACGGTGACAGACCCGCTCTTCTTCGGGCCGTACGGATTGGGCGCCACGTCGAACCAGACGTGGTAGGAGCTGCCCACCCGCGTGTGAATCTTCTGGCGGAGGATGCGCTGACCCGGCAGGGTGCTGCTCAGGTCCGCCCAGCGCTGTCCCGCGCCGGCGTCGGTGAACCGCGCCTCGTGGGTCCAATTCACACTGTTTTGGGCGATCTCCCAGGGGGCCAGATCGATCGCGCCGGAGAAGACCGGCCGCAGGGAGTCGGCCCAGGTGGGCGGATTGATGCCGCTCTCGAAGCCGCCGTTGCGAACCACGTTGCGGCAGTCGTTCACATCCGGACGGCCGAGGTGCAGGTCCCCGCCGCCATCGGGGAAGCCGTGGATCACCACCTGATTCGGCTCGAACAGGGTGGACAGATCCGTCAATCTGCCGTGGAGCATCGCATACACGCGAAGTCCGCCCATATAGAAGGTCGAGCCCTTCTCGATCCGCAGGCCGTTCGGGTCGTTGGGCTCCGCGCCGCCGAACAGATAAAGCGCCTCCGGGTACAGGTCCCCGGCAAAACGGTACCGGTTCCCGTTGTCGATGTAGTCGGCGAGCAAGACCGCCGTGGGCTGGTCCGGCTGCCCCACGACCATCCGGCCGAAGCCGAAATTGCCGTTGAGAAGGTCGTGGATCACCTTACTGCCCCGGTCGGTCTTCGTGGTGGTGCCAATGTCCCAACCCCCGACCTCCAGCTCCTGCGGGCCTTGGCCCGCAAAGTACAGGCGCGATGCGCCCAGATCGAGGCCCGGCTCCCCGTTGTGGGTGCGGGTGAAATCGCCCCGCAGCGTGAGCCTGGCGCCGCCCGGATTGAAGATCGCGATGCGGGCGTCCAGCTCGAAATCGTTCTCGATTACCAGGCGATCGCGCGGGTCGTTCAGCGTAATGGCGATGGTGCCGGCCTTCGTCGCCTCCAGATGCTCCAGACGCAGGCAGGAGCCGCCGTTGAGAGTAATGGTCATCGCTTTCGTTGCGCGCAGGGCTTTGGCCTCCAGGGTAGAGCCATCCCGAAGTGTGATATTGGTGACGGCATCCACCGTGACATCGCCCAGAGAAATCACCCCTTGGCGGTCGAGCTCGAAGTGCACGCTGCCGGTGCCGCCGGTGATGGTTTTCAGCGCGGACAACTCGATGCGGCCGCCGGAGGTCGCCTGGATCGAAAGAACCTCGTCGTCCCCCGGTCCGACGATCCTCTTGAGCCCGGACAGAAGGACCTTCCCGCCGTTGGCGGCCACGATCATATGCGTCCGGTTCTTGTACGAGGGATTCGAGAAGCCGTCGTCGAGCTCGGCCAGAGCGGACAGGTCCAAGACCGAGCCGGTATCGGCGGACAGCAGTTCGTAGTCCCAATCGCCCACATTGGCGTCAGTCGCGGAGTAGACGAAGGAACCGGACGAGGCGCTTCCGGCGGCCGTCAGACGGGCGCCGTTGGTCGCGTGGACCTCCGTGGAACTGAGGGAGACCAGCGCGGGCAGTCTTACGTCGACGCCCGGGCCGTCCGGCTCGAACCACACGGTGCCGCGGCCGTTAGTGTTGGCGGTGCTGATCCGCGCCAGACGATCCAGCCGGATGTCCCCGCCGGAGCTCACCTGAAACGTCAGAGTATTGTGCTCCGAGGGCCCGATGAGGGTGGTCAGTCCGGAAAGGTCGATCACGCCACGATCCCGGGCCGTGATGGCATGAGTGATCTCCCCGCCCTTGCCCGCCGAGAAGCCGTCATTCAACTCCGTCACGGCCGAAAGGTCCAAAAGCGAGTTCGTGCCCTCCGACAACATCAAGGTGCCGCTTTGTTTGGAGCCGACGGCGGAATAGACTCCCGCCGGAATGGTCACCTTTCCTCCCCGGCGTACCCGGACCAGGGCCTTGTCGCCATGCAAGGTCGCGCTGGCGGCGGTGAAATTGCCCCCGTTGGCATCGATGATCCCGTAGATGTCCGCCTGCTCCACCGTGACAGTGCCGGCGCTGGCTTGGATCGTCCCGTCGACATACGCCTTGAGAGCGTGGAAGTCACCTCCCCGCGTGTCAATGATCCCGTAGAGAGCCGCCTGGTTAGAGACCCGATAGATCGTGCCGGCGGGGATCCGGAGCGTGGTGTTCTCGTAGAGCCAGAGGGTGTTTGCCCCGGCACTGACATTCAGAGTGATCGTGCCCTTGCCGGCCGGGATTTCGACCGTGACGTTCTCGCCCGACGGCATTCCCGGGGGCGACCAGCACAAGGCGTTGGAGTAGTTACCGTCGGTGCAGATCCACTCTGAAGCCGGGGCTGGCACGCCGGAGGCACAGAGCAGAGCCAAAAGGCCAACCGAGACCACGCGCGCACGACATGCCTGTCTTTCCACCACGACCTACCTCCTTCCACCATCCCACTTCCCTTGGATGCCCTGACGGGCACACGACGAACGGGCTGCCCGGACCTCCATCGCTCGTCACGGCACCGCCGCCACTCCCTGGCACACACCGTCTCTTATTATGCGAAATCTGCGCTCTCTTATCAAGACCGTCCCACGATATTCTTCCCCAAACCCCCGGCGCGGCCTTCGGCCGCAACCAAGAGTTACTCGCGCCAAAGCCTGCCCTCGACTGGATCGAGGGACGCCAAGAGTGCCAAGGTACTGTTCAGGAGAATCCTGCCGATCCGGCCTCTCGCGTCGTTATCAGCGTTCATCCGCGTTCGTCTGCGGTTTCATTTCTTCGCGGTTTCCCACCACAGGCGCGGATAGTCCTTCCCTTCGAGAATCCACCAGAGGTCTATGGCATGCGCTTGGTCAGGCGGATGTCGTCGATATAGATCCTGCCGGTGCCGCCGGGCTTGGGGTTCTTGCGGTCGCCGACGCCAATCGCCATCTGCTTGACCGCTACCACGTCCACGCCCACCGCTCGCATATCCGCCAGGGCGATATGCCACTTCTGCCACTCGGTCGTCCGCACCGCCTCCGCATCTGGATGGACCACCACTGCGCCCCGACCGGCACTATCCTCGATCCCCACATAGAAAGGTTCGCGACTGTTGTCCGCCTTGCCCCGGAAGTAGAGCATCAAGGTGTCCGCCCCGCCCACCGTCCAATCCTGCGGCGTTGCCCAAGTCCGTTCGGCCTCTGAGCACCACGGCTTCTTCACATTGTTGTAGTCCATCGGCATGGACTGCCAGCCGCCATGTACGATCCTCTGCTCGGCGAACGGCCCGTACTCGTTCCCGACAACCGAACCAGTGCCGTTGCCAGGCACATTGGGTTCGGGACCAAGGCCGTCGATCCAGGTCTGAAAGATCGTCGCTCCGGCGTGTTGGTCATCCGTGTAGCTCTCGAAGTCATCCAGGACAACCAGGACATCCCCCGTGGAGAAATGCCACACGGTCCCTTTCCACGGACTCTGTGGGCTGACTTGGTCCACCCCATCAACCCGCCAGTAGTAGGTCGTGTTCAACCTGAGAGCACCCGGCCTGTAAGCGGTCGCCGTAGACAACTGCCGGCCGCGATAGATGCCGATGGTCCCGCGGGTTGCAGCGGCAACAACCGTCTCATCCTCACCGAAGTAAACGTCATACAGCAAACCGGGCTCGCCAGGCACCCAACTGAGAATCGGTAAACAGACCACCTCGAGGGCACTGTCCAGAGGGTGGGGAGATCTAATGCAGGCCGTTGTGGTGAAGCTCCAGACAGTGCCCTTCAGCGCGGCGGCAGGGTTGTTTACGGTGACCTCATCGATTCTCCAGTAGTACGTCTTGCCCCATTCTAAGCCAGCAGGATCGTACGCGGTGCTCCGCTGCCGCCCGCGATAGATGCCCATGTCCTTGACTGTCGCGCCCGCGACGGAGGCCGCGTCTTCCCCCAAGTAAACGTCATATTCTCCGCCTGAGCGTCCGGGAGCCCAGGCGAGACTAGCGGCCCGACCAACATCAGTGGCACGATCTCCAGGACCAGGGGACCATGCCTCAGGAGGTGTCAGATCCCACAACCCCGGGTAGTGCCTGCCATCAAGAATCCACCAGATCTCCTCCGTCCCGTTCTTCGTCTCGCCCACAAAGTCCCAGCCGGCATCCAGGAAGGTCTTGGCTGTCTGCATCTGGGTGGTGGTCTTGCCGGTGCCGCCGTCGCTTGCCTTCCAGCCCGAGGTTTGGGTGTCCCAGAAACAGGCGGTCACACGGCCGCCGTAGTTCCACGCTACCAAGCCGCCGATACAGATAGTCCCACTGATGGCACCGGTGCTGTAGCACTCGGTCACCGCCCCTGAATTGAAGCCCACCAGCCCAGCGTTGTAGTAGCCGCGTCCGTTGACCGCACCGGTGCTGTAACACTCGGTCACTGTACCACCATTCGATCCCGCGAGCCCACCTGCATAATGGTTGCCCGCGTTAACCGCACCGGTGCTGTAGCACCCGGTCACTGTACCACCATTCGATCCCACTAGGCCGCCAACGTAATGGCCGCCGCCGCTGACGGCACCGGTACTGAAGCACTGGGTCACCGCACCGTTGTTGTAGCCCACCAGGCCGCCAACCTGCCCTCCGGTGCCGCTGACCGTGCCGGCGCTCCAACACCGAGTAACGAGACCGCCGCCAGCACCCAGGAGCCCGCCAACATTCTCAGTGCCAGAAACGGCACCCGTGCTGTAGCATTCCGTCACCTCCCCCGTCGTGCTCCCAATCAGCCCGCCGGTACTCCGGGCGCCGCTGACCACACCGGTGCTGTAGCACTGGGTCACGGTACCCTTGCTGTACCCCACCAGCCCGCCGACATAGTCCGTTGAGCCGGCAACACGGACATCAATCACACCCAGGTTTTTGACCTCGGCCCCAGCGGCCAATTGGCCGAACAGCCCGAGATATCCGGTGCCTCGGACCGTCAAATGCGCGATCGTATGGCTATTACCATCAAAGGAGCCCGTGAAAGGGCCCGCGGAACCGGCGCCGATCACGTTGAAGGTAGGCCTGGCCTCCTTGCCGTCGAGACTCGACAGGTCAAGATCCGCCATGAGCTTGAAGTGCTTGTCCAAGTCACAGTCCAGGGCGCCAATCACGTTGAGCTGGTCAGCGGCGTAGATCAGGTAGGGATCGCCCCGCGTCCCCTTGCCCCCTCCGTAGAAGTAGAGCCTGCCAATAGCCCGCCCTGAGGCGTGCTCCCACGCGAGTCTCGGGTAGTCTTTGCCCTCGTCAATCGTCCAGACGCCATCGCCCGCCCAGCAGGCAAAGGTGTCTTCGTGCTGCATCTGGGCCGTGGTCCAGCCTTTGCCGCCCGCACTGGTGGCTTGGCCTGACGTCTGGATGTCCCAGAAAGAGGAAGTCACAGTACCGTAGTTCTGCCCCACCAGCCCGCCGACCGAATCCTTGCCGCTGACCGCACCGGTGCTGTAGCACCCGGTCACTGTACCTGTACCATCATTCCATCCCACTAGGCCGCCGACGCCCGAGAAGCCGCTGACCGCACCGGTGCTGTAGCACCCGGTCACTGTACCACAATTCGATCCCACTAGGCCGCCGACCCCGCCTTTGCCCTTGACCACACCGGTGCTGTAGCATCCGGTCACGGTCCCGCCCCCGTAGGACACGAGCGTCTTGACGCGGTTGAGACCCACCAGCCCGCCGATAGAACCGCCTGACCCAGCTATGTTGACATCGATGACTCCAAGGTCCCTGACCTCGGCGTGCCAGCCCAGACAGCCAAACAGGCCCAGGTAGCTCCCGCCCTTGACCATCAGATGCGAGATCGTGCGGGCGTGGCCGTCAAAGACGCCTGTGAAGGGAGTTCCCTGGAACCCGTCGTGGGTCTGGTCCATGTCGGGTGCAATGACGGCCTTGTCGAACACCTTCCGCCCGGGGAGCTTGGGGTCCAGGTCGATGTCGGCGGTGAGGAGGAAGTGCTTGCCGTAGTCGCCGGGCGTCTCGCCGAGGGCGATCAGATCGGCGGCCGTGGCAATCTGGTATGGATCCTGGGCCGTGCCGCTGCCGCCGCTGTATTTGGCATTAGCCGGCAGGACAAGCAGACACGTAGTCAGGGTCAGAAGCAGAGTTCTCATGGTTTTCAGTCCTCCAAAGGCCGAATCAAGCCGGGACCATTTCTGAAACCGCTGATGAACGCCGATAACAACCTGTGGTGGGTAAAGCCCACCTCAGCCGATCACTTCATTCTTGGCGCTCCTTGCGTCTTTGCGACAAGACCCAATCCTCCATCATCCGTGTTCATTCGCGTTCATCCGCGGTTCCGTGCCGTTTCGTGGTGTGAAAGAGCCTTCGCCTTCGAGAAGACAGGCCCCTGTTGCCGCGTGCTCCGTTACGTCCCAGTACTGCCACTGTACCATTCCGGACGAGCAATCGCAATCGAATCCCCACCTGCGCGGCGGGAAATTCACCCCGGAGGCACGGAGATTCGTTTGGCTGTTTCCAAAGACCCGCTCTTCCAGTATGATGGCCTGCCCGGACGACACGAGGTCTGGCTGTAGTTCATGAAGGGTAGTGGCAGTCGTATGGGTGAGCAGAACAAAGAAAAGGGGTCGAGGGCCGCCGAGCGCATCCGGTTTGGCGAGCCGCGCCGGCATCTGGTCAATATCGATTCGATCTCCACGAGCCAGCTTTTCGCCGATTGCGTGATTGTCGGCGCGGGCGTCGCCGGACTGCGGGCCGCCCTGGAGGCCGCGGACCATCGTAATGTCGTCGTCGTCTGCAAGGCAAGTCTGGAAGACAGCAACACCTGGAAGGCCCAGGGCGGCATCGCCTCCGTGCTGCGCAAGGACGATTCGTTTGAAGCGCACATCGCCGACACGCTGCGGACGGGCTGCGGCCTGTGCGAGTCGGACACCGTCGAGCAGGTGGTGCGCCAGGGGCCGGAGCTGGTCAAGCAGTTGCAGGACTGGGGCGCGGGCTTCGACCGCGTGGACGGCGAGATCGACACGACCCTGGAAGGCGGGCACTCCCACGCCCGTATCATTCACGGCCACGGCGACGAGACCGGGCGGGCCATCGCCGAGGTCCTGATCAGAGAAGTCCAGAGCCAGCCGAATATCAAGGTCCTCGAGCACTTCTTCACGATCGACCTGCTGACAGACCCGGAGAATCGCTGCGTCGGCATCCTCGGCCGTTGCAAGAATCGCGGCCTGCAGATCATCTGGGCCGCCAGCACGATCCTCGCCACCGGCGGGGATGGGCAACTGTACCGCGAGACCACGAATCCGCCCGTTGCTACTGCCGATGGGCTGGCGATGGCCTACCGGGCCGGAGCGGTCCTGCGCGATCTGGAGTTCGTGCAGTTCCACCCGACGACGCTCTACATCGCCGGCGCCTCGCGGGCCTTGATCACGGAGACCCTGCGCGGCGAGGGCGCCTATCTGCTCGACACCAAGGGCAAGCGGTTCATGAAGGACTACAGTGAAGCGGGCGAGCTGGCGCCGCGCGACATCGTCAGCCGGGCCATTCTCGCCCAGATGCGCAAGACCGATGCGACCCACGTCTACCTCGACGTGCGGCACCTCGATAAAGAGTACTTTGCCCGACGTTTCCCGATGATCAGCGATCTGTGCGAGAGCTTCGACATCGACGTCAGCCACGACCTGATCCCGGTCCGGCCGAGCGCCCATTACATGATCGGCGGCGTCAAGACCGACGCCTTTGCCCGGACCAACATCGAGAACCTGTACGCCTGCGGCGAAGTCGCCTCGACCGGCCTGCACGGCGCCAACCGGCTCGGCAGCAACTCCCTGCTGGAGGGCCTGGTGTTCGGCAAGATCGCGGGCCAGGCCGTAGCCAAGCGGGAAGCCACGGATGTCACGACCCTCAAGCACCCCGCTATCCGGTACGAGATCCCCCAGTCGGACCGCAGCCGGCTCGATACGGCGGACGTCCGCAACTCGCTCCGCGCGCTGATGTGGCGCAACGTCGGCATCACGCGTAAGGCCCAACCGCTGGCGGAAGCCGAGGAGATCATCCGCTTCTGGCACCGCTACGTGATGGACAAGGTCTTCGACGCCCCGGAAGGCTGGGAGTGCCAGAACATGCTGACGGTCTCGCTGCTGATCGCCCATGCGGCGGGCCTGCGCAAGGAAAGCCGCGGCGTCCACTACCGTATGGACCACACGCAGACCGATGACAAGCACTTCCAAAAGCACATCGAGATCGTGCGGGCCAACTGAAGGCAAAGAAACGGATCGGCCCTGTCCGTCCTATCGGTCTTATAAGACGGATAGGACCGATAGGACTCATAGGACCTATGAACTGCGCTGCAGCAGCGCCATCAGCCACATGGTATAGGAAACCATCGGCGTCCAATACTCCGAGACGTTGTAGAGGCCGTTGCCGAGGAAAGGCTGGTCGTCGGCCGTGCCGCCCAAGCCGTTCATGACCGCTCCGGGCAGGCGCGGCGTGGCCGGGTGAAATTCGTTGCCGTTGACGAACTGCGGCGGATGATTGTGACCGATCCCCACCACCGTGCTGGCGGAGAACGGATTGCCGCCCAGAATCCAATCGAGCTGGCTCTGTGCCACGGCGCGCAGAGAAGGATCGTTCAGAATCTTCGACGCCTGGATCAAGCCGACTCCCGCCGAAGCGATGTTCGCATTGATGCCCACCCACCAATTGCTGCCCGGCGTCATGAAATAGCGATACCAGTAGTCGCCGATCTTGCGGTTGCCCCCGGGATCGGTCTGGGAAAAGAAACCGTAGGGGACGATACCGAAGCTGTTGCGCTGCGACATGGCGGCCAGGTAATCCGTGACGTACAGGCGAATGGCCTGGCGCCAGTGGTCGGCCTCGGCGTGATCGCCAAACAACTCCACAAGGCCGCACAGTCCGAACAGATGCCAGCAGCCGTGAGAGATATCGCGATACGGCCCGGGACTCGTCATCGTGCGGCGATAGAACCCGCGTACAGGGTCCTTCCCGTCCAGCGGCTCCGTCACCTGAAGTTGGGCCAATCGGGAAGCGCAGGCGATGGCCTCGCTCTTGTACCTCTCCTGACCCGTGCTCTGGTAGAGCTCGACTGCGGCCGCCAGCGCGCCGCCCAAAGTCTCGGCGGTCTGCTCCGGCCACCTTTGGGCACACCAGTCATAACAGCGATTTGCCGCCTCCAGGCACTTGTCGGAGTAGGGCCGGTCGCTCTCCTTGGTCCGCCGAGCCATCATCGCCTCGGCGATCACGAACTTGTATTGGCCCAGGCGGTCGAGCGGCTTGGTTTCGATGACGCGGTCGTCTTTGGGACCGACGATGGTGATCTTGCTCCGGGTCCCGCCCGGCGCCGGGTCGGTCGTGTTGGGCTCGCCGCCTTCCGGCCCGACGGCGTTATCGGTCCAGCGGTTGCCGTCGCCGTGTCGCAGGGCGTCGCCACCGACATGGTGCATCACGTAGCCGGCCGGCTCCTGCATATTGAGAAAGTACCGGTTGCCCCAGCGCAACTCCTCCAGAATCCGCCAGCGCAGTGCCTCGTCCGTGGTCAGGTCATACACCTGCGCCAGGCCGATCATGCCGTGGATGGTGGCGCCGACCCATTTGCGCAGGTCGGAGGCATCATGCCAGCCGCCAGTCGTGTCCTGGTGCTTGCCATTGTCGAGTCTGACGGCGTCATCGCAATGGCACGGGGCCAGATACCCGGTCGCGCTCGGCCCACATCGCTGCAGACCGAAATACCCGACGATCATCTCAATCGCATCGTCGTAGATGTGGGCGGCGATGCGAAATGGGTAGGACCGTGATGGACCGGCCTTGACGCAGTAGGTGCCGACCTCCTGGAGAGCGCTGAAATCACCCACGAGAAAACTGCCGAAGTCGCCGTCGGACGCCGCCAGCGGCCCGGAGAATACGACCTTCTGATCCGTCGTCCGAATCACCTCGAATCGTTCCGGCCCGGGCGCTTTAAGCACGCATTTCTTCGCCGCCTTGGGGGCGAAGCCGATCTGGTTGACGGTCACATCGACTCGCAGATCGCGCGGAAACGACTGGCCGGAAACCGGACCGGCCACACCGAGAGCCGCCAGAACCAGGGAACAGATCAGTCTTCGCATCGCGGTCATCCTCCCAGCAAACCGGCAGGCGACTCGGCCGAAACCCTGAGACCTGCCGCACCGTATAGATGGGTGTTCGCCCAGACTCATCGCGGGCGCAGTGTAGAAGCGCGGCCGTGGGACGTCAAGCCGAATCGGCAGGCCCTCGAGGCCGTCCGACCTGACAGAAGGTGAAGGAAGTTCATGGGTTCGATTCGTCCCCTTGGTCCCATAGGACCGATAGGACGAGTAAGACCTATGTGTGAGGCGATGGCAAAACGAGGCCAGGTGTGATAGAATGGCTAATGGCGGTCGACAAATCGTCAATCGTAGATAGTAAATCATAAATCCCAAGGGGCGGTTCGGGCGGTCGCTCCGGGTCGCTTGGTGCGGCCCGGGGAGGAAAGTCCGAGCAGGACAGGGCGCGGTGGTGGCTAACGGCCACCGGGAACCGGCTTTCACGAACGAGCGATC
>CAYHAJ010000209.1:0-5400 GCA_964354535.1 uncultured Pirellulales bacterium
GTGAAGGTGGCGATCGAGGACGTGGTGCGGACGCTGATCGAGGCCATCGTACTGGTCTTCCTGGTCATGTATCTGTTCATGGGCAACATGCGGGCCACCCTGATCCCGACGATTGCCGTGCCGGTGGTGATGCTGGGGACCTTCGCGGTACTGGGTCTTCTCGGATTCTCCATCAACATGCTGACCATGTTCGCCATGGTGCTGGCCATCGGTCTTCTGGTCGACGACGCCATCGTCGTGGTGGAGAACGTGGAACGGATTATGAGCGAGGAGGGCATCTCGCCCAGAGAGGCCACGCGCAAAAGCATGGACCAGATCACCAGCGCCCTGATCGGCATCGGCCTGGTGCTCGCGGCGGTGTTTGGCCCGATGGCCGCGTTTTCCGGGTCCACCGGCGTCATCTACCGCCAGTTCTCCGTGACGATCATCGCCTCCATGCTTCTGTCGGTGCTGGTGGCCTTGATCCTGACGCCGGTGCTGTGCGCCTCGTTGCTCAAGGCCGTGCCCAAGGGGCACGAGGCGGCCGAGGGCGGCATCTGGTTCCTGCGCCCCTTCTTCCGCGGGTTCGACCGCCTGTTCTTCTGGTCCCGGAACCAGTATCTCAAAGTGGTGGGCCAGTCGCTCGTCCACAAGATCCCTTATGTGCTGGTCTTTATCCTGATCGTGGGGGCGATGGGATATCTCTTTCGGAAGATGCCCACGGCGTACCTGCCTGATGAGGATCAGGGCTTCCTGATGGTCCAGGTCATGCTGCCGGCGAACTCGACCCTGGAGCAGACCGAGCAGGTCATGGAGGGAGTCAAGAACCATTTCCTGGAGCATGAGAAGGACGCGGTGGAGTCGATCATGACGGTGGCCGGCTCGAACTTTGCCGGCCGGGGACAGAACGCGGGCATGGCCTTCGTCCGACTCAAGGACTGGGAGCTTCGAGACCGGCCCGAGCTGAAGGTCACGGCCCTGGCCGGAAGGGCCATGGGAGCCTTTTCTCAGATCCGCAACGCCCTGGTCTTTGCCTTTGCCCCGCCGGCGGTCGTAGAACTGGGCATGTCCAAGGGTTTTGATTTTCAGTTGCTGGACCGGGGCGGCCTGGGCCACGCCGGCTTGATGGGAGCCCGCAACCAACTCCTGGGCATGGCGATGCAGGACCCGATATTGACCAAGGTCCGGCCCAACGGCCTGGAAGACGTGCCCGAGTATCGAGTGGACGTGGATTGGGACAAGGCCGGCGCCTTGGGCCTGCCCATCGCCTCGATCCACAGCACGATCTCTGCGGCCTTCGGCTCCGCCTACGTCAACGACTTCATCCAGGGCGGCCGGGTCAAACGGGTCTACGTCCAAGCCGACGCCCCCCACCGTATGTTGCCCGGAGACCTGGACAAGCTCTACGTCCGCAATACGGCGGGCAAGATGGTCCCGTATTCCGCCTTCGCCTCCGGTCACTGGACCAGCGGCTCTCCGAAGCTGGAGCGGTTCAATGGCTTTCCGTCCCTGAACATCCTGGGGGAGGCCGCGCAGGGGAGGAGTTCCGGCGAGGCCATGGCGGCCATGCAGGGATTCGTGAAGAAGCTGCCCCAGGGGATCGGATATGACTGGACCGGGCTTTCTTACCAGGAGCGCCAGGCCAGCTCCCAGACGGGTCTTCTGTACGCCTTTTCCATCCTGGTGATCTTCCTGTGCCTCGCGGCTTTGTACGAGAGCTGGCCCATTCCCATCGCGATTCTGCTGACCCTGCCCCTGGGGGTCATCGGCGGCGTCATTGGCACGACGCTCCGCGGCCTGCCCAACGACGTCTACTTCCAGATCGGCCTCCTGACCACGCTGGGCTTGACCACTAAAAACGCGATCCTGATCGTCCAGTTCGCCAAGGCGCGCGTGGAACAGGGCATGGGCCTGATCGAGGCGACCCTGGAAGGGGCCAAGCTGCGGTTGCGTCCCATTCTCATGACCTCCCTGGCCTTTGGATTCGGCGTGTTGCCGCTGGCCCTCGCCACCGGCGCCGGTGCCGGGGCTCAGAAGGCCATCGGTACGGCGGTGCTGGGCGGCGTGGTGACCTCGACCTTCCTGGTGACCCTCTTCGCGCCGCTGTTCTACGTCATGATCCAAAAGACCTTCGGCCGACGCCGCCCGCAACCAGCGGCTCAGAGCGCCGAATCCAGTCCATCGGGAAATCAATGACATGAATAGGAACACTCTTCTTCTACTGCTCGGAATTGCCCTCGTCCTGACCGGCTGCAATCTGGCTCCGAAATACAGCCAGCCTCAAGCTCCCGTGCCGGCCGCCTGGCCCAGCGGTGCGGCCTACTTGGACACCGGGACGAAAGCAAACGCTCCGCCGGCACCGGATGTGAAATGGCAAGAGTTCTTCTCCGACGAGAAGCTTCGGAGACTCATCGAGGCCGCCTTGACCAATAACCGCGACCTGCGGGTGGCGGCCTTGAACGTGGAACGGGCCCGGGCGCTGTACGGCATTCAGCGCGCCGAGCGATTCCCCACGGTAGATGCCGTGGCCAGCGGAAGCCAGCAGCGTCTGCCGGCCGACCTCTCGCCCACGGGGCAACGCACGACCGTGGAGCAGTACAGTGTCAGTCTCGGCGTCTTCGCCTGGGAACTCGACTTCTTCGGGCGCATCCGCAATCTGAGCGCGCGCGCCCTGGAGCAGTACCTGGCGACCGAGCAGGCCCGCCGCGGTGCCCAGATCCTGCTGGTTTCCTCCGTTGCCAATACGTATCTGGTCCTGGCCGCGGATCGGGAAGGACTGGCTTTGGCGCAGACCACGCTGGCGAACCAGCAGGATGCCTACCATCTGATCCAGCGGAGCTATGACCTTGGACTGGTGCCCGAACTGGACCTCTATCGTGCGCAGACGCAAGTGGATGCCGCTCGTGGCGATGTCGCCCACTTCACCCAGAGGGTAGCGCAAGATGAAAATGCCCTGACCCTTCTGCTGGGCGCCCCAGCGCCGGGCGAACTGCTGCCGGCCAGGTTGAGCGATGTCACCCCTCCGAACGGCGTCTCTTCCGGCGTATCATCGGAAATACTCCTGCGCCGGCCCGATGTCCTCCAGGCTGAGAGCCTGCTGCGTGCGGCCCATGCCGATATCGGCGTCGCGCGGGCGACGTTGTTCCCGCACATCTCCCTGACCGGCACCGTGGGCACCGCCAGCAGCGAGCTGTCGGGACTCTTCGAGTCCGGCTCGGGCACGTGGAGCTTTGCGCCACAGGCCGCGATGCCGATCTTCGATACGCGCGCGTGGCTCGCGCTGAAGGTCACGAAAGTGCAGCGGGAAATCGCCCTGACCCAATACGAAAGTGCGATTCAACATGCCTTCCGGGAAGTGGCCGATGCCCTGGCCGTTCAGGGCACCATGGACCAGCAGGTGTCGGCGCAAGAGTCCCTGGTCCATGCCGTGGCGGAAACCCACCGCTTATCCGTGAGCCGTTACGACAAGGGGATTGACAGCTACCTGAGCGTTCTGGACGCCCAGCGCTCTCTCTACGCGGCCCAGCAGGGACTCGTTTCCCTCCGCCTGGCAAAGCTTGCGAACCAGGTGCGACTCTATGCCGTGTTGGGGGGCGGCGGCGACTCGCCCCCCGCAAGCACCAAGCCTTGATTCGGAGCCTTCTCCGTTTCGGGGAGTCATCAGCCTGGCTCCTTCAGACCGCCGTCCCGGTAGGTGATACGTGCGATGACGAACCAGTTCGCTTCGCCCCAGCCCTGGGCCAGGGCGCCTATGGACCGGCTGTGGACCAGGCGGTGGTCCCTCAGCGGCCCTGGTCGAGCGTAACGATCGCGGCCAGCGTAGCCTGCACCGTCATGGCCGCGTTCTTGACGTCACAGCGTTCGACCACATCGCCCTCCGCGTGGTACTCCGGGTCGCCATAGGGCCAGGACCCGATGTTGATGACGGCGGCGGGGTAACCGGCCAGGACAAAGGAGCCGTCGTCGTTGCCGGGCCGGGCCTGCTCGACCGTCCGCTGCTCCAGGCCGATGCCATAGCGGGTATTCACCTCGCCCATCAGTTCCGCCAGACGCTGGCCCTCGGGCTTGGTGTAGGCGGTAACGTTTGTCTTCTTTCCGGCGGCTGTCTGCTCGGCCGTCTTGACACCGATGCCATCCGTGTTGAAAACGGCGATGATGTCATCGCCCCTCGCTTTGGCGTTCTGGGCGGCGGCCTTGCTGGTCCAGGGTGTGTGCTCCTCGTTGCATAGCAGAAAGCGGACGGTGCACTCGGGGGTGTACTTCGCCAGGACGCACGCCATCTCCAGCACGCCGACGGTCCCAATCGCGTTGTCATTGGCCCCCGGCGAATCGATCCAACTTTGCGAGTCCTTGTGGGCGCACACGAGGATGATCCTTTCGGGGTGTGAGCGTCCCTTCTTTTCCGCATAGAGATTGTACGCCGTGTACCAGCGGTCTTCGGGTTTGGGAGGGGAGTATTGGGCGTTCTTGGGCTTGGCGGTGTCTCGCCGGAATGCCTGTACCTGAACGTCTTCGCGCTCCACGTGATAACCCCACGATTCCAGCCGGCCGGCCAGGTAGTCGTCCGCCTCGTAGAGCGTGTTCTTCTCGTGGCCGGGCAGGGTCAGGTTCAGCTTGCGGTAGGGCAGCGGGTCCTTGGCCAGATAGAACAGATGCTTCGACATCCGCTCAGGACTGACCGCGCCGATCAGCCGGCGTACGCTCGCATCGACCTTGGTGCCGCTGTCACTTCCTTTCTGGCCTGCCCCGACCGTGCCCAGAAGGCCCGCCGAGAGAAGGGTCAGAACTGCCCTCGCACAGATTCTCATGCCTCTCATGTCATATTCTCCTGCCCATCGAGCCATTCTTCTTGCAGCGAGGCAGCCGTCCCGGTCAGCCCGTCGCGGCCTATTCTACCCACGGAGGCCGGTCCCCGCAACGCGGGCGAAAGCCGCCGGTGTCGGGGCGTGCGACCGGTCTGTGGTGGCGGATCGAGCGGGCCAATCTCTTCTTGGCCGTCCGCCACGTCACCACCCAGGCCCCCGCCGGGAACACCTCCACAGATGCGTGAAGCCCAGGAAGTCAAACGTGCGGTCTGGGTGTTCGCCGGGCCCTCGGGGGCGGTTTCGCGTCCCGCCGAATTCCACAAGACGGGTCTTGGTCAGATGAAGCGTCAGGCCGTACTTGGCCAGACGCTTCTCCAGGAACGAGAGCGATTCCTGCCGCCTGGCTCCTGGGTTCTGCGGTCCGACGCCATGGACCGATGACGACTGGGAGTACGGGGCAAGGCGCGGGAAACAGATGGCGGATGAAGAATCCTGAGGTTGCGATTTCTCAGGAGATTTGGTATGCATGGGGACTATTGGAGCGTGAAGTGTCAAGTGGTAGGGTAGGGCTTGCCCCACCGAAATCCGCGTCCTGTGAAGAATCGGTGGGGCAAGC
>CAYHAJ010000210.1:0-32871 GCA_964354535.1 uncultured Pirellulales bacterium
CCCTGGAGGCCATGATCATCGAGCATGCCCAGCTCAAGGGCATGATCCCCGGCGTCAACTACGCCGCCATCACCGAGCTGGCGGATTACGCCCGCAAGGAACTGGGTTTCGAGATCCCGCGGAACTATCCACTCGTCGGCAACGATTTCAACGTGACGCGGGCGGGCATCCACGCCGACGGGCTGCTCAAGAACGAGGAGATCTACAACTGCTTCGACACCCAGCGACTGCTCAACCGGCCCATCGGGGTGGCGATTGCCGATAAGACCGGGGCGGCCGGGATCAAGCACTGGGTCGAGACCCATTATGAGGTTCAGGTCCCCAAGCACGACCCACGGATCACCTGGATCAAGGACAAGATCGACGCGGAGTACGCGGCCGACCGTATCTCCGTGATTTCCGACGAGGAGATGCACCAGTGGGTGCGCCAGGCGTTCGCGAGCCAGGTGCCGCCGCAGAGAAAGGTCTGAGGCCCAGGCCACCATCCTCAATTCCGGGTAGGGCAGGATGAAACACGACGAGATCAAGGCAGTCCTTTTCGACCTCGGCGATACCATTCTGGAGTTCGGCCGGGTCAACAAGATCAAGGCTTTTTGGGCCGGCGCGAAGTCCACCTATGCGTTTCTGAAGAACCATGGGCAGCCGGTCAGTTCCTTCCCGTGGTATTTCCTTCGCAACCTGGTCCGCCTGCGGACGAGGTACCTGATCTCCAATGTCCTGCGCAAGGATTTTGATTCTCTGTACCTGCTTCAGACCGTGGGCGCCCGGCTGGGAGTGAATTTCTCGCCCCAGGAGTGGGAACAGTTTTCCTGGCTGTGGTATGAGCCGCTGAGCCGCTACGCGAAGATCGAAGAAGACCTGGTTCAGACCCTGGACACCCTGGCGCGCATGGGTCTGAAGTTGGGCATCGTCTCGAATACCTTCGTGAACCGCACCTCGCTCCAGCAACACCTGCGTGAGCTCGGCCTGCTGGATTTCTTTCCCATGCAGCTTTATTCCTATGAGTTGCACGTCCGCAAGCCCAGCCCCGAGATCTTCCGGGTCGGCGCCGAGCGGATTGGGGAGCCGGCGCAGAAGATCCTGTTCGTCGGGGACCGGATCGACAACGACATCCGACCCGCCCTGCAAGGCGGCATGAGAGCCGTTCTGAAGGAAGCCTATACCAACGTGGGCCGGAAAGCCCCGCCGGGCACCCTGAAGATTCGCCGGCTGGCCGAGCTGCCGGCTCTCATCGAGCACATCAACGCCTCCCAGACCCAGGCCAGTATAGCGTAGGTGTGCCAGGTCTGCACTTGCGCAGAAACCCGAGGGTGCATGACCGTTCTTGCGATCCGCGCGGGTCAGATGCCGTCGCGCAGGCCCGTGGCGCGGGCGTCTCGCCCTTGCGTGTCGCGGGCATCCTGCCCGCGATTCGAGGGCGGGACGCCCTCGAGACAAAGGAACAAGGGCAGGATGCCCTCGCCACGAGGCCGCGCAAGAACGGTCATGCACCCGAAACCCGATTGACAGGGAGCGCTGGGCTTCATACTATCGCACTGCCGTTCTTCCATCGCGCAGGGCGCTGCGCCGGGTAGACAGGACGCGATGCGCGACGCAAGACGCACGAGGTACTTAAGGAGAACAGGGATGGCTGCAGGCAAAACCATTGAAGTGACCGACGAGAGCTTCGAGAGCGAAGTGCTCGGCTCGGATGTTCCCGTGCTCGTGGATTACTGGGCCCCCTGGTGCGGACCGTGCCGGATGGCGGCCCCCGTCCTCGACAAGATCGCCGATGAATATGAGGGGCGTCTGAAGGTCTGCAAGATGAACGTGGATGAAAATCGCGAGGTCGCCAGCGGCTACCGCATCATGAGCATTCCGACGCTCCAGCTCTTCAAGGGCGGCGAATTGGTAGACCAGGTGATCGGCGTGACGCCCAACTACGAGAGCGATCTGAAACGAAAGGTGGAGCCGCACCTGGGCTGAGGCCGACCTCGGATTGGCGATTTCGGACGGCGGCTTCGCGCTGCGAGTCGAATCCGAAATCCACCAGGGGCAGGAATAGGACTGTGTGATGGCTGATACTCTGTACGACGTGATCGTAGTCGGAGCGGGTCCCGCGGGTTTGGGGGCTGCTCTCTATACCGCCCGCGCCCGATTCCGGACCCTCCTGCTGGAGCGGATGATTCCGGGCGGCCAGATCTACAACACCGACCGCATCGAGAACTACCCCGGCATCGTGCGGATCGACGGGCCCAGCCTGATCGAGCAGATGCAAAAACAGGTCGAGACCTTCGGGGCGGAGCTCAAGACGGCCGCCGAAGTCAGCGGCCTCGAGAAACTGGCCGATGGGAACGTGGCGGTCCATTGTGATTCCCACACGTACACCGCGCGGGCCGTGGTTCTGGCGATGGGCAGCCACTACCGCAAGCTGGGCGTGCCCGGCGAGGACGAGTTCCGCAACGCCGGAGCGGGCGTCAGCTATTGCGGGACCTGCGATGCGCCGTTCTTCCGGGACCGGGACGTCGTCTCCGTCGGCGGCGGCAATACGGCGGTCGAGGAGACTCTGCACCTGCTCAAGTACGTGAAGAAGGCCACCTTGGTCCACCGGCGCGACCAGTTCCGCGCCGACAAGGTCCTGGTGGAGGAACTGCTGGCCAAGGCCGACGAGCCGGGCTCGAACCTCGTCATCAAGTACGACACCATCGCCACGGCGATCCAAGGTCATGGCCGGGTCCAGTCCGTCCGCCTGAAGCACATCAAGACGGGCCAGCAAGAGGACTACCCCTGCGAGGGCGTCTTCATCTTCGTCGGCATGACGCCCAACACCGCCTTTCTCAAAGGCACACTCGAGCTGACCGATCAGGGTTTCATCGTGTGCGACTGTGCCTATCTGCGGACGCCGATTCCGGGGGTCTTCGCGGCGGGCGACTGCCGGATCGGGGCCGCCATGCAACTCGCCACCGCCGTGGGCGACGGTGTCAACGCCGCCATGATGATCAAGCAGTACTTCCGCGACCCAAGCTGGTGGAACAAGCCGGTCAGCGACGCCTGCCAGCCGTTCGGCTGGTAAACGCTGCTGATCTATGAATTATGAATTATGATTGATGATTTGAGGGCGGGGCCCTGGAAGGGGAGCATACGCATGTCTGAGGGGATGAAACACGACTCGATCAGCCGGCGCCGATTTCTCAATGTCTCTCTGACGGCCGTCGGTGGCATCATCGCACTGAGGCCGGGCCGAAGTCTCGCCAATGCCGAGAAGGAACAGACGCGGTGGGCGTTTCTGTCGGATACGCACATCGCCGCCGATGCCGAGAACAACTACCGGGGCCATTACCCCTATCGGAACCTCCAAGAGACATTCAAGCAAATCGCCTCCGATCTGCCGGAAGGGATGATCGTCACCGGCGACATCGCACGGCTCACAGGCCAGACGGGAGACTACGAGAATCTCAAGGGACTGATGCTTCCCCTCGTGGGCCGGCGGCCAATCTACTTCGCCCTCGGCAATCATGACGACCGTGCCAACTTCCTGGACGTGTTCGAAGGCCCGGCGGGCCGGAGTCCAGCGGTCAAGGGCAAGCACATTGTGACGGTGGATGCCGGAGCGGCGCGATTCGTTCTCCTCGACTCCCTTTTCGCGACAAATCAAACGGCGGGACTGCTCGGCAAAGCGCAGCGGACCTGGCTGGAACACTACCTGCAAACCTGTGACGATAAGCCGGTGCTCCTGTTCTTTCACCATTCCCTGCGCGACGAGGACGGGGACCTGCTCGACATTCCCCGGCTGTTCGACCTCATCAAGCCCATCCCCAAGGTCAAGGCGCTCGTCTTTGGGCACTCGCACGAGTATGGATTCTCGGACTACGAAGGCATCCATCTGATCAACCTGCCGGCCGTCGGGTACAACTTCACCGACGACCAGCCGGTAGGCTGGGTGGAGGCGCAGCTCACCCGCAGCGGCGCCACGCTCCGGCTGCACGCCGTGGGCCGCCATCGCCCGAGCGACGGACGCACGGAACGGCTCTCCTGGCGGTCCTGACCACAAGAAAATATCATTTCTGCTGACATCCGCGCACGACCCGCAGCCACTATTTATATTTTGAGGGAAGATCTCGGTCCGCGCCGAGATGGTCCTCTCCTTTGGGGTGTGAATAGCGGTGGAACGAGGGTGTGCTATGTCCGATATGGTCCACGCGCCGTGGAGTCGGCGGCAGCTTCTCCGGGGCGGTCTGGCCCTGACGGCCTGGATGCTCCGGCCGTCCTGGGTCCGGGCCGAGGAAGAGATCGAGCCCGTCGCGACGGCGGGCGATCCGGAGTGCACGCGTTGGGCGCTGTTGTCGGACACGCATATCGCCGCGGATCCGGAGAACCGTTATCGCGGCTTCTATCCTTATCGGAACCTGCAGGAGGTGACGGCCCAAATCGCCGACAATCTGCCGGATGGATTGGTCATCACCGGCGATCTGGCCCGACTGCGGGGCCAAACTCAAGCTTATGAGAACCTCAAGGCCTTGCTGACACCCATCGCCGAACAGCGCCCGGTCCACCTGGGTCTGGGTAACCACGACAAGCGCGAGGACTTCTTCCAAGCCTTTGGCAATTCCTACGATGATGACGGGATTGTCGAGAACAAGCACGTCGTCACGACGGAAATGGGCCCGGTGCGACTGATCGTTCTCGATAGCCTTCTGAACGTCAATTGGATGACGGGAAAGCTGGGCGAATTGCAGCGGTCGTGGCTGGAGACGGTCCTGCGCACGTGCGACGAGAGGCCGACGATCCTGTTCCTTCATCACACGCTCAACGGCGAGTTGCTGGACATGGGGCGGCTGTTCGAGATCATCAAACCCGTCGCCAAGATCAAGGCCGTGGTGTACGGGCACTCCCACAAGTACGACTACTCCGAGGTCGCGGGCATTCACCTGATCAACCTGCCGGCTACGGGCTTCAACCTCTCCCGCGGCCAGCCCGTCGGCTGGGTGGAGGCCAAGCTCACCCGGGAAACCGGCGAATTCACGCTCCATACCATCGGCGGCAACCGCAAAATCGACGGACACAGCAGAACGCTCACCTGGCGAGCTTGACACGTCGAACGGGAAACTCTCCTCTCTGCCCCTGCGGGCGCACCGCGCGCCAACGTAGCTTCGCGTCATCAAGAAGATCTCACAAATTCATCTCCCGCGGCAAGGAATCGTTGCCAAGCGCGACCCCTTCTGGTAGAAGAGCGGTCGGGAGGGCGAAAGGGGATGCCGCTGCAATCCATGGATTGCCAGGAAAATCCCGAGCCATCGCGTATGGGATTTGCCTTCTCTGGGGGTAGAACCGTGAAGGTCGTCCGCGATCAGGACGATTCTGATGAAGGGCTTGCGTCACGAGGTGCCCCTGCCCTATGCTATGAGTGGCAGCAGCAGTATGTGCAGAAAGGCAGCCTGCGATGTCGGACATGATGGAACGGCAAGTGAATAGGCGGCAATTTCTTTCGTTTGGACTGGCCGTGGCGGGTGGTGTCGTAGCGATGGGACCCCGTCGGAGCCGGGCCCAAGAAGCCAAGGAGACCAAGGAACGGAAAGATGTCGCCCGCTGGGCCCTCCTGTCGGACACCCATATCGCGGCCGATCCGGACAACCGCTTCCGGGGCTTCTATCCGCACCGCAACCTGCAGAAGGTCACCGCCCAGATCGCCACAAACCTGCCGGATGGCATCGTCGTCACAGGGGATCTGTCGCGGTCGCGGGGCGGCGTCGAGGCCTACGCGAGCTTCAAGTCGATGCTGAGGCCGCTGGCCGAGAAGCGGCCCATCTACATGGCCGTCGGCAATCACGACAACCGCCACGATTTCTTCGAGGCCTTCGAGAAGTCCGACACGAGCGGCGAGGCCGTCGAGAACAAGCACATCGTCACGGCGATGGCCGGCCCGGTTCGCATGATCGTCCTCGACTCGCTCCTGTACACCAATGTCTATGGCGGCATGCTCGGCCGGCCCCAGCGTACGTGGCTGGAAACCTACCTGAACATCTGCGACGAGACGCCGACGATCGTCTTCCTGCACCACACGCCCCGGGCCGACCTCCTGGACGCCCGGCGCCTGGTCGAGACCATCACGCCCATCCCGAAGGTCAAGGCCGTCGTGTATGGGCACTCCCACAAGTACGATTTCTATGAATCGGACGGCGTTCATTTCATCAATCTGCCGGCGACCGGCTACAACTTCACCGGCGCTCAGCCGGTAGGCTGGGTCGAGGCCCGGCTGACCAGCAAGAGCGGCGAGTTCGTCCTGCACGCCGTCGGCGGCAACGCCCGACGGGACGGCCGAACCACCATGGTCCGCCGGCGCGCCTGAGAGCTTCTGACGTACTGACGGTCCACGGGAAGGCTGCTGTTTCTTGTCATTCCCGCGCAGGCGGGAATCCATTTGCGCCGCGGCTTTCCTGGACCCCCGCCTGCACGGGGGTGACAGCAGGGGAAGCCGGGCGTTCATTCTGTTAGAGGCTCTGAACCCATACCTCCGCAAGATGTCGCGTCCTTCTGCCCTGACCGTCCTTTGTCAGGAGCAGCGCGTTAACCGCGCGCCCTCCGCTTGGCGGGACAACCCGTCGCTGCGTCAATGTCTTGTTCCACGGATGGTCCGCGTTGCGGTATAATCCCGGGCACCTGTTTTGACATGGAGTGTTCGATGGCTGGACGGCTGGATGGAAAAGTCGCAATTGTGACAGGCGGCAGCCGCGGGATCGGTCGAGCGATCTCGCTGGCATTGGCCGGGGAGGGTGCCGCGGTCGTGATCGCCGCCCGCACGCCGGATACGCTCGCCGAGGCGGCCGAGCTGGTCCGCCAAGCCGGGAGTCGGGCGGAGCCGGTGGTGACCGAGCTCGCTGACGAGGCTTCGATCCGCAACCTTGTCCGCGTGACGCAGGAGAGGCTCGGACGATTGGATGTCCTCGTCAACAACGCCGGGATCACGCACTCGGCCAAGCTCGAGGAGACCCGGACGGAGGACCTTGACCGCTGCTGGGCGATCAATGCGCGGGCGCCGTTTCTTTTGTGCCGGGAGGCGTTGCCCTTGTTAAGACGGTCCGAGGCGGCGTCCATCATCAACATTTCCTCCGTCGTTGGCGTCAAGGGCTATCCACTCCAAAGCGCGTACACCGCCTCGAAACACGCCTTGCGCGGGATGAGCATCTCGCTGGCGGAGGAGTTGCGCGGCACGAACATCCGCGTCCACGTGATCTGCCCCGGCGCCGTCGACACCGGCATGGTGGGCAACGTTCGCCCGGACATCAAGAAAGAGGACCTGATCAAGCCGGAGGAAGTTGCAGAACTGGTTCTGTACCTTGTGACCCACCGAGGAAACGCGGTCGTCGATGAACTGCACCTTCGGCGGGCAGCCGCGGCGCCTTGGTTCGGGTAGGAGAAGATCATGCGAGATCACGCCATAGGAATCATCTGCTGGGCCTTGCTCGTCGCTTCCGCGGTGGCCGACGAAACTCAAGTCGTGTACCTCTCCGGCCAAGGCAAGGACGATCCGGTGTCGTGGGAGTTCTTCTGCACGGGCGGCCGCAACAGCGGGAAGTGGACCACGATCGGCGTGCCCTCCAACTGGGAGTTGAAGGGCTTCGGCAGTTACAATTACGGCAACGACAAGAAGAAGGCCGACGAGCAAGGCAAGTACCGCCGCACCTTCGACATTCCCGCCGCCTGGGCCGGCCAACGCATCTTCCTCGTCTTTGATGGCGTGATGACCGACACGGAGGTCTGGGTCAATGGCAAATCGGCCGGGCCGAAGCACCAAGGTGGCTTCTACCGGTTCAAGTACGAGATCACCGACCTGGTAAAGACCGGTGCCAACCTCCTGGAGGTCACCGTTAGTAAGGTCTCATCCGATGCGAGCGTCGAAGATGCGGAGCGGCTGGCCGACTATTGGGTCTTCGGTGGCATCTACCGGCCCGTGTATTTGGAGGCGGTGCCGAAGCAGTTTGTCGAATGGATCGCGGTGGACGCGCGCGCCGATGGAACCTTCCGCGCCGATGTTCATCTGAACGGGAGCGGCGATGCCGATGCGGTCTTGGCTGAGATTTTCGGACCCCAGGGTATTGCGTTGGCACCGCCGTTCCGAACGAAATTGCCGCCCGGCCAGGAAACGGTGACTCTCCAGACGCAGGTGCGGCGGCATAAGACGTGGACGGCGGAGACGCCGAATCTCTATTCCGTCCGGGTGCTGCTCCGTCAGGGGGGCCGCACGGTCCACGAGATCACGAAGCGGTTTGGCTTCCGGACCTTCGAGGTGCGTGCGGGCGACGGGCTGTATCTCAATGGTCAGAAGATCCGGCTCAAGGGCGTCTGCCGGCACAGCTTCTGGCCGGATTCAGGGCGATGCCTGAGCAAGGACATCAGCTACGCAGATGTCCGACTGATTCAGGAAATGAACATGAACGCCGTGCGGATGTCGCACTATCCGCCGGATGAGCACTTCCTCGATGCCTGCGACGAGCTGGGCCTGTACGTTTTGGACGAGCTGGCCGGCTGGCAGAAGCCCCCTTATGACACGGAGATCGGCAAGAGGCTCGTCAAGGAGATGGTAACGCGGGACGTGTGCCACCCCTGCATCCTCTTCTGGGACAACGGCAACGAGGGCGGCTGGAACCGCGACCTGGACAACCATTTCGCGCTCTACGACCCCCAGAACCGCACGGTGCTCCACCCCTGGGAGAACCTCAACGGCGTGGACACCGCTCACTACCGGAACTACGAAATCACGCGCAGCAAGCTCAGCAGTTCGACGCTCTATATGCCCACGGAGTTCCTGCATGGTCTTTACGACGGCGGCCTCGGCGCGGGGCTGGATGACTACTGGAAGGCGATGTACGCCTCGCCGATGGGAGCAGGCGGCTTCCTGTGGGTGCTGGCCGATGAAGGCATAGTGCGCACAGATCGCGTCGCCTCGATCGATGTCGCCGGCAACCAGGCCCCCGACGGCATCGTCGGGCCCTATCACCAGAAGGAAGCGAGCTTCTACACTGTCAAAGAGATCTGGTCCCCGGTCCACATCAACCTAGAGACATTACCGTCGGACTTCGACGGCACGATCCAGCTCGAGAACCGCTACGACTTCACGAACCTGTGCGACTGCACCTTCGAAGTGAAGTTGGCAACATTTCCGTCTCCCGCCGACAAGGCTGACGGGCACAAGACGCTCTTTCAACGTACGTGCCGCAGCCCCGATATTCAACCACACGCCAGCGGCGCGCTGCGTCTTGATCTGCCCGCGACCTGGCGTCAGGCCGATGTGCTGTACGTGACGGCATACAATCCCGGCAAGCGGGAGATTTGGACTTGGTCGTGGAGTGTCCAAGCGGCCGACTGCTATGTGGATAGAGTCGTGGTCTGTGAGTCGAGGGAGAAAGCGGTGCTCCAGGAAGCAGGGGGGCGATTCCGAATCACGGCTGGCGATTTGACAGTCATTCTCGACGGCCGGAGCGGCTCGCTGCAGCAGGTGATCGAGGCCGGCCGGGAGATCGACTTGGGTGGGGGACCACAGTTGATTGGAGGCGAGGGCCGCGTCGGGCGGGCGATCTCAGTCCCGGGCGAGGACGGCCGGTCCATGCAGGTCCGTTTTGAGTATGAGGGGAACATGGGGCAGGCCACATGGACGGTTTATCCGAGCGGGTGGATTTCGCTCAACTACGAATACGAACTAAGCGGACAATTCGATGTCTTCGGTCTGCAGTTCGACTATCCCGAGTGCAAGATGCGGTCGATGCGATTCCTCGGGCAGGGGCCGTACCGCGTGTGGAAGAACCGGCTCCAGGGCGGCACGCTGGACGTCTGGAGCAATAAGTACAAGAACGATGTACCCGGTGTGACTTGGGACTTTCCGGAGTTCAAAGGCTACTACCGGGATTGGCGCTGGGTCGTTTTCTCGACCGAGCAGGGCGACATTACGATCGTTAACGGAACGCCCGATCTGTACCTTGGCGTGTACCGCCCGAACGATGGACCGTTCCCGGCCAATACGAAGCTGAATGTGCCTGACACCGGCATTGCTCTGCTGCATGGCATTCCGGCCATCGGCACCAAGTTCGACAAGCCGGAGGTCCTCGGACCGCAGAGCCAGAAGAACAAAGCCTCCGGCACGTACCGAGGGACCGTCTGGTTCCATTTTGGTGGCTGATCGTTGACGACAAGACAGGCGACCGCGGCAAGCATCGGCTCTGCTGACGGTTCCACAACTGGGAGTAGAGGCGTCAGCAAGGCTCTGCTGTCTTGCCGATGCCGCCCGGACATTTGAAACCATCCGCCCAGCTCAGCGATAGCTGTCCTTGGGTTGCTTGTAGACGCGGCCGACGTGCCCGTCGAGATAGCTAACGTTGACGCCGCCGGCATTGGCGCCGCCCTGGCGGCCGTGCGGGAAGACGCCACCCTTGCGGAAGAAGTCGCACAGGACCCAGATCTCTCCCGGCCGGGCCAGTGTGCAGGCCCAGTACTGATTGGTCTGGTACTCCTTATTGGTGGTCTTGCCCAGCCAGTCCCAGTGCGTCTCGATACCTCTGAGGGTGAGCTGCCGGGGCAGGAATTGGGAGGTGTCCCGCCACGTGCCCCCTGCTTTGCCGGGCTTATTCGTACGGAAACTCCAGTAGAGGTAAGTGATGTTGCCGAGTTGGCGATTCGCCGGCGTGTCGATTACCGAGTCCGTGCTACCGGTGGGTGTGCCGCCGTTGGGATCGTTGGCGTTCTGTTCCAGGTAGCGGGCCTGGGGACAGTAGAACGCGTCCATCAGGGCCCCATCCCGGTAGCCGTCAAGCTTCGCCAGCAAGCCGGGATGGGAATTGTGCTCGGTCGGCTCCAGCGGATACCGCATCCGGCTGTCCTCACTGGCATACGCGATCAGGGCCAGGCTCACCTGTCGCAGATTGCTCAGGCAGGCCGTCTCGTTGGCGTGGAACCGCACCTTGTGCAAGGCCGGCACCAGGATCGCCATCAGAATGCTGATGACGGCGATAACAACGAGCAACTCAATCAAGGTAAAGCCCGGCCGAGATGGATCATGCTGCCGCATCATTCCGCCCTCTCACAGATCCCATAGGTGCCATTCGGTTCCACTGGTTGCCCTGCCTGCTGCATGTTACAGGGTACCTGCGTACGGCATCCGATGTCAACCGTTGCGGTCATCCGTCTTGCCCCGCTGTTGCACCAGCAGCAACCGGTCTGCTGTGGTATGAAGACAAGATCGCTACGCTCGGCACTCCTGCGCGTCGGATCGTGTGCGCAGGCGGCGTGCCGATGTTGCGACACTTTGAACTTGGATGAGTTGTCCAAGGTGGGATACAATAGACATGGTGCTTGGTGTCGGATCCGGGCGCCGCGGATGATTCACACTCTCGGATCCTCTGGTCGGTGTCGCGCCGACGGTCCTCCCCGGAGAGTCCCGGCCGGCACACGGGACCGTAGGCAACTCAGCACGATTGGATGGACCGCGAACATGACGAAGACTTCTCAGCCTGCAACTGTTGGCCGATGGTGCAGGGTACTGGCTGCGCTGATCGCGGTGGGCGGATGTGCGGGTCCCATGACCCACGCTCCGAATGAGGACCGCACAAAAACAGCCGAACAGCAGTTTACGCGAGAAGATGCGCTTCGGATGATCCAGGCGAGTGAGGGGCGGCTCGCGCCCGTGTACGGTCCTCTGGCACAGCAACTCGTGGCAGACTTGGGCCTGGACGGGAAGACCGGGATCGGAATTGACCTTGGCAGCGGGCCGGGGACGTTGATCCTCGAGTTGTGCCAACGAACGAAGATGCACTGGATCAATGCGGACATCAATCCGCACTTCTTTCCGTATTTCCTGCAGAAGGCTGAGGAACGCGGCTGCGGCGGCCGGGTCAGCGCCATCCAAGCCGATGCCCAGGTCTTGCCGTTCCGAGATGACTATGCCGACATCATCGTCTCGCGCGGTTCGTTCTGGCTATGGCCTGACAAAGTCAAGGCGTTTGGAGAGATCCGACGGGTCCTCAAACCCGGTGGGGTGGCCTATATCGGGCGAGGTTTCTCGGAGAATCTTCCCCCGGAGGTAGCCAAGACCCTGCGCGGGGGGCGAGGCGAAGGGCCCCAGTACGAGGTGGTGGCGACCGCCGAAGAACTCCACGCCATCATGCGGGCGCTGAGGATAAAGGACTATCGCATCATCCGGCCGAGGTTGGGCAACGAGGCCGGTGTAAACTACGGCGTTTGGGTGGAATTTCGCAAGAAGTAAGGACGGGCCGCGCTGGCGGAGCGCGACACGACGGTCGTCAGACGCGGCTTGGCGATGGTTTCATCGGATGGGTCAGAGCCATCGCCAGGGCCTTCGGCCAGGATGGTACCACCCAGAAACACGACGGCTTTCCAGTGGCGTTGAACATGGGAAAACGGGAAGGAACATCGAATGCGGGCGGTGATTCAACGGGTTTCGGAGGCGAAGGTTGAGGTGGACGGCCAAATCATCGGCTCCGTCGGACGCGGGCTGCTGGTGTACTTGGGTGTGGGCAAAGAGGACACGGAGGCCGACGCCGCATTCATGGCGGACAAGCTGGTGAACCTTCGCATCTTCGCAGACGAGGCGGGCAAGATGAACCGCAGTGTCCTGGAGATCGGCGGCGGGGTCCTGCTGGTGAGCAACTTCACGTTGCAGGGGGATTGCCGCAAGGGACGCCGGCCCGGCTTCGATGCCGCCGCCGACCCGCGGCTCGCGGAGCCGCTTTATGAGAAGGTCGCCGGGCTAATCGGGCGGGAGGATATCCCCGTGGGCAAAGGCTCCTTCGGCGCCCACATGCACGTGACCAGCATCAACGACGGTCCGGTGACGTTTCTGTTGGACAGCAAGAGGCTGTTTTGAGGGAGGGATAACCGAAGATCAGCGGCGTTTCCTGCGGAGGGCAAGGACGCCCGCGCCAAGCAAAAGGATGGTCGCCGGCTCGGGTACGGGGACCGGGACCGGGACGGGCACGACCGCCGACTTGGATCTGGCGCCGCCTCCCGCGATTCCACCGCCGGGCGTGCTCAGGTCGATGCGGGTTGGGACGGCTCCACCGCCACCACCACCGCCACCACCGATGAGGACTTCCTTGGAGTAGTCCTCCTTGGCCGGCTGGAAGATGGCAACGACCACCTTCGAGGAATTGACCTGGACGGTCGTGCGCTGCGACTTCGGATCGGCGACATCGCCCAGCCAATAGACGAACTGGTATCCCGGCTGAGGTTCGGCCGATACCACCACGATGGCATCCGCCGAGTACTGGTGCGTCCCCGAATCCGGCGAGAGCTTGCCGGCCTGGGCGGGGCTCTGCTCGATGCATAGCTCATACTGAGCTTCCGGACGCGCACGCGCGCCGGCCGGCGTCGGGCCGTATCTACGTGCCGTCAGGCCTAAGGCTATGAGTGCCACCGCAACGAGCAAAGGGGCCCCCCTACGCGACCAATGGCGTTGGGACTCCCAGCCAAGCTGCATCATGTTCCGGGACCGCATGTCGAACCCCCAGTCCGATTTCTCCTTTAGGATATCCAGTTTACAGAACAAAGTCAAGGCACACGGGCGCCGCCGGGGAGCATTCTCGGAAGTTCCCATAAAGACCCGGAGGTGTGGCGATCAAGTCCTCCTTTCCAGGACCCGAGAGCGATAGCGGGGCGCGGGGCGCGCATTTTTTTCACCTTTTGGAGCGGCGGCGGATCTCAGTAGATCGGCGGGACCAGCGAGTTCAGATACTCCTCGACATTGGTGTAACCGTCGCCATCGCGGTCTTGGGAGCCATCCAAGGGATCTTGAGGATCGAGCCCGTGACCGCGTTCCCAGTCATCGGGCATGCCATCGTGATCGGAATCCGCCGGCGGCGTGAGGGATTTCAGCGTGGGCCAGCCCCCAACAGCCTTTTGCGAGTTGATGATGCCTTTGCCGCCGCCCGCGAAAGTCTCGCCAAAATGGGCGGTCCCGGTACGAATCTCCTCAATAATGCGCGCGTCGACGGCATCGCGATGAAGCGAGGCGCCCGCGTGCTTGAGCACCAGTTCATAGGCCTCCGGGGCCTCCTGCGTTCGCACCGGCGCTACAATGAACGGCTGATCGACGCGGAGAGTTGCCTCCGAAGCGCCCCGGTCCGGCTGGAAGTCGATGCCGCCTTTCCAGTTGTCGGCGGAAATCTCGGGGAAGCCCCAGACGAAATTGCCTTTCGTGAACGCCTGGCTGCGTGGGTCCTGCTGGACAAAGATCCGATGGCGGACGTTCTCCCGGGTCGCCGGGCCGTACTTGTAGTAGTTATTGATCCAGTTGCGCGGCCAGCCTTCGCCGCCGTAGGCGCTGTTGAAGCCCCAGTTGTAAATCACGTTATTGCGAAAGTCCATCAAGCCGGATTCTCGGTTGCCCGAGGCCCGCGGGTTGCGGCTGCTGTGATGGGCGAGGATGTTGTGGTGCCAGGAGCCGCCGGGGCCGCCCCACAGGCCGCCGTAACCATGCTTGCCTTTCTTGTGGACGGAATCGTACAGACTCTCCGTGATCATGCACCACTGCGTCGTCAGGTTCGACGCCTTGTTGATGGAGAAGGTCTCATCGACGCTCCAACTGGCCGAGCAATGATCGATGATCGCATACTGGCCCTGGCCGCCAAAGCTGTCGGATTCCTGGCGGTTCTCATCGCCCAGGCGAAACCGCAGGTAGCGGATAATCACGTGGTCCGCCTCGAATTCCGTCTGGTAGCCCTTCACGCAAATCCCGTCGCCCGGCGCGGTCTGGCCCGCGATCGTGATGTACGGATTGCGGATGCGCAGCCTGGACTTCAGCGCAATCGTGCCGGAGACGCGGAACACGACGATCCGCGGCCCTTTGGCCTCGCAGGCCTCGCGCAGACTACCCGGACCGCTATCGTTGAGGTTCGTCACTTCGTAGACGCGGCCACCGCGCCCGCCCATTGTGTACTTGCCGAAGCCCTCGGCGCCCGGAAAGGCCGGTGCTCGGTCCGGATGCAAATCCTTCAAGACCGCCGTGCCGGCCGTCTCGTCATAGTCCAATCGGTACTTCCAGCCCGGCGGCAGGACCACGCGCTCAAACCGACCCTGCAGCGACTTGGCACACTCGAAGAGAGGAAACACGCCGGCTTCATGCGGCTCGTACTTGCCGGCGAGCTTGACCTCCAGTGTCCCGTCCAGACGCCAGCGCCCACCCTGAATCGGCTGAAGGACATGATCACCCGAAATCAGGAAGGTCATGATCGAATCCGAGCCGAGCAAATGCTCTTCCTGGTTGCTGATCTTCCTGCGAATGTAACGAGGCTCCGCAGCAGCGGTCTCTTTCAGAATTGTGCCTTGCACCAGGATGTTCGGATCGCCGATGAAGCTGGCCCGCTTGACCAAAGGCCATACGTCCAGGCTGAGTCCGTTCTCCTGCGGTCCGATGGTTTCGAAGGGAATGCGTTGGAAGCCCCGCATGGTGTAGGCGGGGGAATCGGGGCACAGGGCGAGATTGAGATTCTGCTCGTCGACGAACCGGGGGTCCTGGTCTTCGATGTTGTTCTCGATGGTGTAGAACTTGAATCCGCCCGGAGCGCCGAGGGAGCTTTCCTGGAGCCAGCGCTTGTTCTGCCAACCGAGGTTGCGCCGGATGACGCAGCCTTCGGGTTCCTTGGCTTGCTCGTAGCCGTTGTCGAGGATGTGGGCCAGACGTGGATACCGGGTACTCCAGGGCGGCTCGGTGTAGTTGTATTTCTTGATCTTGTCGAGCAACCGCCAGCCTGTATCCTTGTCGATCCAGACCTTGCCGCGCCGATCGGTGAAGTGGGCGGCCCCGCACTTGGCGATGACGTTGTTCTCGATCGTGTTGTCACGCCCGCCGCCGCACATGATCGCCCGCCCCGAGATCTCATAGAACGTGTTGCCGAAGACGGTGATGCCGCTGGCACAGTCATCGAGATAGACCGCGTGGACGCCGTTCGAGCCGGGCAGACTGCTCTTGATGTGATGAAAGAAGTTGTGACGGATGGTGTTGCCTTGCAGGCCCCAGTCCCGCCCACAGTAGATCGAACCGGCGTCGTCCACCTCGTAACAGACGTCGTGAATCTCATTCAATTCGATCCGGTGGTCGTTGCCACCAAACAGGATGGCGGAGTGCGGGCCGTCGTAGAGGAGGTTGTTCGCAGCGATCTGGCCGACACCGTTGATCCGAATCGCCGGCGCATAGGTCCGCTCCCAGCGGCCGAAGTTATGAATCCGACAATTTCGTACGAAGTTCTCGGCAGCGACGAGTTTGTACCGGTCCCCGCCTGAGAGGGAAACACCCGTCTCGCCGATGCCGGCGATCTCGCACGCGGCGATATTATTGCGGTCGCCGGAAACGATGATTCCATCCTTGCGAACATTCCGGATGATGCAGTTGACGACGGCGTTGTCATGGCCTGAGATCTCCAGGCCGTTAGCCGCGCCCATCTCCAGCGTGAGTCCCTCCACGCGGAGGAAGGACGTGCCCTTGAGAGCGACGAGCGGCGCGCGCAGCGAGGAGAGAAGAATCCGGCTGCGCTCGAAGCCCTGCGGCGGCCAGAGATAGAGGATTCCCGCCTGGCGGTCGAGGTACCATTCGCCGGGCCGGTCGATCTCTTCGAGCAGGTTCAGAACGTAGTAGGGCTTCTTGGCCGCAATGCCGTAGCTGGGTGACTTCGCGAGCGTGATCTTCTTATTCGCCGTGTCGATGCTCGCGATCTTCTCGATCCGGCTGGCCCAGCCGTGATACCAATAGCCCATTGTGTAAGCATCAGAGGCAGCCAACCATCGTTCCGGTCGGGAGTCGCTGTAGCCGAACGTGATGTTGTTCTCGGCTGAGGTGGTACGAACGAAACCTTCGTTGGGCCAGCGGCCTACCGGCATCAACTCGCCATCAACGCTCACCTCCATCTGCAAGGCCTCGCCGTACTGCGTGATGCCCAGCGATTTCAGATCCGCCTTCAGACACTTCCCCTGCGCGGCCGGATCAAGACGCAGCCAGACGGCATCCGCCGGCGTCACGGGAGCGAACGCGGTCGCCGGAACCTCACGTCCGCCGCTGAGCCGGACGTCTTCACCCGGATAGGCGCGGTACGTAATCATCTTGCCCGGCGCGCCCGCATCCTGCTCGGTGAGCAGGAACGATTGGGTGCGGAAGTAGCTGCCATGACGAACATACACCGTGACTGGCCCGGCGGCCAAGGCCCGGGCCTTCGACTGGCGGAGGGTGTCCCGCGCCTTCTCCAGCGTGGCGAAGGGCTTCTCGAGCGTGCCCGCGTTCGTATCGTTGCCGTCCGTCGCGACGAAGAAATCCCGCGCGCAGGCCAACGAACAGGATAAGAGCACAAGGCAGCCGGTCAAAAGCGATCGTTTCATCGGTGTTCCTCTGTGGTCAAAAGCGGCATCCCCAGATCAGAAATCAAGCAGGTCCAAGGATTTTCGCCCAGGCCACCCGAGAAGCGGTGTCATTTGAACTTGGGTGGGAGACCTGCTTGCTTGCAGATTTCGTTGGCGGTGATCCGGTCCAATTGCCGGTGGCGCTTGACCGGGACCACCTTGACCTCGTTGGTGTAGATGGAGTGGCTGGCCCCCTCCCGGAGCAGGCGAAAGCCGTTTGCCTCCAGATGGCGGATGAGATCACGTCGCTTGACCGACATGCTCAACCTCCACCGGGAGTTGCTCGATCAGGGCGTTCCCTGCGGGGATCTCTTTGCCGAGTTGCCGATAAGCCAACACCATCTCGTGCAAGGCATCCCGAAGCAGGGCTCGGCATTCCTCCAGGTCTTTGCCTTCCGTAACGACTTCCGGCCACTCGACCAACTGACCCAGGTAGCCGGAGTCGATCTTCGTGTATCTGGCGGTGTAGCTGATCATCGTGATGTAGTCTCCTGAAAACGGCTGTCGATCTCAGGATAGTCTACCCCTTCTGCCGGCCTCCGTCAAGCTCGTTCAGGGACTGGACCGCTGCGCACGGAGATCGTGCGCGGCCGCGGCCTCGCCTCAGAATGGTCCTGTGACTGGGCCCCAAACGCGAACGGATACGTTTGGAGACCCCGCTCCTGGGCAGGATGCCCTGCCACCATGAGTCGACGTTCGACGGGTGGACGGCAATCACACCTTCTCCGGCACCACAAACGGCTCGCGGTAGTTGCGCGAGAGGAACATGTTCGCCGACTCGCTGAAGGGGCCGGTGAAGCGTTCGGTCTGCGGGTCCATCGTGAGCATGGGGCCCATCCGCATCGGCGTCTTCTTAAGGTCGACCCCGTTGGCATCCAGATGAGTGAGGAGACGGTCGAACGCTTCCGCCAGCGTCTTCTCGCCCTGAATGGCGGCGCGAATCTCGTCGCTGGGCGTCTCTTTGCCTAAGCGATACGAGATGTTGCCCAGGTGGACGCAGGACGCGGAGTAGTGGCCCTGCAGCACGGGGCAGACGAGGTCTTCGATGCGACGGCTGCGGACCACGTCGAGAAAGTTGGTACGGAGGTCGGGCGTGGCCGGCTCGAACTTCTGGATGAGCTTGTCGTTATTGTCGTAGGCGGCGGTGCCCCCGCTGGAGCGGTTGGCGACATAGCCGTTCTCGCAGCGGACGATCGTGGCGATCTGCATGCCGTGATACTGGTCCATGTCGGTGGCGCGCCAGGTCGCTTTGAGCTTGTCCTTGCTCTTGGGCAGGCCGCGAACCTCGAAGAGGATCGGGGCCGGGTCGTAATCCAGGAAGATGATCTGCGTGTTCGGTGTTTCGCCGTCGTCCTCGTAACCGAACCGGCCGCCTAAGCTCATCACATGCTTGGGTAGCGTGTTCTGGCCCAGGCCCCAGCGGCAGCCATCCATGTAGTGGATACCCATATTGCCGAGATCGCCGTTGCCGGTGTTCCAGTCCCAGTGCCAGTCATAGTGCAGTTGCTCGCGCAGCAGGGGCCGCTTGTCCGCCGGACCGCACCAGAGGTCATAGTCTATGGTCTCGGGAATCGGTTGGGGACCGGCGACTTTACCGATGGTCTCGCGCGGCTTGTAGTTGAGGCCGTGGGCGTAGAGGACCTTACCGAGATTGCCCTTATGAACGTATTCGAACGCCTCGGCGAAGCCGGTTCGCTCGCGCGGGCCGTGCGGGGCCTGGACGATCCGCTTGTACTTCGCCGCGGCTTCGACCATCCTGCGGCCTTCGAAGATCGTATGGGCCGTGGGCTTCTGCACGTAGACGTCCTTGCCCGCCTGGCAGGCCCAGATCGTCGCCAGGGCATGCCAGTGGTTGGGGGTGGTCACGATGACCGCATCGACGTTCTTGTCGTCGAGCAGCCTGCGCAGATCGGTGTACGCCTTGATGCTCGGATTATGCGAGCGGAGCTTCTCGATCTCCGGCATCAGATGGGCCTTGTCGCAATCGCACAGGGCGACGAAGCGCAGGCCCGGAAGCTTCAGATGCGCCCGGATCTCGTTCTTGCCCATGCCGCCGATCTTCACGGAGGAGCCAACGCCGATGACGCCCAAGCGGACGTCGTTATTGGCGCCGAGAATCCGGGAGACGGGCGTGGCGAGCACAGCCCCCGCCGCCAGAGAACCACGAAGGAATTGCCTGCGATTGAGCCTGCTCATATCAATCCTCCGAAGAGAAGTTGTACGTGTCAGGTTTCAAGCAGGAAGGGCCCAGCACCGGGTCCCCCGACTTCAAACTGCACACTGCACACTTCCAACTCATTAGATCACATTCTGCAACGCCAGGAACGTCGCCCGATAGTACTTCATCAAACGGATCGGTTCTTTGCTGTCCGGTATTTCCGCGTCGCAATATCCCGTATAGCCCGACTGTCTCAGCAGCTCGAAGAGCCGGCGGTACGGATAGTTGTCGAACAATTCGTGCATGTGCACGTTGGCGATGCGGTCCTTGACGGAGGCGAAGTTGGCGTCGAGGCCCGGGCCCTTCACATCGTTTGCGTCGCAGTTCCAGTTGACATAGGCATACGGGCACTCGGAATAATCGATCATCTGCTTGACCTTGCCGACGATGTTCGTGCCGCTGCCGTGAACCTCGAGGGCGATCTTGACGCCGTGCTCGTGGGCGAACGGGCAAACTTCCGCCAGCGCCTTGCCGATCTGCCGCAGGGTCTCCTCTTCCGGAATCCCTTTGCCCCCCGGCAGAGCGTTGGGAAAGACACGAAAACCGAGAGCCCCCACATCTTGCGCGAGGATCACGTACTCCTTGGTACCTTCGATCTCTTTCCGCAGCCGGGCCGCGTCCGGATAGTGGTACGCGAATCCGCTGGCCAGGCTGATCTTGAGCCCCGCATCCGCAAAGCGTTTGCGGACCGTCTGCCGCTGCTCTTTGCTCATGGTCACCTCGACGCCGTGGGCATGGGTGGTGCGCAGCTCGATGTGCTCGAAGCCGGTCTCTTTGCAGTTCTTGATGATCGTGTCGAGGTCCCAGTCCTTGGCGAGCGTATAACTCATCAAGCCCAGCTTCAGAGGCCTGGACGGCGTGACTACGGCCGTGGGCGCTGCCGCCGTCGCCGGCTGGGCGGCCGGCTTGGCCTCCGACTGACACGACGCCAAAAATGTCGAGGTAGCCGCGACGGCCGCCGACGATCTCAGTAAATCTCTGCGAGTGAATTCTCCGGACATGCTCTGCTCCTTTGATAGACTCTGTTGCAGGGTGGTCACCCAATCAGGTACTTATGGTATCGGCCAATCCCGCACAGTCAACGTCTATCCGCGCTTCCAGGGCTATCCTCGACGTGACCGGAGTGTAACAAGCCCCATCCGGGTGGCATGGACAAACTCGTTTGTCCGTGGGGTCTCGCAGGACCAGAGTACTCTGCCGCCGGCTGCCACGCCCAAGCCCATCCCCCGCCTCCGCGGGCGATGACGTCATTCCTGTGGATGCCGCCCTCAAGGTAGTCTTCAGAAAGTCGCGACGTCGTAGTCAACTCCCGGTTTGATCTCCGCTGCTTGGCCCGTCAGGGGTTATCGTTTTTGTCTTCCTTGGCCGTTGCTTTCGGAGCTGGTTTGCGCCTGGAGGTGAGGACAACGACCGTCACAATTACGGCCGCGGTGAACAATGCTGCGTGGCCGACGAAGACCAGCGCCATCTTTGCAGATCTCGCGGCACGGTTCTGGTTGTGGCTCATCACAACGAGCCTGTGGGGGACACCTTTCAGTGCGAGTGCCGGTTGGTTGATCTGACGTTGACTCTGTGCCGCTCGATGCCGCTGTAGCCGTATTCTACGAGAAGAATCTGTCCGTTGTCCGGCGAAAAGAACCTGGGGGTGTCCGTCGGGATCCGTCCCGCATACATCACCGCGCCGCGAGAATCGATCAACTCGGTAGTAGCTTGCAGGCCGGCGAACAGTTCATCGGCGGACATTCGCCATCCGAGATCCTTCGGCACCTCCAGCTCCAACGCGGGGTCTACATGCTGAGCCTCAAACGGGACGGAGTACTCGCCGGGTTTGGAGAGATCGGCATTGACGGCCGCCATGTAACCAAATCGCAGCCAGTTCTCCAAGTCCGGTGAGTCCTCCGCATGTCTCAGGTAACAGAGGCACGCCGCTACGACGAGAAGCGTAGCCGCGCCAACGGCAATCGTACGTTTCCGCAGGAATCGAGTTGCCACGAAGGCTCCGGAAAAAAGGAGAGTCTACCGTTCTCTGTTCGAGGGGCAGTATCCTGATGGCCCGATGCCCTGTCAAGACGCCAGGCAGGATCGCCTGACTCAGACGTTCTTCCTGACATACTCTGACACGCCGGCGACCCAGCTTCGGACGTCGGTCAGGAGTTGTTTGAGTTCGTCGGGATCCATCTCGACAAGAGGCATGTAATCAACCTGCACGGCCGAGTGCTTCGAATACTCGAGATGACGCGACAAGAGCGCAGCGAGGGCAGCGTAAGAGGCGGCGTAGCAGAGCCGGTGGCCGCGGCTCGCTTCCAAAGTAGGTCCGAGAATCACCGTTTCGAGCTTGCGGGTGGAAGGGGAAAATGGTACAAGGGACTTGCAGACCCGGGAGAACTGACCTCTCGGAAGCTGCGAAAGGAGTGTGGGTCAAGTCACGGGTCATCACGTGGTCTCGATGCCCAACGGAATGAGGACCAGCGGCGAATAAGTGCTTCTGTCCCCATCCTTAACGGTCGATAAAAACGTCACGGCGCAGCGGCATGCATTTTCGGTCGCTCCAGCGGGCTCGACGGGCGTTCGAGCCGTTATACGAACAACCTTTTTCCGGAGGCTCCTATGTGTAAGCAACTGCGGCACACCCTTCTGTTGGTTCTGCTGCTCGGCCTGCTGGCCCCAAGCATGGCCGGTGCCAAGATTGTCGGTTGGTGGAAGCTCGACGACGGGGCCGGCGCGACCGCCGCGGACTCGTCCGGCAACAAGTATAACGGCACGATCGTCGGCACGCCGCAGTGGGTGACGGGCCAACTGGGCGGGGCTCTGCGGCTCAGCGGATCGGGCAATTACGTCAATTGCGGCGTCATCCCGATCGCCACCAATGGGACCGGCGCGATCTCCGTCTGCTTCTGGGTCAATCGGGTGGCCAGCGGCGATCACAAGTTCTGCAGCAGTCGCCAGGGCAATAACGCCGCGGGGGGCGGTTTCACCTGTGCCATCTACCAGGACCGGATGGAAATGGATCTCTCCGATGCCACGACCCGCGTGCTCAGCCGGGACGCCACCCGCCCTACGGTCCCGGGGACCAATGTCTGGGTGCACCTGGCCTGGGTCTATGACGACGCCGCGAACACCCTCAAGCTGTACGTCAACGGGGCCTTGTCGGTCACGGCCACGGTGACGCAGTCCGTCGGCGTTTCGACCCAGTTTTTCCGCCTCGGCTCCGACAGTCCGAATGTCGGCTACTACCCGAACGGGACGATCGATGACTTCCGCCTGGCCGACCACGCGATGACGGAGGCCGAGATTGCCGGCGCCATGAAGGGCATGGGGCCGGGCTTTGGACAGGCCGCTGGCGCCAGTCCTGCGGACAAGGCAACGGATGTGATTCGCAACGTGACCCTCGCTTGGACGGCGGGCAAGTTTGCCAAAACGCATGATGTCTACTTCGGGACGGCCTTCGCCGACGTGAATGATGCCAGCCGGACCAACCCGAAAGGCGTGCTGGTCGGCCAGGGCCAAGCCGATACCACGTACAACGCCGGCCGGCTGGAGTTTGGCAAGACTTACTTCTGGCGCGTCGATGAAGTCAACGCCCCGCCGGACAGCACAATCTACAAAGGGACCACGTGGCAGTTCACCGTCGAGCCGTACTCCTATCCGATTCGCAACGTCACGGCTACCGCTTCCAGCATGAGTGCTGCCGACATGGGTCCCCAGAAGACCGTCGATGGCTCGGGCCTGACCGGCGATCAGCATGGGACATCGTCCACCGACATGTGGCTCAGCGGCAAAGCCGGCGCGGAGGGCGCCTGGATCCAGTACACCTTCGACAAAGCCTACAAGCTTCACCAAATGGTCGTCTGGAATTCGAACCAGCTCATCGAGTCTTTCCTGGGCTTCGGAGCCAAGGGCGTGACCCTTGAGTATTCCGGGGATGGTAGCACCTGGAAGGCTTTGGGCGACTTCGAGTTCGCCCGCGCCCCCGGGGCGGCCGGCTACGCCGCCAACACGACCGTCGATCTTGGGGGCGTCATGGCCAGGTACGTGAAGCTAACCTGCAAGAGCAACTGGGGTGGCCTGACCCCTCAGTATGGTTTGAGCGAGGTTCGCTTCCTCTCCGTGCCCGTGGCGGCGCGAGAGCCCAGTCCCGCCCCCGGCGCGGCAAATGTCGCCCCGCAGGCGACGCTGAGCTGGCGGGCCGGACGCGAAGCCGGCTCTCACCAGGTCTTCCTCGGAACCGACGCGAATAACCTCGCCTTGGCAGGCACGGTCAAGAATCCCTCCTATGAGGCGGATCTGAATCTGGCGCAGAGCTATTACTGGAAGATCGTCGAAGTCAACGAGGCCAAAGACCCGACCACCTGGTCCAGCGATGTCTGGAGCTTCGCCACGGTCAAGTTCCTCGCCGTCGATGACTTCGAAAGCTACACCGACAACATGGAGAAGAACCAAGCGATCTTCCAGACTTGGGTCGACGGCTTCGGGTCGAAAGACAACGGTGCTGTGGTCGGCAACGATCCGGCGCCCTTTGCCGAGACCCGGCTCATCCTCGGCGGCAAGCAGGCGATGCCATTGAAGTACGCCAACTCCGGCGGGCCGACCTACTCCGAGACCGAGCGAACGTTCGATACGCCCCAGGACTGGACCAAGCACGGCTACAAGACGCTGGCGCTGTCCTTCTACGGCGACCCGAACAACACCGGCCAGATGTACCTCCAGATCAACAGCACCAAGGTCCTCTATGGCGGCAAGGCCGAGGACCTCAAGCGCACCCAGTGGCAGCCCTGGAACATCGATCTGGCCGCCAGCGGCGCCGACCTCAAGAGCGTCAAGAAGATCGCGATTGGCGTGGATGGGGCCGGCGCAACGGGCCTGCTGCGTTTCGACAACATCTGCCTGTATCCGACTGCTCCCGAGGTGATCCAGCCGGTCGATCCGGGCAAGACCGGCCTGGTCGCCTGGTACAAGTTCGACGGCGACTTCAAGGATGCCGCCGGCACCTTCGCCGGCACGGCCCGAGGCGATGCCAAGATCGTCACCGATCCCGCCCGGGGCCAGGTGCTCTCATTGGATGGGACCGGCGATGCGGTAGCCGTCCCGCTGCTCGGCAGCGGTAATACCCTGACGATTTCCATGTGGGTCAACACGTCCGTCGATCCGGTGCCCCTGCAATATGCGAGCTTCTTCCACGCCAATGGCTGGGAAGCCAGAGATCTGCACTGGCGCTACACCTATGGCAAAGTCGAGTCCGGGATCAATGGCCTTACCGGCAACCTGACCGGCGTGTCGATCGCCCGGGCCAACCAGTGGAACCATGTGGCGATCACGATCTCGGCGAGCGAGTGGGCCATGTGGCTCAACGGCCTCAAGGATGCCTCGCGAGTGCTGCCGACGCCTGCGACCGTGACGCTGGGCGAGGGTCTGATCGGCGCCTGGCTGGGGACCGACGGCGCCACGGTCAGCCGGACCTTCACCGGCAAGATCGACGATGTGCGCTTCTACAACCGGGCCTTGTCGGCGGAAGAGATCGCCTCGCTGGCCGGCCGCACGGAGCCGTTCCCGAAGCCCTTCTAAGTGTCGGTATCTTGATACCCCAACGGGGTCCGTACCCACCAGGTGCGGACCCCGTTCTCGTATGTGCCCCTGTCGGCTGGGTTCCAAGACGCCGGTCACCGATCCCAACGGTGAGACCCTATTTCTCTCAGGAGATTCCTCTCGCACAGGACTCACGGACTGCCGTAATGCGCTTCAAGGACAAGTTCATTTGAGGCCCAATCAAGCGAATCGGTCCAACCTCGATTCGGTAGGAACAATCTCGGGATCGATTTGAAGGAGTAGAACCATGAAACGCGATGTGAAACCTATACCGGAAGAGTATCGACCGATAACCCCGTTTCTGACCGTGCGTGACGCTGCCCGGGTGATCGACTTCTACAAAGAGGCGTTCGGGGCACAGGAGCGGTCTCGCATGCTCACCCCGGACGGCAAGTGGGTGGCCCACGTGGAGCTAATGATTGGAGACTCGGTCTTCATGCTGTCCGATGAGATGCCGGGGCAGGAATGCGAGTCGCCCCAATCGCTCGGCGGAACAACCGTCGGATTCTACCTCTACGTGGACGACGTGGATGCCGCATTCGATCGTGCGGTCGCCGCCGGGGCCACGGCCAAGAGACCGGTGCAGGACATGTTCTGGGGCGACCGGACGGGTGAGGTGTTCGATCCCGCCGGCCATCTTTGGACCCTGGCCAGTCATGTCGAGGACCTCAGCCCGGAGGAAATCGCGGAACGCGGCCGGGAAGTGTTCGAGAAGATGATGCAGGAAGCGGGCCGGTCTTAGACCCGCCGACAAACACGGGCTTTGCCGGATGAGCGGCATTTCGGGTGGCAGCTCAAGGTCGAAGGCCTTGGGGATGGTTGGACTCTGGTTTCAGGCAAGTCTCCGTTCACAGGGTAGGCCATCACCAAGGACTCCGCCCTTGACGCTGCCACCCGGAGTTTGCAGAGACACCTTTTGGATCTTGAAGCCCGGTGCCCCTGGGGTCGCAGTCCAGGATGAGGACGTTGCAAAACCGGCTCGCGGCGGCTATCATAGATTCCATGGCGAAGAAGATCGCAAAAGAGAATCAGACCCCGGCCGCCGTCAATAAGAAGGCTTATCACGACTATGAGCTGGTCGAGAAGTACGAGGCGGGGCTGGAGCTGCGGGGCAGCGAGGTCAAGTCCCTGCGGGCCGCGTCGGCCGACCTGACCGGCTCGTATGCCCGGATCCAGGAGGGCGAGTGCTGGCTCGTGGGGGCCAAGATCGCCGCCTATCAGCAGGCGGGCAACACAGGCCACGACCCGGCGCGCAGGAGAAAGCTCCTGCTGCATAAGGCGGAGTTGCACCGGATCCAGGTGAAGCTCGACCAGCGGGGCTTCACGCTCGTGCCGCTGCGGCTGTACTTCACCCAGAAAGGGATCGCCAAGATCGAGCTGGCCCTGGCCCAAGGCAAACGGCAGTACGACAAGCGTAGGACCATCACCGAGCGAGCTCAAAAGCGCGATCTCGACCGAAATACGAAGAAATACCGAAGCAGATAGAGAGGCATGGGTCATGGCGAAAGAAGAGGAAAAGAAAATCATCATTGATGAAGATTGGAAGAAAGAAGCCCAACGGGATAAAGAAGTCCTGGCGGCCAAGGAGGCCGAGGAAGAGCAAAAGGAGGCGAAGGAAGGGCCCCAGCGCGGCGGGCCGCTGCCCGAGGGGAGCTTGGCGGCGCTGATCAGCATGTTGGCGACCCAGACCCTTTTTGCCTTGGGCTTCCTGCAGATCAAGGGCGAAGAGCAGCGGGAGCCGGACCTCGATCTGGCCCGGTACAACATCGAGCTGCTCCAGGCGCTGGAGGAGAAGACCAAGGGGAATCTGACAACCGAGGAGCAGCAGTTGTTGAAGAACACGCTCGCCGAGCTGCGCATGGGATACGTCAGCATCGTAAATCAAGGCGCGGCGCCGCAATAACTGTGGAACAGGCGCGCCGTTGCGGCCGTAAAAGGGAGAGGATACAACGAATCAAGGCTGGAGCCGGGAATGTGGAGTCGCTGTGGACGGGCGGTCCGTTTCTTCATTTTCGCTTCCTGCCGTGGGCATTGAGAACCCCATTTTGCAGTGAGATAGGAAGCCGTGACGAACATTCTGGATGATATCATTGCCGAGAAACGAGAGGAAGTCCAGCAGCGTCAGTCCCAGGTCAGCTTGGATCAACTCCGGCAGCGCATCGCCGACAAGCCCCGCTGCCGCAATTTCTACAAAGCGGTCACGAAGCGCCATCCGCGCGGCATCAACGTCATCGCCGAGATCAAGAAAGCCTCGCCCTCCGCGGGCCTGATCCGCGAGAGCTTCGATCCAGTGGCGATCGCGAAGACCTACGAGCAGTGCGGCGCCGACGCGATCAGCGTCCTGACCGACGAGAAGTACTTCCAGGGAAAACTCGACTACCTGGAGCAGGTGAAGGAGGCGGTCTCCCTTCCCGTGCTCCGCAAGGACTTCATCATCGACGCCTGGCAGGTCTACGAATCCCGGGCGGCCGGCGCCGATGCGATCCTGCTGATCGCTGAAGCCCTGAAGCCGGGCGACCTGATCGACCTGATGATCGCCGCCGCCGAGCTGGGGCTGACCGCGCTGCTGGAGGTCCATGAGGCCGACATGCTCTTGGCCGTCCGCAGCCTGATCGGCTTTCCCAAGAAGGGCTACAGCGTCTTGGGCATCAACAACCGCGACCTGACCACGATGAACGTGGACATCCGCACCACGGCCCGCCTGGCCTCGCTTCTGGACGAGGATGGCGAGCTGGTCTCCGAGAGCGGTATCAAAACCCGCGCCGACGTGCTGAAGCTCAAATCGGTCGGCGTCCGGGCCGTTCTCGTCGGCCAGACCCTCTGCGGGCACCCGGACATCGAGCAGAAGTTCAAAGAGCTGTTCGGCTAAGCCGTATGCGGAAAGATCCTAAAGTGTCTCACGGCTTCCGCAGGCGAATCTTCGCAGCATCCACGATAATCAAGCTGCCGCGTAGATCGTTTTCATTCACGTTCTCTATGAGTCGCCGCAAGCCGTCAATCGTCGCTTCCAGGGTTGTCGGCCAGACGCGCAGACGCACGATGCCGTGATGATGTCCCAATTGGCGAAAACGAGCATCGGCGAAATGTTCGTCGAACGTGATGATGATGCTCTTGTGGTCCTGTGCCCAGCGATACAGGAAATCATCGGACTGGCCTGCAAATCCCAACTCATTGACGTGATCTACCCGCCAATTCGGCCGCTCTCCACGTAACCATTCGGCCACGCGAGCGGGGACGTTCTGGTCCAACAGAATCCTCAATGCGGCTTCAGCCATGGACGACCTGCTCTTCGTCGATGACCTGCGCAGCGTACTCCAGCGCGGCCAGGACCATCTCCTGCGTCAACTCCGGATAAGCGTGGAGGATCTTCTCGACGGTGTACCCGCCTGCCATCATGCCGAGAATGTTCCTGACCATGATTCGCGTGCCTCTGATGGTGGGCTTGCCGCCGCAAATGTTCGGGTCCGAGACAATCCACTGGTTCATATGGCTAACCTTGTTGCTGGCTCTGTTGAATTTTGGCCCAGGTGTCTTTCAGGGTGACCGTGCGGTTGAAGACGAGCCTGTCGGCGGTACTGTCCGAATCGACGCAGAAGTAGCCGAGCCGCTCGAACTGGTATCGGCTCAGCGGCGTCGCCCCCGCCAGCGTGGGCTCCACGTAGCCGGCCGTCAGCACTTCCAGTGAATTCGGATTCAGATTGGCGGTGAAGTCCTGGCCCTCCGGAACGTCTTCCGGGTCCTCTTGGGTGAACAGGTTGTCGTACAGCCGGACCTCGGCCCTCCGGGCGTGCGGGGCCGACAGCCAGTGCAGGGTCGCTTTGACCTTGCGGCCGTCCGGGGCATCGCCGCCGCGCGTGGCCGGATCGTAGAGGCAGTGCAGCTCCGTGATATTGCCGCTGGCGTCCTTGACCACGTCCGTACAAGTGATGAAATAGGCGTAGCGCAGCCGAATCTCGCGGCCGGGAGCCAGCCGGAAGAACTTCTTCGGAGGATTCTCCATGAAGTCCTCCTGCTCGATATACAGCTCCCGCGAGAACGGCACCTTCCGCGTGCCGGCGGACGGGTCTTCCGGATTGTTGACCGCGTCCAGTTCCTCGACCTGGCCCTCGGGATAATTGTCGAGGACGACCTTCAAAGGCCGCAGCACCGCCATCACACGCGGCGAAGTCTTGTTCAAGTCCTCCCGCAGGCAATGCTCCAGCAAGGCGATATCCACCGTGCTGTTGAACTTGTTGACGCCGATCAGCTTGGCGAAACTCCACATGGCCGACGGCGAATACCCGCGCCTCCGCATCCCGGACATCGTGGGCATCCGCGGATCGTCCCAGCCCCGGACCCGGTTCTCCTTCACCAGCTTGAGCAGCTTGCGTTTGCTCATCACGGTGTACGTCAGGCTCAGTCGCGCGAACTCGATTTGCTGCGAGTGATGAATCTTCTTACCCCACGGTCCCGAGCCGTCATCGGTCCGGCCGTCGTTGACCGCATCGATGAACCAGTCATACAACGGCCGGTGGTTCTCGAATTCCAGCGTGCAGATCGAGTGCGTGATCCCCTCGATGGAATCCTCGAAGCCATGGGCCCAGTCGTACATAGGATAAATGTTCCAGCGGTCGCCCTGGCGGTGGTGCGTCTCGTGCAGGATGCGGTACATGATCGGGTCCCGCATGTTCAGGTTGGGATGGGCCATATCGATCTTGGCCCGCAGGGTCCGCGATCCGTCGGGGAGCTCGCCGTTGCGCATCCGCTCGAACAGTTCGAGATTCTCCTCAACGTTGCGATTACGGTACGGGCTTTCCCGCCCCGGCTGGGTCAGCGTGCCGCGATACTCGCGCACTTGGTCGCCGTTCAGATCGCAGACGTACGCTTTGCCCTTGCGGACCAACTCGACCGCCCAGAGGTACATCTGCTGGAAGTAGTCGGAAGCGTAGAACAGCCGGTCATCCCAATCAGCCCCCAGCCAGCGGACATCCTCGATAATCGAATCGACGTATTCCTGCTCTTCCTTCTCCGGGTTGGTGTCATCGAAGCGGAGGTTGAACTGGCCGCCGAACTCGGCGGCAATGCCGTAGTTCAGGCAGATGCTCTTGGCGTGGCCGATATGCAGGTAGCCATTCGGCTCCGGCGGGAACCGCGTCGCCACGCGCCCGCCCCACTTGCCCGACTGCGCATCTTCGCCAACGATCTGCCGGATAAAGTCCAGCCCCCGTTCCCGTCCACGCTCCTCATTTCCGTTCGAACCCATGCCCGCGATTTCCTTGTCCTTATCCATACTCATATCGCACTCCTGGCGAGATCCTGTGTGCTGGGGATTCACGACCAAACCGACGGACCATCCTAATCCCAGCGGCCCGCACTGTCTACGAAATAGCGGTCCCGAGCGTTCCCTCTACACGTAATCCATGTTCCAGCAATAAGTTAGCTGCGACAGTGCCCCAGCGTCGTGCCGTACAACCGCCTTCAGCGACCCTCGTAGGACCATGTGTGCAGATCTTCCGCACAGAACTCTTCAGCCCGCCTCCCACAAAGCCTGCGGTTGATACCTCCAGTACACCACCGCCGGACGCGGCAGCGGGTGGTGGCTTAGATAGGCCTTCAAACGCTACTGACATCCTGTGGTCTGCCAACGCTGGTAAGGAAGATCGTAGTGCAGGCCTGTTTCAGACTCCAGACTCTCGCACGAAAAAGGACAGCACAGGCTTTTTGAGTAGCTGGTGTTTGGCTAAGCCTGTTGGTTCTCTTCTGATAATCCTAAGATAGTCAAGGTAGTAGTATTAGTAGTATAGGGGGCGCGTTTGTTAGGTGCCGTGCGGAGAGGCGCGTAAGTCTTTTTTGGTCAAGGGGATAGGCTCATCTCCGCGTGTGGGAGCATGTGGAAAAGCCGTTAGGTCTTCTGTGGGCGGGCTTGACAAAGTCACAGGGAAACAGTAACTACAGGTTTGCTCCTTCTCTTTTCACAGGAAGGTGATCCTTTATTAACAGGTGCTGTTAGTACTATCCGCGGCTGGCTTATCAGACTGTTGAGGGTCTCGGCAGAGGTGTCATTCTGTGCTTCAGAGTGGCCGCGATGTGCTTGATGACACGGTTTGAGGAAACGGGCAGGGCACAATGGCAGTAGGGAAAGCGCACGGAACCAAAACAGTGACCGGGCCGCTCTTTGTGGGCCTCGACGTCGGCAGCAGTTCTGTCCACTATGTAGTCTTGCAGGAGGCCGGTGAGGTCCTTTACTCCGCGGACCCGATTATGCATTTCGCCAACCCGCTCGGCGCCATTGGTGAGGCCTGGCGGGATATTGCCGCGCGGTTCGATCCCAAGGCCATTCGCAGCACGGCCCTGACCGGCAGCGCCGCGGAGTCGTTTCCGCGCGTCATGCGCGGCGCCCTCTACGTTTACGACAGTGTCGCGATCCCGAAGGGGGCCGAGGCGATCGCACCGCAGGCGAAATACCTCTTTCATATCGGGGCCAAAGACTCTTACTTCTTCAGTCTGGGCCTGGCGGGAGGCCGCAAGATCATTGTCGAGTGGCGCACCGGCACCAAGTGCGGCGGCGGCTCCGGCATGCTGGTAGAAAAACAGTGCCGCCGGCTCTTTCAGGGCGAGGTGCCCGCGCCCCATTTGGAGGATCCTCCTGCCGCAGCCAGCGAGTCGGCCAAGCAGGGGATCGTCGCGCGTAACCGTGCCAGGCTTCAGGCCCGGCTGGAGGAAATGTTCCGGCGGGCCGAGGAGGAAGCCGCCCGGTCCAAGGAGCCCAGCGAGTTTCTCGCCCGTTGCGGCGTCGTGGTCCAGTCGGACCTCATTCACAAGCAAAACGAGGGCGCGACCCGTGTGGACAACCTCGCGGGCCTGTTCCGGACCGTCGCGCGCAACCACGTCATCGATGTGCTCGGCTCGCGCCGCTTCACCTCCGCCTCGAACGCCGGCGAGGCCATCTCGACCGGCGGCGTTTTCTCCAATGACCTGATCCGCCAGAACCTCTCGGACCTGGTCGGCACCGCGGTGATCCGGCCCGAACATCACCAGAATGTCGCGGCCCTCGGCGCGGCCCTCAAAGCCATCGAGGAGAAGAACGCGTTCGTGCTCGATCCGGACCACCTCAAGAGTGTCGCCGAGTACAGCCGGGAGCGCAGGAAGTTCGCGCCGCCGCTGTCCGCCAGCCTGGCCAAGGTCCACGAGAGAAGCGAGTCGCTCCACCCCCGGATCCCGCCCGGCACCGAGGTCGTGCTTGGCATCGACGGTGGCAGCACCACCACCAAAGGCTCGCTGGTCGAGATCAAGACCGGCAAGCTCTTGGACAAGCTCTACATCAAGACCCATGGCAATCCGGAGGAGTCGCTCAAGCGCGTCCTGCGCTACCTCTCCAAGCACAAGGATAACGTCATCATCAAAGGCGTCGGCGCTACCGGCTCGGCCCGCAAGCTATATGAGAGGATCCTCATCAGCAAGAGCAAGGCCCAGCAACTCGCGGAACAAGGGATCGCGCTCGTGGACCGGATCACCGACGAGATCACCTGTCACGCGCTGGGCGTCAAGCACAACAATCCGGACGTCGATACGATTTTCGAGGTCGGCGGCCAGGACATGAAGTTCACCTGCTTCGCCAAGGATGGCACCGTCAAAGAAGCCAAGATGAACTATAGCTGCCAGGCCGGCTCCGGACAGACGCTCGAAAATATGGCCGATGTGATCAACCTCGACGTCGAGAG